>JBBRRH010000097.1:0-13010 GCA_038201105.1 Nitrososphaera sp. | reverse complement strand
GAGATCATTCTGATAATATGCGATTATTCCTTGATGTTCGGAAGTCATTTTCGATAATGTTTTGCAGCAGTTTAATGCCTTATTCCATATGATAACCATTCCTTTCTTCCTTGAATTTTAATTTAGAAATATAATGTTTTCCTTCTTTTACTGTTATTACTTGAGCATATTTTTTGATTTTCATGGGATGTCTTTGTCCTAAGCAATAGTTATTTTATAACATAGAGGTCTTTGAACACATTCTCAATTATAAGTTATTTCCAATTGTTACGAGAGACTTGATCCTTGACTCACTAACTTGGTAAATCTGCTACTTCAGTCTTAAGGTTGTTACAATCCGTAATAAATAATTTGTAACATGTTTGAAATGCTTTACTTAATTGAAATTCGAATGTTGTTATTGTTATGTGTTAGACCTGCTACGTTTAGTCCCCGACGGATTTATAGTACTTTTAAGGCGAAGTAATAACTGTTTCACAATCTGCTGATGCAGTATCATTATCAGATATGTTAATGAACGCAGTATCATTACCTGTTCCACATGTAAGTGTATCAGCAGCTAAATCTTTGATCGACATGGCACTGTTGGCAAAGCTACCAATTACCAAATCATTACCATCATCGCCATTAACTTGATCATTTCCCGCGCCACCTTGAACGGTGTCGTTGCCAGAATTACCATTAATAATGTCATCAGCTATGTCACCTTGCACAAAGTCATTGCCACTGCCAGCTTCTATCGTATCGTTACCACCGCTTCCGAATAATCTGTCTCCTCCACCTTTGCCAAACATTTTGTCATTGCCCATACTCCCATAGAGAACATTGTCGTGATCATTTCCCTCTATGTCAACTGCACTTACATACTTCAGTGGGACAACAAAGCTAACAAGAACTAGCGGCAAACACACAGCCAAACACAGTATTAACCTGACGCTTCGTACTAAATTCAGATCCATCGATGCTTTATTAATTATGGAACTAAATTATGAATTATCGAGAAATACTAACTAGGATAATAATAGAATATATAGAAATATCACTAGCGATATCTTAGGCAAGTTGCCTTGCTGTGATTTTTTACCAGTCAAAGTTGAGACAATTTTGGATCTTTGTTTTTCAACTAGAAGTCACATAGGTGCTAATACTACATCTCAGATAAAAGGAAGGTCAAGTAATGGTAGATTCTAAAAAAAGAAACAAAACATGGGTGAGTCTTCTATGAATTTAATGATTCGATAAATAAAAATATGATGAAAAAATCTGTTTAATTTAATCCGAGCTCTTTTTAAGCAGCTGACATTCTATGAAGATGACCTTCAAAATATCAAAAATGGCTTTACCAATATGCACTTTCACTTACGGGAGAATAATCTTGTTTGTCCAATGAGGCATATTTCATAATTCCTTCTAAATCTTTAAAAATACCTTCAGGAGCAAACAATGACGGGGCTCTGGTGGTTGGAAGTTCCGCGCAGCAGCTTTCTTCAAATTTCTTAAGATTAAGCACTACATATTCAATATGGTTATTTATTAGAAATTCAATTGCTTGCTTAGACTCTACTTTGTCATCAATTAACAAAATAGGTTTACGCTTCAATAGCACTTCTATTAATATGGTTTTATTTAAGTTAATATCACTAGTTATTCTATGTGTCATTTTGAACATTATCCACCCATTATCGGATCGACACTGGTTTGACAAAACGTTAAGATGTTCCTTTTAATGTAAATAAAGCATGAAAGCAGTTTGGAATAATATAGTCATAGCCGAAAGTGATTCAACTATAGAAATTGAAGGAAATCACTACTTTCCTCCTGAATCAATCAAAAAGGAATTCTTTGACGAAAGCAGTACGAACACTAGATGTGGTTGGAAAGGAACTGCAAGCTACTATTCCATCAAAATTGATGGGGAATTGAATAAAGACTGTGCTTGGTACTATCCCGAACCATCTGAAGCAGCAACAAAGATCAAAGGATATATTGCATTTTGGAAAGGTGTAGAAGTGGTATGATATCGACTCGTTAAAGTTCCGCTATCACAGTTCCGCTATCACACTTAATATCTGCATAGCAGACTTGTTCAACAGCTTTAATCTTTTTGTATCGGAAACCTCCGCAGACATGAATAATCACTGTATTGACATTTCAATGGATAGCTCAACCACTTAATTGCCCCTGTTAACTTAACCAGCGACACCAAACAGAGAAAATTTTTAATAGACGTTCTGATTATTTGGCGGAACTCAAAAGGAGTTACAATAAATTACATGTATTGCAAGAAGGCGTAAAATACTTCAACATAGATTTTAAAATGAACATTAATGATGGAACAACATTATTATAAAAATTGATGAGTTTATAAAATCAAGTGAACTGGATGTTTAACCTGTTTGCCTAAATCCTTCGACTATCTGTTCTGTTGTTCTCCACAATACGGACAAAATCTCACTGTGGTTGGGACTGGGTAATTCGAATCATCTGATCTGAATGTACTATACTCATCAGTAGTAACTAGATTAAATCTGTAAGTATTTCCATCAATGTGTGGTCCGAAGTGATCGTTTAGATGGGCATTTCCATATCCGCTACAATTTATATTAAAACTGGGGACATGTTCTTTTATTGCGAGGCCGCAATACAAGCAATAATGCGCGATCCTGTAAATTTCTGGAAAATCAGTATTGACCTCGACCCTTTGAAGATATATTAAACTGCCGTCAACATATCCTTGAGCTTTTAACTTTTCAATATGTTCACACATTCAAAATCTAAAATGCCGAACAAGGATTTCAAGTTATCACCAAAAATTTCGTTAACTACGATATGTGTAACAATGTACTGAAATATTCACCTTCCACATCACTTATCCTGTACCTAACTCCCACCATTTCTCAACAAGTTAGGAGTCCTAGAAATCTGATTAAGACAAGATAGATATTATTTTGAACGAATCCATCAACTTCTGCACTTCGGAAAGGTAAAAATCATAGTTGGATACTCTTGTGTGAAGCAAAATATCATAAGCGGTATTACCCTTAATTGTAAAGACATTCATAGAAGTAACATTTACATTGTTTAAAAGTAAATTTTCTAAATAATTATAACGTAATTTAAGGCCAGGGAAGCCTGCCAATGTTGTTTTGTTCAATTCGACGATTTTAAACTCTGGTAATGTTTGATATTTTCCAAACTTTTCTCTCATAAACTGTTGAAGATCAATAAAACCAGGCGGTAAGGTCTCTACAGAAATTGTGATATCAAAAAACTGCATTTTTGAGTTTGAGGAGGAACTAAAGGAAACACTATTATCCCGTATTGATGGCTCTCCCCATTCTAAAGGATATTGGAACTTTACGCCTAAAATTGGATTCTCATATGTTCTAATGACAGTCGATGAAGTTTCATTGACTTGTACAGTCAAGCCCTGCGGGTAATCATTGATTGCCTGGACAGAGAAACCATAGAAATTAACAAATACACAAGCACCCGCGATAACGATCATTGTTATGATTGCGATTACAATCGAATCATTTTGGGCCTTTTGTTTCAATATGTATTACTCAAATCCGCTGTAAATATACCTTAGTCATGACATGAATGGAATACCGATTTATACAATTGTATTAACTTTCCGAGCAAGTATTTGTACTTCCATCATTCAAGCAGTGGATGTAGAAATATAGTTAATGTAGGCTGTTGCATGTGTTACATGAGTGTATTGCTACCGAACGTGTTCTCGAGATCTCGAATTTTTCATGACTTTGTCAAATTATTAATTAATAGAGTTAGGTAGAACTCTCGGCAGGAGAGCCAAACATTATTGGTCAATCCAGATCAGTCCTACCAATGACTGTCCCGCCAATTCTAATTTGACGCACAGATCCAAAAGCTTTTAGTTAAATGTGGTTCCCGTTTATATTATTGGCTGCAATCTCCAATCTTCGATTTCCTTTTGAACTAAAGGATGACCAACTGCAAGCTGTCGAAGCATGGATACATAACAAATGTGTAGGTTCTGTCATTTTCAGTACAGGTACAGGAAAGACAGAGATTGCTTTTGAATGCGCTAGACGTATGGCCGATATTGTTCTGGCAACAGATAGGTCATCAACTTTTCTGTCTACTGAAAAGCAGGTGAACCTTAAACTCTTCACAATATTGTTTCTAGTACCGAGGATAGTTCTTATTGGCCAAAATGTGGAACGATTAATTAAATATGGATTGTCTGCTGAACATATAGGTATTTACTTTGGCGAACGCAAGGATATTAGGGAGATAACCATTAGCACTTATCAGAGCGTCATTAATAATTTAGATTTGATAAGAAAGGCAGATCTTGTAATCCTTGATGAAATTCACCTGATTAGTGAAACTGCAAGTGAATACTCTAAAATATTTGCCGTGATAGCAGAGGACCCTAACAAGGGGGTATTAGGATTAACCGCAACGATAGATGACACCGATCCTAAATATAGTACGATAATGAGTATCGCTCCGCCAGTGAAAAAATATATGATTCGTGAAGCGGTGAATGATGGAAGACTTGCAAAACCACACATCATTCCTCACATGGTAACATTCACAACCCACGAACAAGCAATTTATGATGATACAAGCAGGCGTATTCGAGAATTATCACGTAAATTAGGACAATTTAATCCTGGCATCATATCAATGATGTTGACGAAAGGAGGATACAGAGCTAAATTGGCAAAATCCTGGTTTGAAAATGTTAGAAAAAGAAAAGAATTGCTTAGCACTGCGACAAATAAACTATACGCGGTTATAAAAATAGTTAAAGACCATCCACATGAGCCCATCATGATTTTTAGTGAGACGATAAGTTCCATAAAACAGTTGGAAGAAATGCTGACTACAAATGGAATAAAGGCTAATGTTATTCATAATGAGATCTCAATTAGAGAAAGAAAAGAAATACTAAAGCGCTGGGGAAAAGAGTTTTATCCTCTTCTTTCAGTGCACACATTAGAAATAGGGTATGATATTCCGCACGTACGAATCGCGATAATAATAGCTAACAGTTCCAATGTAAATCAGATAACCCAAAGAATTGGAAGGGTAATAAGAAAATCTTTTGGAAAGAATGATGCGCTAATATATATTGTATATGTGAAGGATACTAAGGACAATAACATTCTAAAAATTGTCAAGTCAACTATTAATATGGATGAATCCAAGACACAATTAAAATTACCAAATCATAGTGGACAGCGCAGAATGTCAGAATTTTATGGTTAGCTAAATGAAGATAGTCTTCCAAGCCTATCAGTTAAGACTACATGTTGAATACACTGCTTTCCCACACTATAGAGCTCTCGGTATCTGTGTTAAGTTCCTATGCACCGAACGTATTTGATTTAGAGATTCATAGTTATCAGTAGATATTATTATGATTCTCGATATGAGATGAGATATTGACCATGATCATCTTCATGGATAGACCAGTATGTTAGGAACATACTACAACATATTCGTCCAAAAGTTAAAATAATTTCAATCATTGTTACGTGGTACGTGTGATAATTGCGAAATATTGAATATAATGTACAAAATGATGATGAGTAATCTATTATAAACTGCTTCTAGAATTTTCTTCATGCAAAATCGAGTGGCGTCAACATTGGTTCTAGGAATAGGATTGTTAACAGCTATCGGAATATCTAATTGGAACCAATTAATTAGTAACGCATTTGGAGACAATGAAGGTGATCTAAAGAAATACAAAGATGTTGAACATCTGTACCGTGCAATTGACAATAATAAGTTTGATGACAATAATATAAATTGGAAAGATTTTAAGAATACACCAATTTTCGAAAATGCTACTCATAGCATGCAAAAATGCATTGCAAAAGCAGAACACTTGGGAGATAACTTGGCAGACTATGAAATATATGACTGCTATGAAAGGTTTGACAAAGATTAATACGATACATACCGCTCAATAACGGTATGTATCATCTTTCATCTAACTGGGAAATTTTTTCTGCCAGTATTATTTAAGTAACGGTCGACGGTTTGGTCTGTTCGTTTATTTGTCATCTACTTCTCAGATATAGTTACTAATCATTGTAACATATGACTCGTATTTTCCCAAAGCCGGCTGACTATCAGAGCCTTATCCTTAATTCCATGTTTACATTGGCATACAAACCAATCATATCAGAAAAATTAAACAATGAGATGCATATACAAAAATTGATCGATTAACATACTGTTTTGCATTTGATAATTATGCTTTTATAGCAAGTCGATTAATGTTCTACATGTCACATTACTTTAACTTTTCACAGATGAACTTTGACACATCAACTGAACAAGATGAATTTATTTCTAAAGTTAATAATGCATGTAGGAACCTAAGGGAATCTGAGGAAAGGGCTTATCTCGAAGAGAAATTGGATGATAAATTAGTTCCTGAGTTTGGCAAGATTGGAATGCTTGGCTGTCCAATCTCCACAAAATACGGAGGACTAGGATACGATATTCTTACATACATACTTGCGTTAGAGAGGATCGGCGAGGAGAGCAGTTCGATGCGAACTTTCTTTTCAGCGCATACATCCATAGGACAAATGGTTCTACAATCATGGGCAAATGAGGAACAGAAAAAAAGTCACCTATCTAGGACTACTGACGGGAGGAGTGTCATGGGTTTCGCACTTACAGAGCCAGAAGCAGGAAGTGATCCTTCATCGATGGTTAGTAATTATGAAGATAAAGGGGATCATTATGTTTTATCTGGAGAGAAGCATTGGATAGGGAATGGAACAATTGCAAATATTATTACGACGTATGCCCGCGATAAAGTAACAGGAAAAATATCCGCTTTTATAGTTGATATGAATTCACCTGGCATCCACGCTGTTGAAATGAAGCATAAATTAGGACTACTTACGGTCAAAAATGCCGAGATCTCTTTTCATGAATGCAAGATACCAAAAGAAAATCTATTGGCTATGCCTGGATGGGGATTAAGTGTTGCTTATAGTGCGTTGATTGATGGAAGACTAAGCGTTGCGGCCGGTTCAATTGGCGTTATGAGAGATTGTTTAACCGAGACAGTAAGACATAGCAAAGAAAGAAAGCAACATGGCTCGCTTTTGGGAAAGAAGCAACTAATCCAACATCATATATCGAAAATAGCGGTTGCTGTAGAAAGTTCCAGATGGCTTACTTATAGAGCTGCTTCTGCTAGACAAAAACTGCATGACTACGTTGAAAATATGAAGATTGAGGATATGGATTGGCAGTCCAAATTAAACCGCAAAAATCTAAATTATTCAATGCTTAGATCCGAAGCAGATAGACTTGCAACGATAGCCAAGTTTTATGCATCTAATGCTGCTTTTGATGCTGCCAATAGATCTGTTCAGATATTTGGATCCTACGCCTATCAAAAAACCGCAAGGGTAGCAAGACATTTTTTGGATTCACGAGCAACTACCATATATGAAGGTGCGAATGAAGTACTAGAGCTCAAAATCGCAGCTGACATAATCGGAGAGGGTTTTAGATCATATTAGTGTTTAGAGTATCGTATTTAATTATAGTATCAGCTTTAATATCCCTAAACAGGAGACCACAGTTGCCATCCTATCCATCGGCCTAGAGATTTGAGCTTATATGTAAAAAGGGCTCAAGGAATTTGTACACTACTTTTCCGGACACAATTCGATAAAATTTTACAATCATGATGTAGGTACAGCCCCCAAAGGGTTTGTTCGTACTACTATTACCTACCAACGAGCCAATTCTGTTAGGTACTTTAGCTCAATTTTGGCAGCAATGAGGCAGTATTAAGGAAATGGAGATAGGGGCGCAAAGGGATCTAATGTTTGAGAATTAGGGACATTGTTGTTTATTCCAATTTCATTACTCTTACTTGGATTCGACATCTCTGTATCGGATGCGGAAGACTTGTTATTTTCTTCTGGCGGCTGGAGCAGGTTTGTTCCACTTAATAGCACTGGGTTTTGATTCTTCGTCTGGCCTTTTGATTTTTCTGTTTTGATCTTGTCTTTTGAATCAATGGATTTGGTTTCGTTTGTATTAGATGTATTTTTGGCCTTTTTCAAACGCCTTGATTTCATTAAACCAACAATCGAGGGTACTTTCATAGGAATAATCCCCCAGCCCCAAAACCAGTTCAGGATTCTTGCTGTTTATATTGTTGACAGTTGCTTGGCTGTTTGAAGTACAACCCCAATTGCCTACAGCGGCTATCTTGATACCAGATGCCGCAAACGCCTGCGAAAAGGGACCTTTGTTGATTGTTATTCCCGATATAATCATTGTAATTGTCAGGATTAAACAAGAAATAATTCGTATATTGTAACATAATCTAGTAACCTTAACTGTCCTCATCCATGATGAAATCTTCATCTTCCTATATCAAATTCATCTTCTAAATTCTGCTTGTCTATTCTACCTTTGGTAGATTCAATAATAACATTGAATATCATCAATTAGTAACATGAATATTTACGTACTTTCTATTATTACTTAATTATTAATTTTGGACTGGTATTTACTTTTTACTTGACCCAAATGCAAACAGATGTATACCAAGAGTCATTGGTCTGCTTTTCCCTAGAGCAGCAAATTTGATATGTTGATCATTGAAATTCGATCAAGATTAACGGGGTTAGTAGGAATGTACGTGATCCGATGTGGCTGAATAGTTATTAACTTATTTATATATATAATGATATTTATTAATAACAAAAATATATATACTTAATAACGCAGGTTTGGATCATGTATAGTGCATTGAAACATGTCTTTCCGATATTCTACGTGTTTCTAATTTTGACCACACTGCCGGTTGGATTTGCTGCGACAAATAGTATTAACACAACCGAGCCTTCTCTTATAAGCTCCAATACAAATCAGTCTAGAATAAAAGTTGTAGCGTCATTCTATCCTGTTTATGAATTCGTCAAGGAAATCGGTGGAAATAAAGTAGATGTCACAAGTCTCATCCCAATTGGGGTGGAACCACATGATTTTGAGCCAACTATCCAACAGATTCAGAACGCAGAAACTGCTGATTTGGTAGTCTATAACGGCGCAGGTTTAGAAAAGTGGATCGATAAGATTAATGCAAAGTTTAAAGTAGAAGCGAGTCAAGGTTTGAATCTCCTTATGAGTAATGATACTGGCACTTCTGGTACGTATGACCTTCATGTTTGGCTCGACCCCATCCTAGCAGAAATGGAGGTTGAGAATATCAGGAATGCATTAGTAAAAATAGATCCCGCCAACACCCAATACTACAAGGCAAATGCAGATAGATTTATTGGAAAATTGAATGACCTAGACGATAGAATCAAGACTGAACTAGCAACTTGCAACAAGAAAGATTTTATAGCGTTCCATAACGCTTTTACCTATTTCGCAAATAGGTATGGGTTGAATCAACATAGCATACATCAGGGGTTAACACCTGAAGGAGAAGTACTCCCTCAAAGACTTCAAGAAGTTATTGAATTGGCAAGAGATCTAGGGCTGCATACAGTATATTCAGAAGATCTCGTCGATCCACGTTCTTCAGAAGTGATAGCTCAAGAAATTCCGAATGGAAAAGTCTTGATCTTAAGTCCGATAGAGGGAATCAATTCAGAAGAACAGAGAGCCGGCATTGGATATCTTAATAAAATGAATGAGAACGTTGAGAATTTGAAGATAGGTCTAGAATGCCAGCTGAAATAGTATCAGTCGAGAATGTATCGTTCGGATATGATTCCTCACTTTCATTAGAAAATGTTTCTTTTAAAGCATACGAAGGAGATTTCTTGGGAATAATTGGTCCTAATGGAGCAGGTAAAACTACTCTTTTTCGATGTATGTTACGAGTACTCCTCGGGTACAAGGGAACAATAAAATTATTTGGTCAGGACATACGAGATGATAAAAATTTTTTAAAAAGAATTGGATATATACCACAGACGAGATCAATTGAACAGGGATTTCCTGTTACGGTTGAAGAGGTTGTTTCATTCGGATTGATTGGTAGAAAGTACACCAAAGGCAAAATATCATCTGCAATAGAAGAAGTTGGATTAATAGGATATAATAAGAAGAGAATTGGTGAGCTTTCAGGGGGTCAATTACAACGTGTGTTGATTGCCAAATCATTGGTAGCTGATCCTGATTTGTTGATACTTGATGAGCCTACCACGGCCATTGATATGGAATCGGAAAATAAGTTTTATTCCCTATTAACAGAGTTGAATAAGGAAAGAAGAATGACTATCATATGGTCCTCTCACGATCTAGATGCAATAAAAAAATTAGCGAATAAGGTAGCATGCATTAACAAAAGGCTATTCTTCCATGGTGACGTTGGAGAATTCTTTAACAACGAAAAATTAATGATGTCAGCCTATTTAGAATCAAGTATGCAGGCACATATGCACTCGCATTTTGACGTCAATACCAATGACAAGATTGTTGATCCTGATGGTCTTTGAAATTCTTACGTTTGGTTTTATGCAGCGCGCCTTAGTTGCTGGCGTCATGATTGCAATAATTTGTTCAATTATTGGTTTGTTTTTGGTGCTGAAACGTCATTCATTATTTGGCGATGCGATGTCGCATGTAGCCTTTGGGGGTATTGCAATCGGATTATTCACAAATGTGTATCCGTTATGGACTGCTTTTATTGTCTCTGTATTAGCGGCCCTCGGAATGACAAAGTTACGTGAGTTTGCCAAAATACCTGCTGATTCGGCCGTTGCAGTCTTATTGTCTTCAGGGCTGGCTATAGGCATCGTACTGATTAGTCTTTCAGGAGGATTTACGCTTGACTTATTTAGTTTTCTTTTCGGAAGCATTCTTCTTGTGAGTGTTCAAGATTTGATCATGATTCTAATAGTGAGCAGTATAGTACTTGCGATAATTTCTCTTATTTATAAAGGACTAACATATGTCACCTTTGATGAGGAACAAGCAGCAGTCGGTGGCCTGAGCGTAAAGAACATAAATTATCTTTTCATAGTGATTGCCAGCGTAACGGTCATTGCATCGATAAGGTTGGTTGGAGTGTTACTCATATCATCTCTAATAGTACTGCCAAACATCACTGCTATTACAGTGGGCAAGGGGTTCAAGAAAACTGCAATCATATCCTGTGGCATATCGGCCTGTTCGGTTATTGTGGGTATTATTGTTTCTTACGTTATGAATATTGCACCAAGTGGAGCTATTGTTCTAACAGCCACTGCAATTTTTCTCACTGCTGTTTTGGGAAAACACATAGTTAGGAAAATTAGGCGATCAGATATTAACATACATACGTTACCATGAGTGACTAAAAACCTCCATTCAATTATCGTAATTAATAATATCATCAATCAAGAATTGCGATTTCTGCAGCGCCAACTGGATGTAATTTCTTAAAAGTTTAGTTTTTTGAACCAATAATATCTCAAGTTCATAGTTACGGGTAGCGTTTCATGTTAAGAAACTTTATTCCTTTGTCAGTGGTAATATATAGCTGTTTTGGCTCAATATATTCTAAAAAGCGCTTGTCAACTAACTCTGCTAGACTTTTCCTTAATTGCACATGAGAAATCGCTAAATCATTTTTCAACTTTATCTTTGTAGAGCCTTCTTTGCATAATTCTAATATCTTTACTACTATGTCATTTTCACTTTGAAAAGTCATCTTGATCCCGTAGTTAGATATCATATTCCGCTAATTAAAAATTATTTAATAGCAATTGAGTAACAAAAAGAATTGTATTTTTCATCGTATGTCAGAATGCTTTGACTATGTCTGTCTTTGAGCTCTTCTAATAACGATCCACTGAAAGAAGTTCCACCTATCTCTTGCTTAGTCATTATATCTTTGGCTTTGGCTTTGTAGTCTTGATGTCTTTCTTGAATTTTATACCGAGCATCGATGAGAGGCCCCAATTGTTGTTATTCATTTGAGATGTGTTATAATTGCAGTGGTCAAAGAGATCCTTGGACCTACAATCGATTTTTAATACAAAATTTTTGACTCATTACCTACTGAATCACATTTATTCTATTTTTATTTCCTTGCCTTTTGGCTGGGCTTGGGCTTTCTTTTGGAAGGTTATTTCAAGTATTCCATTGTTGTAACTGGATTTAGCTGTTTCAATATCTGTTTCTGGTGGTATTTCAATAACTTCATGATACTTCCTCTTGGTGTCATCGGCTGTAACTTCTACTTTACTATCATAAACATTCATCTTGATCTTTTCTTTAGAAACACCTGGCATTTCTATTACAACCTTCACTTCTTTGTCATTTGTTGTAATATCGGACATAGGCTCTCTTTCAGATGTGATAACGGGAGTGTTAAACGAGGCACCGCCACTTCGCATTGGAGATTTAACATTTCCGAATTCTCTTACTCTAGGTTTTCCATCAGGTCCTATTGTCATTGAATAACCGTAGACTATAGGTCCGACTTCTCTTACCTTACCTTCTGATGTTTCATATTCTCTTATCAGATCCTTTGGTGCTTTCGTTTCGAGATCTTCAAATACCTTTTGCATTTCCCTTCTCATTTCGTCGAATCCGCTGAACATGTCGCCAAAATGATCAGGACTCCCTCTCCCCACAAAAGGCGTACTTCCAGTACCAAAGAATTTGGCAAACCAGTCAAATGGATCAATACTCAATTCTAGAAAACCTCATAATATAACAACCACAATGACATATTTAAATCATCTAACCAAATATGTAACTTAGTCTGAATTTCGCTCCTACAGTAAACTTTTATCAAAATTCTATAATAAATAATAATAATAATTGCAATTATTATGGACAGGAAAGAATAAGTGTTATGAATTCTAAGAAGCAATATGACAGCTGGCAAATACTTCAATAGGGCTGTTATGGCCCTTGATGCGCCACATGTAGGATTTGTAGTAAGAGAGACGCCTGATAAAATCGTAGTATTCGGAGAGAAGAATGAAAGATACGACATTCCTATTTCAGAGATT
>JBBRRH010000096.1:0-13242 GCA_038201105.1 Nitrososphaera sp. | reverse complement strand
TGCTACTAGATAGACCGGATATGCGTGCTTTAAGCCCGCAGAATACTCATCTATCCCAGTAAAGTGATACTCTTTAACAATCAGAGTGAAAGACTTTAGAATGTGACATAAATCGGCACCTATTACCATGCTATTAATAGGTGCTTTCGCATTTATCTTTGCACACATGTTGACAGTAGGACCAAAGAAGCACATTCTAATGATGACACAGTCTGCTGGAAAACCTGCCCTTTCTGTCGCATTGGTTATTGCTTCAGTCATAATTATTTCTCCGTTGTTTGGAATTATCTTTTGTAAGAACTCAGCATTTGGTGATGGTCTGACCCAAGAACAGCTAACCTCTTCGCTAGGCAATAGAAAAGCTGACTTACTTATCAAAATGAGTCCCACGGTTGTGACTACAGAAACATTGGAAAGAGGCCAAAAGCCTACAATTGAATTTAGACTGTTTGATTCAAATACGAATCAATCTTTTAGTCATGTTACATATTATATTATTGTTGAGAAAGATGGAAAGAAGTTATTCTATGATCTATTCCATGATCACGATGGCAAACGGAATAATGAGTTTCACAGTGGAGCCTGGAATAGGTTCTGTGATGCGCTTGGTTGGCTCCATGGCTGGATCTAATTCATCAATGGGCAATATGTCTTGATACTGTATACTGGATAGTGAGTCATTTTGCAGAACGTAACTATTTTTTTCAGTCTTAATCAAGTTCCTATTTTTTTATTTATTCTAGTCATGATACTGCTTACGGTTATTATTCAATCTCACAATGCTCTTGCGGAGGTTCAGTCTCCTTCAGCTAGCAAAGTACAAACTTGGATAGATAACCTGAGCAATATCAAAACCGAATTCAAATACTTACCGTCAATCCCTGTTATTGATACACCAACTGAGTTAAAGTTCAACGTAGTGCATTTACAAAATGGCACAAATTTGGGCGACCTTTTGGCAAGAGTTATCGTTCTAACTACCAGCAGTGGACAGGAAAGATCTTTTATATTTCCCAATATTGGAACCCACAATGGTAGTTTTTCTGTAAAATATCTTTTTCCAGATTCAGGTTCATACCAGGTGATATCAAGAATAAGTCCGAAAAATTTCTTAACATTGACATCGTTTAATGTTTTTGTTCCCATACAAGCTCAGGGTAATGGAAATGTTACTACAACGATCTTTGCTGCATCACTGACATTGATCATTGCTATAATAGTTATAATAGTTATCATGTTTATTCGAAATAGAAGAAAAAGAAAGGCAGAAACTGGTAACTTATGAATTAGTTATTAGTTATACAAGAAATAATCTAACAAGTGCTTTAGACCAAAATAAAATCTCAAAATGCAGTAAAAATGGATCAGGGACTTATGGACACATTCGGTTCCTGACCCATTAATGAGTAAGTCCATATCTTGCTTTGCTATTATGGACACTTATATGAAGAATTTTCAGTTAATATCATTTCTGGTACATTCGTCGAATGTACTATAGGGCTATGAAAAAAATAGGAAAAAAAAGTCTGTGATGATTTTTCAACCGGTACTGTTACCCACTGTCATGTTTCCCATAGATTCTTCTGCGCCTGGCATGATTTCATCTATACCTATTACAACTGTCGCAGTTGGTCCAAATTTTACTTCTTTACTGGTTGGATTCTGTAGTGCTATATCAGTAATTGTGCCATTTGTCGTTCCAGGATGAGATGCCAGATCTACATGATAAACACACATTTCGCCGGGCTTTGACAATTCCTTAATCAACTCAAAATCGGCTGCATTGAATTTAGGTGCCTGACCAATAAGTACTTTGTAGGGGCTTTCTGACTTCGTATCACAAGGAAGCTTCGCTGCGACGTGACCCACCATTATCATATACGGTGTAGTGTCATAGAGGTGAATGAAGTCCTTTGCTGGAAGTATTTTACCTTCAAGCAGAATAGTTTGTGAATCTCTTACTACAGTCGATTTACCAGACTCCTGCGCATTCGAATATTGCATTGTACTAGCAAAGAGTATCGATGTTGATCCTACCGCTGCGATTAAAACTGCTGCTAGACTTATTGATGTTATTCTGTCATTTCTCATTGAGAGTGAGTATATGTAGGGGCTATTTAGGTATTGTAGTACACCAATCGAAATAGTAGGCATATTTTTACTGCTAAAGAAACAACTTATGTAGTGAAAAGTGTTAATGCAATCACCTTTTCAATTATCTAATAAAAAAACCCATTCTATTGATTGTGTTATTTTCGATGGTTGTACTATTGATTCCGAAGCTGCATCCATATTCAATATTTGAGCACGTGCAGTCGCTCTATGTGCCATGATGTAGTAGAGATCTTTCATTTCTTATTTTTCAAATTACCTAACCTCTGGTAAAATACTTCCTAAGAGTCCTTTCTGCAACCTTGCAATCAATTACGCTCTTAACGTACATGAATGCTGTTAGAGCTAGACCTACCATTATAGCAGGTGCTACCAGTAAATTATAATACAGAGTATTTGTCGTTTCAGCTTGTTTTGTGGGGATCTTAGTTGGGGAAAGTGGCGATGAAATAGGGGCACCAACTTTGGTGGTTATTAAACCCAGCGCATGACCTCTTTGTTCTGCTATCCATATATTTCCGTCCGAATCTGAAGTTATCCATTGAACGAACGGAGTTTCATTAGGAATCTTTACCTGTTTGGTTTTGCCAGTTTGGGGATCAATCACTGCTATCTTTTTAATTGTATGCTGTGCAACCCATATGTTACCATACTTATCAAAAGCCATACCAAAAGGTAGACCGTTTGGATCAAGCGGTGGATAATCCTGAAAAGTATTTGTTACTGTATTAAATACTGATACCCTGTGACCTTCATGTTGGGAAATAAATACGTTGTCTCCTATATTGTCTAATAGAAGTCCCGTGGGACTTTTCAATGTGCTATTGTATGCAGTAGGTGTGTATACGGTGGAAGTATAATTCTTGAGAGGATCTATCATAATTAGTTTTCCTCTTTCATCTGATATCCAAGCTAAGCCTGACATTGAGTTGATTGCAATTGATAGTGGTCTGGCACCTTTCTCCAAACTTATCTGTTTTGTAATATTATTCGTTTGAGGATTGAATATAAGAACTTGGCTTGTGGTAGGAGATGTAATCCAGAGTCGATCATTAGGATCGACGGCGATACTTGAAGGGATTATAGTTTTTGGCAGCGGGAATAGTCTATGCTGGCTACTTGCAGGAGCATAGTCTCCTATCAACTTCATTATAGGATCTACAAACCAAATGTTATTTTTGCTGTCCTGCGCCAAGATGGTGATTATACTAGTGTCATTGATTTTGTGTTGAATGTATTTGTTAGTATCCAGTTGATATTCCAATATCTGTCCGCTATCAACTGCGGTATCTCCAACCCATATAGAATTCCTACTCTTGTCATAAATTGGATAAAGAGGCTGACTTCCATTACTCGGAGTATTTAATTCAGTGATACTGAATTGTAACTGATCGAGTCTAGGTTTGATTCTGAGATCGTTAAAAGTGGCAGACATGGCTGGAGAGTTAAGCTTATTTGGGATTCCTTCTATTTGTAAATCCCAGAGTCCGGGTATTCCAAATGCACCCTGGGCCGAATAAAGACCCTTGGAGACTTTTTGCAAATCAATATCTATGGGTCCTATGGATTTCTCAGTCTCAGTATATTTTAGTGTTGATGAACTCACGTCTAAGGGATTATTATGTGCATCTACAAACGAAACGGTGAAATTGTTACTGCCTACAGTGAATGGATTGACTGAAAGTATTATTCGGGTATCATTATCAATGAAATATGTGGATTGGAACCCCTGTTGGAACTGTTGTGTCATCATGTTACTATTAGCTTGCTGTTGAGGTGGACTTGCTCTTTCGTTAGCAGGTAGCCCCGTATTCACCAAAAACGCTACTGATGCAAGTAGTAATATTCCTACAATAGATTCAGCTTTAGTACTCCGAGAGAATCTAGAAATTATATCCGTATGCCTACTTTTAAAATTGTTTGTCGTTTTTCCAGGGCCATCATCAAGGAAATCTGGAGTATGAGGTTCTTGCAAATCTTTGCTCTTACCATTGCTCGAAACAGAGAGAGTCATGTTAGTACGTGCTTGTGATTCCTTCTGGATTGAAAGTTGGTTGTACGAGCCAATAGCTAACATAATTACAGCTAATGTTAGCTTAACAATGAGTGTTTTACCGTAGAGCGATGAGGGAATCTCGGCTAAGTTACTGTCAAGAATATACAACAAGAATGGCCCAGTAAAAACTATGAAGCCAAGTATAGTTACTACAACCGTAGAGAATCGTGGAATAATAAATGATAATAGTGCGATCTGATGATCCCTTTCAAGGGATTTCTGTGCATGCAATTTTGAGGTAAAAATAAATCCCAGATAGATAACACCACCAATCCATATTGAGGCGGCCAAATTATGGATAAAATCGATGGCAATGGAGGAGAATTGATTATTTGCAGCACCATGACCTATCAGGCTAGTGGTGAGTAATAGAGATATACCTATAGCCAATATTCCAATGGACTCGTCTCGAGATAGAATTTGGGACGATTTCCGATATTTACGGTAATTAAAAATAGAAATCCCTAGCAAGGTTACTGACAATATGATCCTTGCCAACAAAACCGTTCCGAATCTAGTTGTGACCGTATCTATTAGGCTGGCAGAAATGGCGAAAGCCTGAAATATCAAAATTGCAAAGTTCGACGCGACTAGAATTATGGATCCAATCAAAAAAACAGACACCAGTCTTTTGTCGATCCTTCTCCGAGTCTCGGAGAATAAAGCGGACAGGCTCGAGATGCGGGAGATAGGCCTCCACAACCAAAGAGTACTAAAAGCTCCGCCCACAATTATGACCTGGCCTACAAGTGTCGGAAATCTAGATATCGCCTCGGGAATGTAAATTACTGATGTCTGCGGAGTTGTGCTTATAGTAGAAGGTATAGCAGCTTCACCTACCGCAAATACAAAAGCATTATCAGTAACATGACCATCAGCCTCCGAAAGCACAGTTGTCGATACAGTATATACTCCATCTTTTAACTGCGGCAATGAAACAGACAGCGCCGATTGATCTCCATTCAAGTAATGAATATCCTTATTGCCAATCTGTTTTCCATTTTGGTCCAGTACATTTAATTTACTAAATCTGATATCCACTGGTTCACTAAAAAAAACAACTACTTTTGATGGTGATGTTGGAACAGACTGCAATGATGAAGGGTCACTACTAGTAACGAATGCATGCCCATAAGCTTGTCTCACGGGAATTGTCAGTGATACAATTACTGAAAATGTTATTAGAAGCAGAATTGAGATTGTATTACCCTTACGAATTCCACCTTCCCACAAGCTCATATCTCAATGATAATGGAGGTTTGTAATATTTTATTATTACTATATTACTAGTACATTAATCGAAAAATCTCCCAAAGGATTAAATTGCAACTAGAGCAAACATATTTAAACTTGCAGAGCTTTCAAATGTTTTTCGCGTCAGCTATGATTATTTCAACAGCAGTATTAATGTCATATTTAACTTACGATCATTTCGTTTTCGCACATATAACAAAAAAATTCGGTAATGTAACTATTGAAGTAGGGTGGTTAGACGAACCACCATTGACAGGCGATCTCAACAATGTGGTCCTGCAAGTCCAAAATGGTTCGCAAGGAAAGCTTTCTCCTATATTGGATGCTGTTACTAATGCCACAGCTTCCATAAAATATGGGACCTTAATCAAGCCCTTGGATTTCATACCATCAGAAAATGCTGGTT
The DNA here is from genome assembly GCA_038201105.1 of Nitrososphaera sp. Classification (GTDB taxonomy): domain Archaea; phylum Thermoproteota; class Nitrososphaeria; order Nitrososphaerales; family Nitrososphaeraceae; genus TA-21. The sequence goes on along the minus strand of JBBRRH010000096.1, from coordinate 7,414 downwards.
TGTATGAGGCTAAAGCTCTTCCTACGCGCAGTGGAAGCAGCTATTCGCTACTAATAAAAGGAGAAATTGGCGGTCAGAATATAAATACTGAAATTCCGCTTGATACAGTTGAAAGTAAGCAGACGTTTGCTTTTCCTGATAGATCCACAACAGATACCAGTTCGTCAGGAGATAACATTAGTCCAAAGATACAAGGCGTTCTCAGTCAGTTGTCATCTACCGTGCAGAACCTACAAGTTGGCCTTGACCAAATGGGAAAAGATGTTCAAAATGCCAAAAGTTCTGTAGGATCTTTTGAAGCAAGTTTAGGTAAAACCTACTTCATAGCTCTGAGCAGCGCAGGAGTGGGTTTGGCAGGAATAATTATCGCCGCCTTTGCACTATCACGGAAAACGAGGATTTGATGAGACAATTTAATTCATTTAAAGACTGAAAGTTCTAAACCTCGACAACATAAGATAAGTTTTTTACAAATTATCGTTACTTGGATCCTGAATTAGTCTTAACAATACTATTCGTTATCTTATCTGTTCATTAACTGCGAATTCTTTTGATTCCAGCTTGTTTCCGTTTTCTTGGTAGTTGCAATTAAAAAGGGTCATATCCTTCTGTTTCAATACAGAAAATAATTCCACATCCATTAACCCTACTATCTTGACAGAAAGAGCAAGCCAATAACATTAACCTTCTAAAAGATATAATATAGAAAGAACGTGTGAGTGGGAGTTTCTATGAGTTCATATTCTTGTACCATGATATCTTGAAACAAGAAAGGACGAACTTTAATTTTCGATTCGTGTACCATAAGGCTTAAGTTTGAGCATTGTAGAGACATCACGTGAAGAAATTAGTAATTAGTTTTCTGATATTCTCGATTGTGTCATCTGTTGTGGTTTTAAACGGCAACCGGGCCTTTGCTCATACATTTTCTGGGGACGAAAGTGCTACATTTCTGGCACTAGTAGAGATGATCAAAACTGAAGCCCACCTTGCGCAGCAGAACTTGGGAACAAATGTTACCCTTGCTCAGGAACATGCTGACGCTACGACTGAGCATCTCGATGCAAATCAGACAAAAGAGATAACAGAGAGGAACAAAAGGGTTGCAAACGAACTAAACGATTCCTTGACTGCACTTAAGGAAGCCTTTAATTCTAAGAGTCCTCCGTCTGCAGATGATATCAAAGGAAAGTTGAGTAATCTTGATGCTGTGTTGGGAGAAGTTTTGAGCGTACGAATAGATAAAAATCAAATGGATAATGTGACTGTAAAGGCTTTGACGGTAAATGACTTGGTAGGCGAAACTCTCGAACACTATGGCGAAGCTGTAGGGCATGAAGAGAGTAACAAAACTTCTGGATTGAATAATACGGCTAATGCAACCGGTCCAGGGTCCATAGCAGTCGGTAGTTCAAACGCCAGCGAAGCAACCAATTCTAACATGTCTCAAATAGGAGGAAATGCCTCAAATTCGAGTGCTCAAATAGTAAATGAAGCAGCTTATCAAACTGCACAAGCACTTTCGTCAAGAGTTGTTGAACTGTTTAAGGACATCAGCTCCAATGCTACAAACTCTACTGTGGCAGCAAATGCACAAAATGGTTTGGAAACATTGAAGAATGATATAGACAAGAAAGTTCCATTCGATTCTCTAGACAAACTAATTGATGACACTATAACCCCTGCTCTCAATGCTGCATACAACCTAAAACTGAAGATGGTGGAAGGCTAACATCGTATGGGATTAGTTGGTTTCGTATAAGGCACTGTTTCTTTATTTTACTACCCGCACTAGAGAAATGTCAGACGGGAACCAAATACCTTTAATTTTTTACTACATTCGCCTGGGAACTCTGAACACTGCAAAAATTCGATAGTTGTACCACTGAGTTTAAATTTGGATGATTCTAAAATATGTATGTTGCAACTTCAAGATAGATACAAGGGTCTATCTAATAACAAACCGAAATTCTTTGGATTAATTTGTGTGATCGTGACAGCCATGACTACTCCTCTAATCCTTCCTCACATTTCTCATCCCTCTATGATATATCACATTGTGTTGCATGTAGCCAGCCTTGCGATTGCTCTCTTTCTATGCTCGGTTGCGGTTATTGCTTATCTCAGAGATGGAAAAGCAAAATTGCTCTTCATGGTTCTTGGATTCACAGCACTCGCTGTAATAGAAATTCTAATGCTCCTTTCGGCAACTGGCAATTTGCAAGAACCAGTAATACCTGCAGTGAATGTGGAGTTACCTCATGTGGTTCTTCTCGTCATGATAACTTTATTCGGCATGGGAGTATTGAAGGTGAATTAAATTTCTACACGAATATTATCTCTCCAATTATTCTCCAATCTTAGGAACTTCTACTCTATGCTATAATTTACATCAGACAGAACAAACACTCTTAAAATGTATAGATAAAAATCCCGGAATCCGATACAGAGAGCTTTTACGCATGACTAAATCATCAAATGGTGTACTATCGTATCATCTCACCGAACTCGAAAGATCAAATCTTATCAAGGTAGATAGGAGGAGAGGTATTACCCGATACTTTCCAATTCATATGCCAATAGAAATTTCTAAAATTATAGGGCATATTAAACATCCCACCTCAAGACAAATATTGTCCTTCCTGGTCGAAAATGGTCCATGCAGATTAGATGAATTAATCCAGTTCACAAATAAGGCTCCATCTACATTATCATGGCATGTCAAACGGTTATTGGAATCTGGCGTCATAGAAAGAAATTACTGTGCTTCTACTACAACCAATATCCGTCTTTTCAAATCGAAATGTTATGATGTTACGAATAAATCATTAGTATTGGACGTGTTACTGAACTATAAGGAAACATTCGTAGATAAAGTTGTCAATAATTACTCTGAAATTGTGGACATGCTGTATTAACAGTAAATTAGACATCCATTTATACGACATGGGTTTTCATCGTTAGGTCAGGTCATTCCAAGGCTCGGTTAACATACTTGACTTCAAATTTGGAGAATTGGTGTCCATTTCACGATCAGAACAGGTCCCAAATTTATGACAAACGTGCCAATATGATCGTAAAATGAATTATAAAATACACGTAAGCAATTCATCAAGGATAATTACTGAAATAATAATTATTACTTGTTGTTGTCTAGTATTGGTTTTTCAGCCTATCTCTATCTCAATCAATCATAATAAATCATACGGAGATGGTCTTTCAGAAGAGCAGTTACCACCATTCACCATGGATGGCAAGCGGTTGGTTCTTTATACCAAGATAAGTCCAACCATTTTGACTGCGCAGAATCCACAAGATATGTATATTGAAGTTAAACTCATTGACTATGATGCCGAAGAAACGGTTCAAAACGTCTCTTACCTAATCATTTTAGAAAAAGATAACCGCCAGTTAATCAACTATTTGTTTAGGTCAGAATTAGGTCCATTGAGGATAACAATAGAACCATTCGGTAGCACTTCAAGAGTAACTAACTTTACATCGTACAACGATGGAATTTGGGACAGTAAATCCGGCAACATTACCATTCAGGGACCAATACTGCTAGACTCTGGTCTATATCATTTTTCTATTGGAGTACTGGCATCAAGAGGTAGTACTGCCATTAGTCGTACCAATAACATGACAATAATTAGCAACACGAATATTTCGAAATTTGATTCATGGTTAAGCGTAGGTGATCAAACAAATAACCATTTCGTCTCCAATGGCACTAAATATAATGTCACTATTATATCCTACTACGACAAGATAAAGGATTTTAAGTTTATACCACAAGGTAGAATTTTTTCATGGGAAATACCATTTGATTGGAATGTATCAAGAATAATCAATCAAAGTATTATCGTGCATCAAGAAATAAAGATTCCGCAGACCTTCTCTATAGATGGTCGCTTCTTTGAATATAACGCAACTGTGAATGACATGCCGCTGGGGGGGCGGTCAGTTGCCATTGACCCTTTTTCCTCAAAGAATAGCACAATAGTTCATTTGCTAATAAATAAACAAGAAATATTGGCATTAGTAAAGGAAAGAAAAATAAATGCAGCAGATAAGATCATGGTATTTACATTAAGTCCATCCCCGCAAAAAGTGCTAGAGAGTTCGAAGGATCTTGTTACTGACAAAGGTGGAGTATATATTTCGCTAACCTGGATGCCAAAGGAACTGAAACCAAATACACCATATACAATGTATTTGAAATTTCTAAATGCAGATAACAGTCCTCTGTTGGCTGACATAACTTACGGTATCAAAATATTGGATGAAAGGAGAAACATTGTTATAGACAAGAGTGGTCAAACATCTCTATTCAACCAAAATGGGTCGCAACAAATAGTGTTTCCAAGTAATGGTAGATATGTACTTCAAATCTATGTAGAAGGTTTGTCTCCATTGAGCTCTGACTCATTAGATATAAGTCGTAATGGCGTAGCCAGAGGGTTTTTAGTAGTACGGTAGAAATACGCTCAACGTATTAGGTAAGATGGTATTCAATCTCAAGTACATTGTCTGTTGAAGTTGGAGGATTAAATTTCCTTCCTATAAAGCTCGTGTTTGCTAACTATAGTACTATAGGTACTCCTACTTCTGATGGGAATTTATAGATTTTTAATAATTAGTCAGCAAAACCCACTTAGAGTAAGTCATCGTTTATTTTACCTATCCTTATTAATCCATTATTGCTGGGTGGTGTGTGAATTGTTAGTAAGAAGAGTAAAACTACTGGATTTTATGACTACTGTTCTAGCTATGGCATTAATCCTGCAGATAGGTGGGAACAAGGTATTGCTCTTAACTCTCTACACTCCGGCTCAAGCACACTTTTTTGGTGCTACAAAAACCGTAAATGGTTATCAAATAGTTTTTCAACCAGCCCCTTCTGTTCCCTTAGCTGGATACAATTCCACACTACTCAATCTCAGTGTCCTTGATAAGGATAATCAAAATGTTAATAATATCTTCGCTTCCCTTACTATCAAAGAGAAAAATTCGGGCAATGTGGTCAAGGTCTTCCCATTTAGATTCTATGAATTTAGTGACCTAACTTTTCCCTATAATTTCAAGAAGATAGGCGACTACACAATAACTCTACAAACAAAGATAAACGGAGACCCGATCTATGGAGACAATCCACTTTCTGTAGACTTTGATTTGTCTGTTGGCAATCCAAATCAGATAATACCATTTGATGAATTGATAACATACTATGTCATTCCAGCATCCCTCGTGATTGTGGGCGTTGCAATTTATTTAAGACGAAAAAATAAGATCTAGTGATTTGTGAATGTTAAAAAGCGGGTGGATGCCTACAATAAACCTGATGGTCATGTTAACCCAATACACATCTTAGGATATGATAAAGAAAAACATAAAGAAATGCTTCTTGACGCTACTGAAACAGTGTTGGCAGACACTAATCACTCTGGCTCGGATTCGACAGGCATTTGTTTGGTAAACCTAAAGATAAGCGATGGTGGATGGAATTAAGAAGGAATAGGATGAGCGACATGCAAACAGAAGTTATCTAAATGATTTAAAATGAAATTTTTCACGTATGACTATATTATTAACTTCAACAAATTAAAAGTATGGACCTCTAACAACTAAACTTTTTTCAAATGCACTACACTAAGGAGGTTAAGTGGTAGTGTCATAAGTTGCAGGAAAATAATAGATTAGGCTATCACCGATATTCTTTATTATCTTGGCTCTATGTCCTCTAACTATCGCAGCCATCGTGTTCAGAAAGATATGATAATAATTCCTAATTGGAGTATCAGCTAATCTCGCGGCTATCTTGGTGGAGTTAACAATATCGACAAGGCATATATAATAATTCTCCGATCTACTTTGAAACGATATTTCTTCCTCAGGAAGAACCATCTCAATATTCATGTTGCTCTGTTTTTGATCTGGCTGCTCAACGGGGTTCATGAATCTGGTCACCTCTCACGAACCTAACTCTGTTTTTATCTGTTTCACCAATTTATCTATTTCAATAGGTTTCTCAATAACAGGAACTGAACTAATTTCTCCTTGTGAAGCTTCTTTTAACGCTCTATAATATGTTTCATATGCGGTAATAAACCATACCTTAACTTTATCGTCTATTTTCCTTAGTTTTTCATAAAGTTCAAATCCATCAATTTTGGGCATTTTAACATCAATTAGCAATAGATCGTAGTAATCCGGCTTGAATTTTGATAATGCGATTGCTGAATCATTATACGCATCAACTTCAAATTCTGCAAGCTCCAATCCCAGCCTGAAAGTAATAGTATGATCATAGTCATCGTCTACTAAAAATATCCGCTTAATTTTTGTTTTATGAGTGTTATAATAAATACTTCTTTTCTTTCTTCTTTCTTCAATGTCATTGTTCATAGTGGAACCAGTATCGATAACTATACTTTCTTTGTGATCCTCTTGAATTACCAGTGGTAGGGTAAATGAGAATGTGGTACCTATTCCATCTGAATTATTCTCCGCCCACATTTTGCCTCCATGGGCTTCAATGATTCTTTTGGATATATACAGACCTAATCCTGTCCCTACAATAGATTTTGTGGCAAATTTTGTAAAGAGCCTTGGCATTATTTCAGGGTCAACGAATATTAAAGTTTGTTCCTGCTTACGGGGAGGTAGTCCTTCAAGAGTACTATCACACAATATTACACCAGCGTTAGAATTGTTTATAGTAGAAATACCAGCTTCGTTGCGTGAAGAGCAGAAAGTTAGCTCTGTTCCTTTAGCTTCCTTGATGGAGGCAATACCCTCAATTACAATGTTCTGCTTACCCTTGATTTTATAATTGATGCCTAATGTCGAAAGTATTGGCCGGATACTCTGATCTGTAGATCCACCTGCGATCTCAAGTGCCAATGACATGAAGTTAATGGCATTTCTTATAAGTTATTCTATTACTTAACTATTATGCGTAAATGTTACTTCGATGTCCTCTGCCTTTACCCTGTTAGAGAATTAGATTAATGATCCGGCAGGAAGTAACAGAATGTTCTAGTCTTAAATAAGTCATAGCTCTGATCTTGAATTAGGTACTCGTACCACAAACATTTTAATCAACATGTAGGGAGGATCTAAAAAAGATTTCTCATTCGACATTGTCAACAAATTTGACTGTCCAAATTGTCTCTGAATACTAGAATTGACAATCGAAGACACTTGCGGGTTGAACTTGAGGATAGGTGTCTTGAAATCCGCGCTAAGGCTATTGCTAATCAGAAAAATGCTGATAAAGATAGCGAATTTGCATTTAAACTAACGCAGTGATCTTATAGATAAATTCATTTTTAATGTGGAAGAATACTTAAAAGTATTAGTATTCTCTTAATATTACTCGGAATCAAATGACTATGCCAGTATAAATGGA
>JBBRRH010000095.1:0-13504 GCA_038201105.1 Nitrososphaera sp. | reverse complement strand
TTTAAAACCTGTAGTAAATGTTATTGCATGTATAATACTTCGCTTTGTAAAATGTGTCGAGAATGTGGATCTGAGTTAGATTGAAGATTGACGCATCTTATCTTTGTATTTCTCTCAATAATTATGTAAATTTATTTCATCTTATACATCTTACAAGCAAGACGAAGAGCGTCCAAATTATCCGAGTAACTTGTCCGTTCTTTATCTAGTGTCGTTCGTTTGCGTTTGCCGTACGGAGACTGATGATTAACTTATCATACTCCTAGGAATCGTTAGATAGGATTTACTGATCATCATGGTCAGATGAGATAACAACTGTTTATGTTCTGCCGCAAATGATACGGGCAATACTTTCATGCTATCGTGAGTTATCCTTGTCTGGCTCTTTTCCCAGTTCAGACTTTCGGAGGAATATGATTAAAGCAACAATTCCCATTAGTTGCCGGCTGCTTGTTGCCTGTGTTCTTCTCTACCCCATATCCAGAAGTGTTTGCCTTCTAATTGGGAAATATCATAACTAGACGATGATGTCTGCTTCTGTTGCCGTTGCTTTAGTTTCTGGTGTCGTTGATATGGCATGACCAATTATATCAGGTGCTACGTCAAAGTAATTAGAAAGCGTTATGTTTAGTCGGTGTAATTCAGCGAGGGATGTTTGTTGTATAGATGGATTATCGGTAGAGTCAATGATCTTATGATGCTTCTTTTGAAGCCACAATATTTCGTCTATTCTTTCTTTGAACTCGTGTATGTATTCGAACTGACCTTCACGCATAGCCGTATACCAATGATAAGAATCCTTCTTGATTTGCTGCTTAAGATAGGAAAGGTATCTTGTTGTTACATACTTGTTGGTCTGGTGAAATGTCTCTTTAATAATTTCTGATTCTGGTACCCGTTTAATTGATAATGTCGCTACGATAGACTTTAGAAGTATTCGTTCGGCGCAAGTGAATTTAGGCACGCTCTTATATTCTCATTTTGGGAAAATAAACATTCGTCAGTGTACATCGTTTGAGCAGACATGATAGTACCGCCGGCTGTAAACAGAAGGTCATCTGTTCTGGGAGACCAAGAAAACGAACAACATTACTACAGTTGCTATTATGATTATCCCGATCGCTGAAATGTATGGGGCTAGTTTACTTTTTTGCATAAATGAATTAATGAAACATTACATTTAGTTATTCAGAGTACATTATAGCAATTTCTTGCGAAGGAACGACATCACTCCTCATTCTAGAAAAAATGTCCGTCGTGGGGAAGGCTAAGCGTAATGGATCCTTTTAAGTATTGGAAGGCAACCTTCCATCATACGGATCCTTTTCTGATCTTTCGTAATGATCTAGAAGTTTGATAATTACATCTTGGAATGTCTCCCCTACTGTATCATGTTTTGCTAGTCTAGCGTGGATTTCGTCGTCTATCTTGATTGTCTTAACCAACGTATTCTCATTATTCACGGGTATCCTATATACCATTCATTATATATATTATACTGGTAAGAATAAGTATACTATAAATAATATATTATACCACGTATACCTAATGAGTAAAACCAGAATGTGTCGCTATGAATGCGGCACTGAATTAGGAGACTTTGATGAACAGCAGAACAAGTACCGTGAATTGACTGGAACCTTGCACACAAGGGAAAGATGTGAGTCACTGAAATCACAGAAGGTAGAGACCAATCGGGTGAAGCGTCTAGAACTAATCGTCTTGAACCCAAGGAAATGACCAAGAGAAAAGTAAAGGTAGAGGCAATAGATAAGAAAAATGAAATAGAGTGCAAGCCCTGGAAGAGCGAACAATGGGATATAGAAGACGGTCGAATTTCTATAAAATATCCAATACACCTTACCAAAGACAGACTAAACTTGTTATACAGGATTTGTAATACGCTAGAACAGCCTCCAGGGTTGTATCTAGCACAGGTACTATACGAAAAGATAGACTCTGACTTACACAGTCCTCAATTCTTAGGGTGAGCATTCTGTGATAACTTGCTTAGCGAATGGAATGTAAACAAAGACGACCTGAATGATTATCGTGTCCTTCAACTTAGCACAAAGAAGTAAGGTGATAGAGTAATGACCCAATACTGTAAGTGCTGCCATAAAGTTAGTTCGACACAAAAATATCTAGATGATTATTGCAATCCTTGCTGGACTAAACTGCTGAGAGGGGTGGGCTAAAACCTCTTAATTTTTATACTTTTTCTTGAAGCCTTTCTTAGGCTTGAATATAATTTTATTATCTTCAAAGTCTATGTTATAATTGAGATTGCCATATCTCAGCCGTTGCGGGCTCGTTTCCACCAATTGCGTACTCGCAACGGTTATTTTAAACCTAGCCGTTTGTTTTTATCTTTAAGTGCTAGAATTGGTGTCATACCGTATACCATGCCGGGACCTTTATTCTATTTTGTGGGATAAAGATCCCGCAGTCTACAGTCCATTCCTTTGATTCTTTATTATTACTCTTGTCTGAAGCTCAAGGTTCCGATTCGAATCCAACTATCGGTTCCTCCTCAGCCTTTGACAGTATGGTATCTCCATCGCTATGGCCGTTGGATTGGGAATGCTCATAGACAGTCTTTGTTACTTCATAATAGGATGATAAGTAGGGCTGCGTATTTACAATTGATTCTAGTATCTTGACCTTCTTGGATGGGTTCTTTTCTGCATGATAGTTTTCCCACATCAGATTTTCTATTAACTCCAACTTGTCTAATCTGTGAAGATGCTGATCTTCGAAATGTTTTGCAATGAACTCTAACCGTTCTAGTTTCATATCCTCCAATTCCTTCTTTTTTCGAAAATAGGTATGTTCAGACATTTCATGTCCAACATCTTTCAAATATAGAAGTGCAGGACCGACATGCATCTTCATAGTTATCGTTTCTACTACGGCTTTTTGACAGTCAGTATGCTCAACATGGCAGTAAATCTGTCAGGATTGTCGTCATCACGCTCAGAATATTGTGCTTGATCCTCCTTTGTCGGGGGCACATGCGGCACATACGACACATTCTTGATAATTATAGTCCTGGTGTTTTTCTTTGAATCCGATGACCATTTTACCTCTATTCCAATTTCTCGGAGTGTAGTGACCAATTCCTTCAATTTACGGCTTAAGTGACTCGCTGACTTTGGCAATTTGTCATTCGTATTTATTCCTAAGGTAGATGCTTTGATCTCCAATAGATTTAGTAATCTAGTCGGCGATTCGCTGCTTTCTCTAATACACGCGACAAAATCCATGACAGCAATAGCCAACGGGCTTGATTCCAAGACTTCCTCTATCTGTAAGTTTACGTCTGATTAGGGAATCTGCGAAATACTATCATGTTGATGACCGTTTTCCAATAATCACCTGTAATCTCGACAAACTCCCAATCCCTGTTTGTTAGGTCATAATACCATCTTGTTTCATCATTGACTGGTCTATCTGCGACCCTCAAGTCAAGATTTATTGGTTCCCCGCTGTTAAATTCAGCCTCCGCACTAAGGACACCGATTATGTCTTTAATTGTCTGGCTGTCCATTACTATTTGTGATTCCCTGTAGACCGTTCCAGCGATCCAACTCCTGAACCGTCTGCTCCTGAGTGGAATTATCTCAAAATGCCCATTGAAGGTTATCGCAGCATGGGGAACTTGATACTCGTCTAGAAATAATCTGCGATAACTAGCTCTTACTACATCTAATACTATTGCACTTTTAGTTGGTCCACGGCCAGTCTTTCCTTCTCCATCTTGTTCTTCCTCTTCAGATCTTTTTGCATTTGGATCAAATCCGTATTGGTCACGTAACTCTTTATCCAAGCGATCTACTGCTTCTTGTTGATCCTCAGATGGTTCATCATACCCTGGTGGAATGCTATTTCTTATTACAGCGAAATCCTTCTCTCTATCATCGTCGACGGGGGTCATTGTGGTGCGTCCGCTGGAAAGTAATGTTTATGTGCGGAACCATCAGGATCTACTGGAAGATACCGGCTCCTATTTTTTATCCAAATTACTACCCATTTTATTGGCCGTCTACACCTGTTACAAACTTTCATCTTGAATGGTCCCAAGTTACACCGGTGTCCCAGAATCGTCGAAACTGTTCCTTGCTGTATACATTCCATGGCCTGTCCCCGTCTTCCCAAATTTTCCTTAAAAAATCTTGGAAAAAAACGCTTATATCTTTACGATTGGATTGTATCTGTGTAGTCATTTCGATTAGTGACCGGAGTGATTACCACGTCTGTTGGTGTTGGTGTCTGGGCTGCTAACCCGGCACCTCTTATTTTATATTCTTTCAAAACTTGTGGATGTTTCTTATAAAGGACCCCTAACAGGTTTTGGTATTCTTGAATGTTTGCAAGCAGTTTTTGTAATGACAAATTATAACTCCAACCTTTTTAGAAGCAAGCCACTTGTCGTCTTCTCTATAATGGCTCGTGTTGGTTTATCATATCCGTATTCCTTAGCAAAGTCCTTTGGAATAGTGCATATTGGATAATGGTTGCCTGTCAACCAGATTTTTACTATTTCCTTTTCATGCATACGTATAATAGGTATATTATGTAAAGTAAAAAGCGTTTATTTACATGACAAAACAGCCATCTCGAAGAAAGAAGTTAGACATACACAAAAGAGATTACACTCCACATGAGGGATTAATAAATCACATGAAAGATTTTTTACACATGTATCAAAATCCGGAGGACGTGAGTGCGGGGGAGGAAAACAATATCCGGCATATGAAAAACTACTACCTTCCACTTTTATTCCAGGCTATGGCTGATTTAACATTCTTCTTTGAATCAATATCTGTCTATCCAGAATTGAGACAAGAGTTTAAGTTGCAGACGATGGATCTACTTGGAGTCAGACGAGATAATCCAAGAAACCATAAAAATCATTATGGTTTCATGTTCGAAAATCTGATAGGCGGTATGCTAACTATAGGTTCAAGCGAAGATGATTTTAGAGTAAGACTGATCCATATTCTGGAAGGACTAATTTGGTTGAAGGTAAGCGGACTAAATATTTTTGGAACTCTCAATACTTCTTCAAGAGTTCTTGAGGATATTGGACGTCCAATAGCATGGACTGAAATGTTAGCCTCTAAAATTGATGACGTTTACGACTTTGACATCCTGAACCATGGACTAAAGGACCAAGAAAAATATCCTTATGGAGGAACCGAACGACAACGAAATAAAGCATTTGATGATGATGCATTCCAAAAAAGACCTGCTAGGACTTTTACCTTCAATACGGAGGAATTATTGAAAAACTAGGTCAGGCCTATTCTTTTCTTCATGTCTTCAATCTGACTTAACGCCAGGTCAACTTTAGATTTCTCGATAGTTAATATCTCTACTTTGCGCTTGAGTCTATTCTCTTCATTGATAGTCAGGTTGTCAACGGCTTTCATATATTCTGTTAAAAGTTGGCTGTGGTTCTGTCTCACATAATTATTATCATTATTCAACAAATGATGGCCTTCCAATAACCAGCGTCGTTCCGTTAATAGTTCGGAATTGATACACTGATTAGTAAAGAATTTTCTGAACCCATGGCAGATCTTGACGTCCTTTCGACTTCTGTTACTATCAGGATCATGATTCACGTCGCGTATTCCAAGTTTAACTAATCTTCTTGCTATCAGTTTTTGAATGTTAGAAACGCTAACTGGTCTAATATTCTTCTTTAATCCTGCTTCCATGTAATCAAATTCATCCCTGATCAAATATGAATCAGGTCCGATCGTTTCACCCTCCCTCTTTCGATATTCTATATACGAATCAATAGCGCTAGCACATTCAGGGGTACAGAATGTAACATATTCCTCTTTCTCATCGTTGTACGCAATCACTTTGTATAAGGATACTGACTCTACTTTCTGGACATGTTTCATTCTTAATTCAATAAGGGCTTCCAATCTCAGTCCTGTAGAACAGAACAAAAGCACGACTACCCTAAGCCGGGTATCGCAGAGTGATAGAAGTTGTTGGATCTGTTCATGAGTATATGGTTTATCTGATAGTTTTTTGTCCTCCTTTCCAAGATATTGTTTTAACTTTCTCCACTTGGGTTCGACATCATTCATGTAAAGAAATTTTTTGACTACCTCATACATCATCTTTCTTGTTGTTGACCTGACGGTTTTCTGTAAGTGGATTAGGTATTTTTTGATAAAAATTTCAATCTCTGGAATGGGTAATTTGATAAATTGGTCACAATCAATCAAATCGCAATATCTAAGGAATTGGAATAGTGTATTCCGGTATAATCTTTTTGTAGCATCACTCTTTAATGCCTCAATGAAATTGATGTATGCTTCCTTATCCTCGTTGAGTATGACTAGTTTCTCGAGTTCTAGGTCTTTTACTGGCACATCATTCATTCATGAGGGAGTTATATTAAGGATGATAAAGTCTGGCATATAACATGATAGCAGACACAGTCTTGCAGTCTTCTATATCACCATTAAGGCATTTCTTTATGGCGGTACTCAAATTCATTCTCTCCGTCTGTATAATTTCGTCATCATCCATACGCAGTCGTTTCGTTATTCTTTTTAAACCTGTAGCAAAGAATAGGTGCATTTTTTCTGTAGAGTATCCCGGAGCCAAGTACCATTTTACTATCGGAGCAAGTTTTCCCGAATACCCTATCTCTTCATTCATCTCTCGTAATGCGGCTTGTTCTGGTGATTCCCCTTTTTCTATCTTGCCCGCAGGAATTTCAGTTATTGTTTTTTTGGCAGTAAGTCGAAATTGCTGGATGAACAAGAGATTTTCATGTTTATCAACCGGTAGAATCCCAACAGAATCCGCATATCCTACCAGTTCCTTTTTCATGATCAGACCATTTATCCGAAATTTATTGACACTGACTGAAAGTTCTCCCGAGTACACCTTATTACTTTGGATTAATTGAAATACGCGACCCATGAGGTATGCAAATAGATTTACGTTCTTACTTTTATGAATATTTGCATTATATGATAGGGAATAAGTGTATCCTGTTTCAGGAAAGTGACTTCTAGTTTAGAAATTTATATTGATGGAATATCCGTTGGAGATGGGCATTTGCTTAATTGTATCAAATCAAAAGATCTAACTGACTTAGTTTGTCTATCCGAGTGGCCCATAAGAATTCCATATTCCAAGGTTGACTATAGAGGATTCCCAACTTAGGCTGCTTGATGCTCACTAGGTTAACTGGAGCATCATCGACTAGTATATCGAAAGGATATTCTGCTTTAGGACGATCATCATAAATAAACAGGAGATCATCGCAGTATACCTCGTACAGATCCAACCATTTGGCTACATTAACCACAGAAGGTCTGAATCTTTTAGTTAGAATAGAAATCCTGAATCCTTTTTCATGTAGTTTCTTTGTGGTCACGCCTATATTTGGTTCAGTAGGGGGAATATTCCTCCAATGCCGTTGCCATATGTCTGTAAATATCTGGGAAATTTCTTCAACTGTTATGTCGAAGACTTGTGAAATATCCCATGAAACTATGTCACTTTTTAGGATATCGGCATTCTTCCTTTTATTGTACTCTTGGATCCAAATTAGCATCGTATCAGCCAACACAGAATCCAAATCTATTGCAAGAGTTTTCATCTATATTGACCTGAGCTGACAGAATGAGTTTAGAAAGTATATAATTTATCTTTTAACAATTTTCATGTCCCCTTCCTTATGAATTGACGAAGTCCTATTGATTATTATTGTATTAATAAAGATCGTGTCAAGGCGAGCGTGTATCGATACTATATAAGCTCTTTAGTTGTCTATTCATGTCCATGAATGCTTGATCCAAAATTACGCTATTGTTGAAACCTTATGGTTAAATCATCAAGATTTATTATGAGGTACTGAGGTGAAATGTCCATGGTCGATCTTTTCAAATCTCTATGTGATAAAATAATTAAAACTGATGGATTTGTGAGGTTTGTGGGTCTTGCAGATGAACATGGAACGCTTCTAGCTAGTTCTGAAAGAAAAGGACTCAAACCTCTTCTAGATAATGAGCAAACCGCTCAATATGCTCTTGCTGCTGTGACTCGTCAATATACAAGAATTCGATGGCAATCTATCCTAGGAAAGAATGACTACACTTGTTCGTATTATGAGAAGGTATTTAGGGTTACCATACCGATCACTGACGCCAGGAATCGTCTTTGCTTTGTAATTATCTTTACTTTTGACGTAGCTGCCAAAAGATTCCATTCGATAATCATGAAAAAGATTATTCCGGTTGTCAGAGAAAGCGAACCAAAATTAATGAAGAAGCTTTCCAAAAGAAAATGATGAGTATTTCTCGTACCTTGTTCGCCATTAAGAATATGAACTCAGGTAATGCGAGTCGCGAGTGTTGATAGCAATTAGCAGTTAAACAACGCTCTTTATTAAAAAGATTCGACCTAACATAACGTAGACAGAATAATTTCAATCAAACTCGTGGATAGATGCAGATATGAGAGTCCTAATGTTCATATACTATGTAATAATGCAACAAAATAATCTATGTCCAAAGAGAGAATGAAATTTCTAAGGTCTATCGATCCACACGGATTGGAACAAGACGTGAATCATTTTGTTGAAAACGAAACTCGATCCATCGTAGATATTGTTTTTATACACACCGTCACTGGCCATGGCAGCGAGATTTACTATGATGCTTATGTTAGATATACACCGAAGTCACATTCCAAGACATCTTCCAAAGAAGTTTCCCCCTGAACAGGGCTCCGCCGAAATATGAAAAAAACTTGTGTGATTTTCCATCTCCACTTACTCTAATCTAGTTCACGGCATTTACAAGATGCTAAAATAATATGGTACTATACTGGCTCTAAGCATGGATCATCACCCTATGGGCACGAGCAGCGAGGCTAGCAACTTTAATTGGCTCTGGTCGGGCACCTTGAAGTGTCAGATCATTTAGGAGGACAGAAACATCTCGACTTGAAATTCCCCAATTTCTAAAATTTACAGCTTTTCCTGTCCGCAGTGTAAGTTGCTCACTAGCTTTTAGTGCATTGTACAGTTTGCATTTTATATTCCCATCTTCAAATGTTCGTAAGTTATTCGCTCTCAGACCTCTTGTTTCTCTAGAAGAGACAGCAATGACAGGAATTTTCGTAGTGTCATACAGCTCCTGTCCGTCTACTATGTTAAGAATGCTTATTATTGTACCTCCAAGAAGTATGCAATTTATGTCGTTTCTTTTCATTCTCCTAAACATCGACACAATAATTTCAGTGCTATCATTTCCTCTTACTGTAGTTTTACCGAATATTAAACCATCAATGATGAAATCCCGTCGCATAACCACACCGGCTAATACAGAACTAAGATCAGACCCTGCAAAGCTTTCTGATACTCCGAAAATTCGAATTCCTTTCTTTTCTATATGAAATCCAGCCACGTTATTATGAAATAGTAATAATTATTTAAAACACTGTTAGTTAACTGAAAAACTGGCTGCCGATTATTGGATTGGGAAAGCGATAAATCCCTCGACAGCCAGCCAATGAATACACTTCTATCTAGAGAGGAAATATCTAATAAACTTTACAAAACAGGGGTTATTTCATAGACTTTCTTGATACGTTCGCTGCAATAACGCTCCATTTGTGTAGCACCTTCTAGATGATAGATTACTTCCATTGAAGGAATACCTCTACATATACAGCACGCTGAACCCTCTGATAACTTCCTTATCATCCTGTATTTCGTCTCTTCCTTGATGTTGTATGAAGATACTATCTTTTGGAGAACTTCCAGTTTATCTTTAGGGATATTGAGTTCCTTCACTGTTGCGTTATCTCGCATTCTTAACATCTTTGTACTCTACAAGAAGAAGTTTAAAAGGTACCGAGTATTATAGTTTCTTTAGTAAACAAATGGACGAGTTTTATCAAGAGATGTTCGACACGCTTTCACGAAGTCGTAATGCAACTACAACAAGAAGTAAAGCCGCGTCAGTACAGACAACTGAGGAGATGGTAACAATGTCAATGAAAGATTTCAGATTACTATTGGCACAGGACGGATTATGTGCAAATACTATTGAACAAACAATTAGAAAATCAAAGGCTGCATCTGTTTGTGCAAGTGGAATTAATCAAGCACAAGTTATTAATGACTTTCTTTCTTGAGTAAGTTCAAAAAGAATAAGGAAAAGAAGAGACTGCCGCACATTAACGGCTTATCTTAGTTAGTCTATTTGTATGGATTTACTCTCTTTTCTTTCAATCAGCAATATACGGACTTTTCATGCTTTTAGATTTCTCAGAAAGTTCTTTGTATGATAGGTTAAGGAAGTCTTCCATGCTGAATGCTGTTCTCGCTGGATTGCCCTGAGGGAATTTGGTAGTATAGTGAACCTCGTCAGTGTTGGTTATGTTTAATGAATCTTGACCAAATGTTTTAGCACCAAACAGTTGTTCTGGTAGCATTTCTGTCATTACTATAGCAGTCTTTGAACTACCAAAGCCAAAATCTACACCCACGCTTTTGATGGTATGCTGTGATATCTCTTGATTATCGTATAACTCGCCTAACTCTATAGCCCTATCTATTACTAAACTAGAGAACCCATTTCCAATCTTACCCAGATATTTTAGATTGTATTCACGTTCAAACTCTGGGTCTGATTTCTTTTGTTCTATAAATGCTCTATCGTAGATCTTATCCAGGCCATATCTATAATCGAGGAATAACTTGGCATATTTGGAATTTGCATCTTTCTCTATTCTTTCGAATAATCCACCTGGAGCATTAGGAGTTGATACCATTATCGTCTTATCTTTGCTTTTTTCTTCATAGGCCATAATAACAGGTTCCAATTCTTCCTGTTCCTTTTTGTTAAAGTAATCTGCTTCGTCAATGAACAGGTAAGCCGCGTCCATGTAGCCTCTAACGTCATTGATATTCTTGGTTGGCATTACCTTAATCCATGTTCTATTAGTCCATAACTTAGTATACTTTGAATCAAAGACTACATTGGGAAATCTTGGAATAAACAAGTCTTCCATTTTCTTCTTGACATAGTTGGCAAACTCTTCTCTCGTACCTGATATTATGAAGATAGATTTACCGTCTAACTCTTTAGAGTATAGAATTTTCCACACAAGATACCTGATTAAAAAGGTAGTGACACCTATACCTCTAGCCTTCTTAATCCAGATGTTTTGATTCTTTTCTATTGTGTTAAAGATAAGTTCTTCATAGTCAAATATTGGAAATTCCTTATCATTCTTGGTAGGACATGACACAATATGATTAATGCAGCAATCTGGTGTCTTCATCTTTATGCGTTGGGGAGGACCATATCCAGAAAGGTTTACCTCTTAGGACTTGTAGTGCGGGATCTTGTTTCCTCGTCGTAAGGGTACCCTGCAGTAAGATATCATTCGCAAACTTGAATTGTTTTAGCATCTTCCAACTTGGCTTTTATTGCACTTATGATCGGGGTGCCTAATCCTAACTCTGATAACAACTTGACATTATCCCTTATGTCCTGCTTTAGTTTCAATATCTTGTCTTCGTTTCTTTGCTCACCAATCGTCTCTAGATAGAATTGCTTTAGTGAATCGTCCTGTAGTTTCTGGATATGTTCTATCTGTTCTTTGTGATGTTGTACGAATCCAATTCTGGTAAAGTGGTTAAGCCATAGTTGCGTTGATTCGTCACTTAAGACTGCAGCCTTTCTCTGCTTGTATGAAGATACTGATATCCCATGAAATCTTATCTCTATGTATTTGAGAGCCTCGTCTTGCTGTAGTCTGTAGATTATACAGTCTTTGACTAATTCGTTAAGGAATTTATTTTCTGTCTGGGTTATAGTCAAGGCCATCTCTCCTTAATCAAGATGTACATTCTATCTAGTCAGGCCCCAAACACATACCTAGCAGTTCCCATGCTTGATTTTATTCTTCTTGTTAACTTTCGTTCGTTTACTATTTCATTTCCACTTATGTTAAGATTGATAACTGTATCCCCTCCGCCTCCACCGCCGCTTGATGCTGACATCTTATCTTATCTAGGAAATAATAAAGCAGCAGTCAGCTTTAGGTATTACGCTATTTTAGTTTGTTTGTTCTTTTTATATATCCGCCTACAAACGCCATTAACTCTTTAATGGATGCATTTCGCATCACCATAGCCTTGAATTTTTCCATAGTCACGGGGTCAGGCGGAGTTATAGGACTTTGTTGTTGTTTTAGTTGTTGTTCGAACCAGTCTGCCCTTTCCATCTGATGCTTGGCGACTTTTCTTAATATGGCTATATTATTGATAAGTTTGATATCTTCCCGCGTATACTCCTTGATGTCCTTATTTTTCAATTGTTCCTGTTGGTGAAAACTACTGCCGCCCCTATAGTTTTGCTGCATTTTGGCGACTTCCATCTGTTCGGTGTTTTTATATTTTGCATCAAGTGCATCACGTACAGTCCGTTCGCTTACAAGTCCTTTGATAGATTTAGTTAATCTATCGCATATCTGATTGGTTGGATATCCCACCTTTTCCATCTCTGTGGCCATCTCTCTGACTATCTGCTTCTTTGTCTTTGTTAGTTTTTCATCTGAGAGTGTTATTGCATGTTTTAGCCTGTCTTTGCCTCTCTTTATTATCTGGTCTATTTCCCTGTTTGCTAAGTATTCTTCTGATCCAACTTGTTCCTGTTCTTGGAGCAGTGGTTTCTTTTTCTTTTTGTCTAAGGTCATAGTTCATCATCTATTGTGATCTTCACTTGCTTGGGATTCAACTTCTCAACATCACCGTGGTAGTCTTTGGGTATGATTATGATCCTCTTATCACCCATCTTGCTTATGGTTGAAACAAACTTTACTCTAGTCACTGACTTTCCTGTCATACCCTGTTATACATAAGTATCCCTATTTAAGTATATCTTTGTATAATAAAGTATATATAATGATTATACTATAGTATACGCAATGAGTCGATCATATAAGAAAAGTTGCGATATAGCATCAAAGTTTTCATTATGAGGTGCAAATTACTATGCAAGAATCTAAATAACCTAAGTCGACTCATATAAGATCGACCATATTGGATGAGAATTTTTCAAAAAAACCAAATCAACTAATTAAGGAGAGCAGTCCGTATCTTCTTCAGCATGCTTATAATCCAGTCAACTGGTACCCCTGGGGTGTGGAAGCTCTGCAAAAAGCCCTTGCAGAGGATAAGCCGATTTTTCTTAGCGTAGGGTATAGTTCATGCCATTGGTGCCATGTTATGGCACACGAGTCCTTCGAAAATGAGGAGATTGCAAAAATTATGAATGAGAACTTTGTGAGTATCAAAGTGGATAGAGAAGAGAGACCAGACATTGATGATATCTATCAAAGAGCTTGCCAACTCACTACTGGAACTGGAGGATGGCCACTTTCAGTTTTCCTCACTCCGACTCAGAAACCATACTATGTAGGAACTTATTTTCCTGTTACCAAT
>JBBRRH010000094.1:0-13705 GCA_038201105.1 Nitrososphaera sp. | reverse complement strand
TTGATCCAATGAATTAATCTCAGCAGTCATTGGACCGTGAATGTATTTAAGTAAAATTTATTTAAATATCATTTCTCTAGTGACATTAGAAATTTTTAAACGCTCAATGATTCGCTATTCAATTTCGCAACCTGCCAGAAATTAGAGCGGGAGAGAAATAGAGATTTTGTTGAAGTTCAAATATGTTTGACAAACCATCAGACAGGTCACTAAAATCTAAATCATTCAGCGCTATGGGTGTTACTAATCTAGGACATTTTGTATTAGCTTTATGAAAGGACTAAGTCCGTAGAAAATACGAAAAGAGCATTTGGAGATATGGGCTCGCAATGTGAAAATAAGGTTTGAATTTGTTTTTTAGACAAGAGATGATACTGTCAAGTGGTTTAGACTGAACCTCGCCAATGAATTCTCTTAAAATCTTATTGATTTCTTCTTTTTCTAATAATGAACGACTGCTTTGCTCTACCTCTAAAATGACTTTCTCTAAATCATCAAAAATAACTGTATTCCCCGAGAAGGTCATCATTGTATTGTTTTCTTCTTTATGTACAGAGTCAATATAAAATACGGGATTGTTAAGCACGAGCTTCTCTCCATCATTTTTAAAAGTCATAGAGTCTATTCTTAATCTAGCTTGTCTTGGAGGATTTAACGGAATGGTATCTCTTATTTTAGATTCTGTATTCACGGCTTGCGAATATAGTACCTCCCGTATATTTGCGGCATCATTACCCTACTCCTTAGACAAGATAAAATAACTAGCTCTACTTATGGAGAGGGAGTCTAGTCTTATGGAGAGGGAGTCTAGTATAAGAAATAAAATGTCAAGATATCCGTTTTAAGATATTTTAGTAGGTAGGCAATCACAACTATGGACGAGTTGTTGCTGCTGTGTTTTTGGATTTGACGTTATGGGCCATTGTTAAAACTTGCGAAGCAATGGTACTATGGAAACTGGAGTTAAATCAGTATTATCGTAATCATATTTTTTCTGTTTCTTTCTGTTTTTCTTCAGAATTTGATGCAGTGCTTATATATCGCTACCTCTTATGATACTCCGTGAACGTAACATCAGGAATCATTATATCAACAATTCTTATCCTGACCTTAGCAGCATCTGTAGGTACTATCTTGCCTTTGATTTCTCAGAAGTCAAGCGAATTAACGGTAGACGATGAAACTTATACTGCCCAAAAGACAGCGGTATCAAATGCTGGGAAATTACCTATCCACCAAACTCATCAAGTAGTAACTGTACTGCCACCACGAACTGACGGAAAAGTTTGGGTTGGAACTGTGACGTGGGCGTCGAGCAAGCCAATAGAAGTAGAAATGTGGCATTTTTACAATTCTAGTATAACTGGAGTGGACGCTGCACATGGAAAGCCCGTCTTAACCCAATATGGGAATAACAAGACCATAGCATTTACTTTGTTGAAACCGTCTAGTGGAACGTCTTTACCGTCAGGCAGCACAAATTTTGCTGCAAGTGAATTATCATTCCATACATTGGATGGGTCAAAGTTCACAGTAGCTTACACTGTAGATGCTGTAGCAAAGAAGTTAAATCATTAACTTCTCCTTCTCATTATTTTGTAGGCATTGCATTTCGTCTAGGAAAATAACTAGTTGTATCAGCATCAGAACTTTTATAGTAATAGAATATCTTGCTGTACCATTTTAGAGTGAATCTGCGATTTGGGTCTGCCTTATCTTTTGCTTTATAGCTGCCCCATTCCAGTCTTCATCTCCCTAAGTTTCGCAATACGCTTTTCAACTGGTGGATGAGTGGAGAAAAGATTAGCAATTGAATTCCCAGATAGAGCAGGAATAATGAAGAACGCATTCAATTTCTGTACGCGCTCTATCTCTTTTGTTGGAATATTATTCATATTTCCACTTATCTTGAGAAGCGCGTCGGCCAACTTATCTGGATTTCCAGTCATCGCAGCTCCGCCTCTATCTGCCGCATATTCCCTGTACCTGGATATTGCTCTAATGATTAGGAAACTGACAATCCATGTTACTATTGCAACTACTATTACGATTACCGTCGTACCCGCACTATCTCTATTTCTACTTTGTATTCCCCCAAAAAATCCAAACTGAGCAAGATACCAAGCAACCGTAGAAAATACACTAGCTAGTGTTAATACTAGAATATCTCTGCTCCTAACATGGGTCAATTCATGTCCAATCACGGCTTCAAGCTCATCATCGTCCAGTAAATTCAAAATTCCGCTTGTTACTGCCACTAGAGAACTCTTGGGACTCTTACCGGTGGCGAAGGCATTAGGTACCTGAGTATTAACTACAGCTACTTTTGGTTTTGGGATTCCGTTTTCACTAGCAAGTCTTTCAATTATTTCATGAAGCTTAGGATAATCATCTTTTGATACTATCTTTGCTCCAGAAGTCCACAGTACAATCTTATCGGAGAAATACCATTGTGCTAGAATCATTGCCGATGCAATTATCGCGAGCGGTATGTATCCTATTCCAAGATAATGAAGTACGCTTAGGAATAAGACGTATAGTATTCCCAAGATTATGAAACTCAGAATCATTCGAGCACTGAGTCCAACATCTCTTTTTAACCTGGTAGACATCTATTTCTTGCTTCTTTGATTATATCATATCATTTTCCTTAAATAAACTAATGTGTCCAGTACTAATCTGGAAATATTAGAATGCTGTGCCAACGATAGGGAATTCACCAGATACTTGTACGAGGTTAGTAATACGAAGAAATTTCAGACGAGCGATTTTCTCGCTAGGCTTCCATGCTCCCGTCGATATGGAAGTTCTCTAGATTTGTACCTGAGGTGCTAGGAAAGTAGTTGGAGCATACAACTTGTAATATTTTCTGGCAATTAGAAAGGAAGTAAAAGCGCGCACGTTATTCTTTAGCTGTATTGATTCAGGCAGATTTCTCCGTCCACTACATTGCAGCAACATCGAATTTGTGATTTTTGTTGGTATTTAGGCCGAGTCAGCTATGTTATAGGTGCAAATGGGTCTTGTAGTATATTTCCATCGCCAAATATTGTATTAAATACAGGAGCGTTAATAACAGAACCGTAAATATTAGCATATTGATTTGTGCATGACAGTTGGTTCACATTTTCGTTGTGGCTGCTGTGATCTTTATTTTCATTTATTATATTACAATTATTATTGATGGTGATTTCCTGCACAATTGTAGTGTTATTGCAATTATTGTCTCCGTTATCTTTACACTTGACCGTATCACCAAAAGCTGCAGTCGGAAGAGCAAGTATAGCTAATACTATCGGTAGGATGATGGGTACTAATACGAGATTCTTTTTATTCATAATATATTTCTCAAGAATTATTCAAAAACTTAGTATAAGTAGAGTGTGATATGATTAAGAATAACAAACAAATAGACCCAGCTTAACGAACTATATATTGAATCTTATTCTAGAGTTTTAGCACAAAAATGATTGTAGATTTGTATTATAGAAGCGTATATTAGCTTCCTCTATTTTTTGAATTTCAAAAATAAAAAGCGGTGGGACAAAAATTGACTAATCGATTTGTATGCCTAATCTTATCTGCTCTATCTTTTGTAATCGGTTTGGGAATTACACGAATATGGAACTATTTATAATTGCAGAGTCAATTATACTTGTTGCAATTGCATTTTCTAGTCCATTAAATAAAGTCAATTTCAAGAAGAACTCCTGACAGAGTCAATAAACCAAACATAAGACTAACCTAATCCTAATCCTAATCCTAATCCTAATCCAAGCCCCTACCGCCCATAGTAATTGAATCTACCTCACGCTATAACCTTACTGTAGAATTTTTGTAAGCTAAGTGTAGACCCACTCGATTGAATTTTCGATGAATGATTTTCTACCTTTTAGTTTGTGACCACTTTTATATTATTAGTCCGAATGGTTCTATTATCGTGTTAGTAACTTCGGCCAACAGCTCACAGTATCTTTTAACATCATAACTTATTTGTGAATTTACAAGCTCTACAGGTAGGCTTCTCTTTTTAGAATTTCTACGGTAATAATCAGTAATTATGTATTTCAAAATTTGCCCAGCTTTGAGCGATTTACCTTCTTCACATAATCTAGAAAGTGCATTATTCTCAATGGTATTTCTATTTTCATATTCATTAGAATTCTTGGATATTCTCTTTGTAAAGACCAGTTCGTCTAATGGAACCTTTCGTTCTTTCAACTGTCTTATGTGCATCTGAAATACATCTTTTATCATCGGTAGCATCCTTCTGATATCTCTTACATTACTGGCTTCTGCCATGATATTCAAAATTATCTGTTGATAATTTGATAGAAATGACGGAGTATCATGTCTTCTCGCTTCAATACCTCTTATTTTTAAAGTTCCATCCTCATATACACCAAAATATCTATTTGGAACCCCAGCCATGCCATTACTTTTTGAAGGAAGAAATGCTATCCACTTGAAGACACCTTCTAATGAAATTTCAAATCCTGTTTCTTGTTCAATAGCATCTTTTAATTTCAAGCAATTGCTTTTTTCGTACTTGTCATTCTCTTTTTTCTTGTAAATCCAAATTGAATCTACAATGGCATGAAGAATACCAAAGCCATGTCTCTCTGCTATTCTAATAGCTTGCAGCAAAATTTGTCTGTCAAACGCACAGACAGCTATATGCGCATCAATTCTTCCAAATTTTGCATTGTTAAAGCCGAGATAACCAAAACTTGTTACCAAGATCCATTTTAAAGCATTCTGTCTGGAATCGTATATTTCTCTTAGTTTAGAATCTGTAACCGAATTTCTTAACTCTTTATACCACTTTCTTTTAGTTAATAGAATTTCTAGTGATATTGGGACTATTCCCTTTCTTTTTTCACATCTATAGTAATTGACTAATTGTGGAACCTTTAATTTAGAGTTAAGACAGCAATTGCATAGTATAGTTTCAGCTGATACATTCATTTTACGCATTATTGAAGGGTAAAGGGAGATAAAGTCCAGCTCTACAACTTTTTCGTATGTTCCTATTATTGGTTCATAGATCATACCACCCCTGTCTGCTATTAACAGTTGTTCTAGGTTCTTCGGATGTTCAGATAACGTAGGTTTCCAAGGAATTAGAGTGTCATTTTTAGTTGCATGATAAAATTGCAAAGAGCTCATACATTTCCCTATACTAGCTCTCGATGCAGTATGAAGTGGCATTCTGCATATTCTTGAAAGCTCGTATAATCCTTGCAGTCCTGATTCTGCTATAACAAAGGAGTTATCAGTATCTATGTGGATTCTTCCTAGTAGTTTTATGGTAGCAGGTTTGAAAAATATTCTGCCGTATGAAAAATATGATGCTCCTTCTCTCTCAGGTCTGGTTAAGGGAATTGTCTTTTCTCTATTTAGATTTAGTTCTACACCATTACAATTTGATCTTTCGATCAAATATGGAAACGTGAATGAATCTCCATCATCTGTAAGGATGAAATCAGGGTCTATATCTGCAACCTCTTTTGCTAATTGACCTAAAATGTCTACCTCTGAATTATCTTCCACTATTTCTATACTTTCATTGCTGTTATTGTTTTTGCAATATTTTTCAATTTCAATATGATCAATATTATCAGATAATTTTGGTATTTTTCCTGTCGTTATCCTTGGAAATACTCTTAGATTGATACGCTTAAAGTTGGGTAACTCATAGTTTGTAGACCATACATTATCTTTAAAATTCCATTTTAATTTTAAATTAGAAGTATCACTTTGACAGTAAGCGAGCGGAAATATGTCATGTTCATAGAAATATGATTGAGCCGGTGGGACATCTACATTATAGAGTCTGAGTTGTCCGAATCCTGACATTTTTTCTACTTCTAGAGCCAAAGTTAGTGCTTTACTGGAATCTTTTAATTTTAATTGCAAAACTTGAGATGGATGGTCATCTGTTAATTTTTCATTTTTTGAAATAAATTCAAAGTCTTCAACAAGGGATAAAATTTTATCTTTATTTAAAATAGATTTAAGCAACGGTTTATCATCTGATGCAACATAAATTGACTGAGTCCACTTATCCTCTAGTCTTGTCATCTTGCCATCTTTCTGTTTTATCCAAAAGATCATCTTGTCCGCTAATGGATATGCATCGAAAATCCATCCAAGAGTCATGTCTTTGATAATGACAAATTATTTGATTATTCTTAAATTCCGTAAATTTTAGTTAGTCTTATTATTACTGTTAATTAATATATTAATTATCTTATGCTGCAGAAAAACTAAAGCCATTAATAGAGATTCAGCAGAGTAGTATTCTCCCTTTGAATTAATTGCTCTTTCATATCGATAACATTGTTCAAGCATTTGTAAAAATAAACTCCTATCGTCTCCACGCAGAGTATCAGCAAAACCCTTCCATGTTTCTATTTCTTGTGCTAAAATATCAATAAAATCATTAGGAAATAATACCATCATAATTTCAACTAATTTAAATTGATTGGTTCATCGAGTTTGGTTGGTTTGATACTTTCTGTTTTTTGTAATTTTATAGTTATCTTTACTTGATCCTATTAACTGCTTATAATGATGAAATATAATTGACATCAAGATACACTGTATTACCATTGGTCTAGCGCAATTTGAGCAAGCACTATTATAAAGACGTGAAATTGAAAACAGTTCATCGAATATTTTCCTATCATTTTTATCAAGATTGTAACGAAATGATCTCCACTTTGACTGTTCCATCATGGCAGCGATTCTAAATGATGGAATAGTTCTACCCACGGTCACTTACCTGCCTGCCTATTTACCTGCCTGTAATTGTTATGAGATCCTCCATACTTAGAGAGTGGTGTTTTTTAATGGTAATATTATGAATATCATCATCAGATCTTTCACGCATACTCAATTTTAGTCGATCGTTTGTATTATTTTTAGTAATCTCCATCTCCTTGTTAAACAACGAAAAGAACATTTTATGCGTTAGATCAAGAATAGGAGAAGATAATTCATTGTTCGATGGAAGTGAAGCTAACAAAAGGACATTATTATTATAATTATTGTTATTATTCATGACTGATATCTTTCTTAAGGCAGCTGCAATTTCTCTTATTAGAGATTTTGCTTCTTTCATATGTAGCTGTGGATCTTGAACAAACATTTCCAGTAGATCTGGAATTACTACCAAATTGATATTGTATTTATAGATGATTCTGGATAACTCATATACTAAGAAATGTATAAGCTGATAGATAGTAAATACTCTTGAAACTATTATTTTTTGTAATGTCTTTTTGATATCCAACCCATACTGCTTCATAAAATCTACGAATTGATATACATCTGTGCTGTTACCCGCATCAAGGATAAACACGTTTGAATTCAAGTTTCTTTTGCATAATCCCCCATGCCTTTTTGGAAGTAAAGAAGAAACGCATATTCTTGTAAGTATCAGATTTGTGACTCTTGAAATACCTATAATGCTTACAATATCACCAACGAGTAGATCTATATTCATTCCATTAATCGTAAATGTAATTTTGTTAAGGTAATCATAAGCTGTTTTGAATCTTGTAGATTGTTCGCGTTGAATGGAGATAGATTTCTCTACATCTACCATTTTATAGTTTGACATGAGCTTAATTCTGGTCTATTTTTACTATTAAATGGAAGAACTACCGATAGAGAGGGAGAGGATATGAGAGGAAGCGAAGGCCACATCTGGATTTATTTCATCGGCATAAGCTAAGGGCTACACAAGACATTAGCAACGCAACTATTGAAAATAAGTCAATATTGATTGAGTCAGGTGCACAATAAGGATGTAGATTGCCGGAATGGACCCTAACATATCCAGCAGACTTATACTGTATTCTGCGGAAATGTCAAATATTACAAACTTGACATTTGGGATCGACCGTATTGCCTTTCTTATGACAACTGATGTCAAATTACTCTTCCCTGAACCAGTAAAAGCAAAAACACCTACATGATAATGTAATAGTTTTTCTAAATTCAAGGTAAATGGTATTTTGGAGTCAGTTACCCCTAGCAGAGAGCCGATTGTCAAATCATCGCGGTTTTCCCCTTCTTTGGGACTGTAACAAATGAATTTTTCAATAGTTTCTTTACTGAGTAAATACGCACTAGATCCAGTTAATGGTACGATATTTTTTCTAACGAATTTGGGTTCTACAGAATTAGAATTAGAATTAGCATTAGCATCGTATCCATCAAATCGGAGAGTATATCCGGTTGGTGCACCTACTATTTCGATCCATGTACTATTCGAACTGCCATCCCATTCATTCTCAATTAGCTTCATGAATTCCTTTCTGATGACGCCTGGCTGGTTTCGGTCCAGTGTAAGTATAATATAGTGCATTGGATACACGTCTGCAACTTCATATACAGAATATGCATCTTTGGTTGTAACTCCCATTACATTAGGTATAGCTATTAGTCTCCCTGCTTCTATTTTCTTGATGACATTGGGTGTGTAATTTGCCTCTATCCTCGCTGTCTTGAATGTGATCGTGGCCTTACCATCTACTGTATTCCTGCGGGTAGTTGTTATTTCCCTCAATCTGGAAACAAATTCTCCGTCAAGGTCATAGAAGATGTCAGAGTGAGTAAGGGCTTTCATGCTCCCATTCCTCCCCTTCTTCTAGCATTCTCTATCGTGGATCTGAATTGCCTAAAACTGGGTCCAAACAGTATTTCCTGGTCCATACTAGCTCGTGCCATTTCATATGAAACTGCAGAAATAACTACGGATCTGGCTTCATGCAAGATGGCCTTTGCTTTTTTGTCTGCTAAAAACAAAGGGTAATTGTGTCCAATACACCCTGGAATCGATTCGCCTGCCATAGACTTCAATATTGCCATAACAAGATGTGCTATTTCACTCTCTCTATCAAAATGTAATATTGGCCTTATTTCTTCTTCTACTTTATTGTCCAAATGATGTAATACAAGCTCACCTGTTTTGTCATAGCCAGGATAACACGGCCTGTCATAAGAAAATACAAAACTTCTGAAATGTGGATCTTCTTCACTATTCCATAATTGAATGTAGGATTTGACAAACATTCTTTCTGCCGAAATTAGATTTTTAAACGCTCCTGCTACATTGATTTTTTCTATTTCTTTACTTGACTTATCATCCTGACTTATTTTAGATTGTGTTGGTGCTATTGTTCTGAAACACGCATCAAACTCAAAGGATTTCCATGGCGTTCTTACTGAATTGGCATTAATCACGCTATATACTTGAAGTAACGTCCTGTCATTGCTAAGGTCAGGTTGTTTCTCTTCGAAGTGAATTTTGCCTGATTGCTCTAAGATAGGTATTATCGACTTTATCATTGCAGCAGCAGCCCATATCTTTAATGAGTCCTATTATGAGAACGTTCTTCTCCCAAGCCTGTCTGACCGAACCATATATCATAATTAGTGTCAAATACTCTAAATCTGTCGCAGTAATCCATTTTTTCGCTTTGTTTTTTATAAAAATTAGAGGATGTTCTCCTTCAGGAGTATCAAATATATGATCAGCCACTTTCATCGCTCCTGTGTATACTCTTTGCCAATAATTTTGTGCATTTCACTGTTATAGTGCTACTTAATTTTTGCTTAGGGAATTTTAAGTAATAGTATAAGGAACTACTTAGTGCAGCTGTTAGTTCTATGGCGGAACCCTAGAATCTACCGAGATGCAAGTTATGGTCCGTTTGGGCTGTCTGCTAATTTAGCCCGCTTCCCTAACCTGTTTATGATTGAGATTATATTATTTTCTTTATGGAATTACTAATAGTTAATCTACACTTACGTACAAAAAACAAAATGATCTTACATCTTACATCTGGGTTTTCGTAAATACGCATTTTAACTTCGACGCAAATTAAGCATCATGGAAAAACTAGTCACAGGGAATTTGACGATCCGTCTGGAATTGTAGTCCCAGCAGTTAGGAGGTTATGTCAAGACAAAATTAGAATCTATAATCCAAAAATGTATTTTCATAGTGGGATTTGAAGCGTTTGGTTTTACTTGGGAAATCCTATTCCTTTATGGTAAAACAGGCCTGTACGTTTCTCATTACTTCCTTGCTCTAATGTGGTAATAAAGCTTCATATTTACATGCTAAGATCAATTGTTGTTGGTTCAAAGATATATTCCAGCATGCTATTATCCTTCTTGCCTTTCGTGCTAGTCATTTTATCGTGTCCAACTTTGCAATCTTCATAAAGATGAAAATCCACTATATGCTCGTTCTCTCTCAAGTGATAACTTAAAATTTCTGATCCTAATTAAGAAAGAATTAGGAGACATGCGCAGCCGCCTGAGGCAAAACCTAATGAAACGTTCATAATTTAATTTTCTTTCCTGCATTTCGTTATTGATTATTTCACGAATTTCATTCGAAGGTTGCCCTTCTAATTCTAAATGATTTATCGTAAAATCATAATCATGGATTGTTCCGAGAATATCTTGGATTTTTTGAAGAATTTTTCTCGTTTCCAGTGCCTTTTTGTTTTCAACCGGTAGTAATTCTAACATGTATCTTAATTTTTTGCAAGCTTTTCTTAAGTCATGTAATTCTTCTATTTTAGTCGAATCAGTTATCACGATTGGAAAGTTCGTTTCTATCTTTGAAATCAAATTTGCTAATATCTTGCTATATCTCTTATCCAGTTCCTTTTGGGTTACCTTAATCTCGTCTAAAAGTTTGCTTGCATCAGTATTTTTTAGGACAAGAGCAACGTTCTTTGCATCTTCCAATCTTCTCATTCTTGTTTCCTTCAAAGAGTCAATAATCTTATTTCTATCGTCAGTTGGGGGATATTTTTGTAATTTTTCATAAATAATATCTAAGTCCCTTATTTCGCTATTGATTTTAAAAAGCTCTTTGCAACTAAGGATATATGTAGACATTGATGATCCAGTTCGGTATTCTTTGGGCAATGTTGAAAAGGCGGCATTAAGACGTCTAATCGAAGTCCTTATATCGTGAATATTTTTTGCCTTTGGATCTTTAAGGTACTTATTGAGTCGATTTCCTACTTTTTGAATATTCTCGTGGAACTTTGTTAAAAAAGGTAAAATGTCTAACACATTCGAGTTTTAACAGGAGTTTATATATTTATTAGGTTTGTGGATATATTCGGGAGTTAAACACATAATACTACAACCCTTCAATGATGAGTAATTCAAACGTGCATTAAGGAAGGAACGATCGAAGTAACCGATGGTTTCATAGAGAAGCCAGGCCCAAGAATAGAATTTGACTCCGAAAACCTGAACGGCAAATTGGATTGACTCATACCTATGAATCGAACCTAAGTGATGATATGAAGTACTAATTGAGATTTCAATTTGGTTATTGATGTTATGGGAGGCATTTTTGCTTACTGCGTCATTCTATCGCCTCAGAGATGTATCCAACGGTGTCGAGGGCTTAATCTATTTAATTATTCTAATATCTGAGGAATGGAAGCAGCATAAGTTACGCAAATTATATCAACTATGGACTTCACTTTGGATATAGAAGAGTTACGATGTCTGAAGATGATAACTTGTCAGATAAAGATGACAGACTCGTTCAACGTTATGATACAATACTAAAAGAAAGTGCATTATTAACTACTTTTTCAGCAATACTTTTCGGATTTATATTAAATATATCAGTAAACACACCTCGCAATTTTAGCCTTGTTGACATCATAGTCACGATTATTGCTTTATACTCTATTACCATAGCTGCCTCGCTATTTGTTATGCCTGTAATATATCATCATGTACAATATCCTTATGTAAATTGGAACAAATTCAAAGTTAGAAGTCACAGGTTTTTCTTTATTTATTATTCAGGGCTAGAAAAGGATAAAAATTATTTATGTGTTCTCCCGCCTTAAAGCCGGGATTCAACTTTGAAAACGATCTCATCAAAATAGTTTTTCATTTGTGATAGTATCTTGCCAGCCAATGGACAGCCCCCGTGTAAAATTCTATATAGCGAGCGAATTTGCAAAAAACAGATCAAAGAATTAGTTTACTATATAGTGCTGCATGATTCTTATGAGTAATTTCTATAAATATTGTTAATGTAATATATCTTGCGGGTAACCAACACATAGTCCACGAGTGCACATCAGGAGTGATTGGGCTGTCGGGTATAGTGTTTGGCGTCTTTCATTGCCTGGCAGCCCTCACACTTTGAGTAAGGATGGAAACAGATGAACTCTTAGGAAACGGTGCGAGGTAGCGAGATATCCTAAGCATTTAATTCCGTCTGCAGCGATTTGTAATAGGAAATCTTTTAGGTTGGCTAGATCCCAGGGTAAAAGGAAATTTTACTGATTTTAATTGAAAATGATGTTATCGGGATCTTTGAAGAGTACACGATGCGAAGTGATGTTACTGTATGTTAGAAAATGGCAATATTATCGTTTCCTATCTTATCTTACGCTCCGGAAAAATACTATGCCGTTTAATGACGTTCTAATGCATGTCGATCCCACTTGGCACATATTGCTTCTGCTTCATAGGTGCTCTGCAAGAAAGATAATAAGACTGCATCAGGTGACTTGGCGGTGCGGACCACATTGTAGGGCAGAAGAAACTCTGCCATCCCTTTATGGTAGAATGCCTCAGGCGGCTGGATTGGGTAGTCCTTGAAGCCCTGAGGCTCGGGATAGGCATAGGCATAGAAAACTGGTTCGTCTACAGGTCCGCCGCCAGGCCAGAAACCACAACTACTTACCTCGTGCGAGTAGGCTTCGACTGCCACAAAACGTGCCATATTTGGAGCTCCTGGATGCGAAGGTGCCGTACGTCCTGAAAAGCGGGTGACGGCCAGATCAAAAGCCCCCCAGAAAAAATGTACTGGACTCACCTTGCCTGTGAATTGGCAACGAAACTCAGTAAGCACCCTACTGGCTTGCACAAGAATGCGCCAGACTCGCTGTGCATACTCAGGATCATAGGCCGCATGTTTCTGATCCTCCTCAAATGGGATTCGATCTTGCACTTCGACTGGCGTAGTCCAGATGGTTACAGGCATATCGAGCGATCGCAAGGCGGCCATAGTTTCTTGATAAAATACAGCTACTGGGCATGGTCGGAGTGCGACTGTCTTAGTAGAACCATCAGTCGTTTCGATTAGCAGCTTGTGATCAATGAAATCGAAGTCTATTTGGAGCTGCCGGCCATTGTAAGGCATTGCGGTTGTCGTGAGTCCACGAGGCGTTACATACAGAGTACTATTCCACCAGTGATTCACGAGAGGAGTGAGTGCAAGCCGGATCTTGCCGACGATTTGGGTCCACATGTGTAACGTGGCATACGTGTCTTTCCATTCTGCCAACGGAAGTGCTGGCCAAGGATTTGTAGTCATTGGTTCTCTTCCCTCCGCCATAGAAAGGCCCGATCGGGCATGTGATGGTAACGATTTTGGATACGGTATGTTTGATTAATGTTCTTGTCGAATATGATCTGTAGTTGGATGGTAGAGGCGAGAAGTTCTAGTGATGAAGGTTTGAGAATATTTATCATGCATATATACAACATAGTCAGCTATCTAAAATTTTCTTAATGATCAATATTATAAGTTAGGCAGCCGAGTTGTAAACTACTTCTGCTACCCGGCTATTGATAGTGTGACATACATGAGGAACTGACATGGGAAGCGAATGGATTGAATAGAGCTTCT
>JBBRRH010000093.1:0-13727 GCA_038201105.1 Nitrososphaera sp. | reverse complement strand
TGCAAATACTAATGACGAATTAAAAGACGTAATTCTAGGGCAAGGCTTTGGAATTATAACAGATATGGAGACAGGACCAGACGGATATCTGTATGTTTTATCATTTTATTATCGAAATACCGGAATAATATATAGAATAGTCCCTGTTAGTACTTCATAGTGTTTATTTGTCGTTGAATTATACTTATTTCGAGATTAATTTGCACGAAGGAGGCTTTTTGCTTGAAAACTCGAAACACTTACGTCGGTGCCTTTCCGTAAGAGACTTTCATAATAAAGACAAACATCATAACTATTGCTAATGATGCTAAAACCACGCTGTATATGACAGCAATGCTCAAGCTGCTATTATCCCACAAAAAACCAAAGACAACATTACTGACAAAAAAACTTGCACCAAGTATCAGGTTATAAATCCCAAATGCAGTTCCACGCAACTCTGACGGAAGATATTTTGGAACTACATTGCCCTAACTTTGTTTACAATTAGTTCAGAGCAATTAGGCCGATTTATTATAGTCAAATGAAAAATATATTTGAACTGCGTCAGTAACTTGGCTTAAAAGTTTGTGGTACAAGTACCTAATCTGTCCTTTGGAATGGTATCATTCTACAATTTGAACTCTAATTTCGTACTATCAATAACAATTATTTTAGCAATTTGTATATATGATTGGTTAGAGCATCATCATGTTTGAAACGATTCAAACCTGCAGCTTTTGTACTCATACTTTTGACCCTGTCATTTGGAATGATTACCAATTGCTCCGTGATGCCTAGCACATTTGGTCGGGCGATTGTTGCGCTCGGAGGACCTATTATTAATGACCCCCACCTCCATATAAAAAATATCATAGATGGACTCAAATATCCAACAAGCATGGCATTTTTAGGTAAAAACGATATTCTAGTTTTGGAGAAAAATGATGGAGCTGTACTGAGAATCATAAATGGTCAAATATTAAAAGAACCGCTGCTCCAAGTTAATGTAGATGGAAAGGATGAGAGAGGTTTGTTGGGTATCGGGGTAAGCAAGAATGCAAGTAAAAACATAACATACGTTTTCCTGTACTATACCGAGTTTAAACCTACCTATCATAGCAGAGGCATCACATTAGGTAATCGACTATATCGATATGAATTAGCTGAAGATAAACTGGTAAATCCTAAACTCCTACTTGATCTGCCAATTCATCCCGGTCCTGGTCATAACGGAGGCAAAATTAAGATAGGACCTGACAGTAACTTATATCTCACGATTGGTGACTAACGTAATAAACAAATTCGCCTTGAAATTTCAGACTTTGAAGCGTATAGTTTAGGACTGGGTTTAGAACTAAACTGAACCTGAAACAGGTAAGGTGTCTACCTTGAATTGAGGTGCATTTTTATAGAATCAAATCTAAAAAGGGATAATGACACAAAAACGGTTTCCATAATTACAGTGTTAGCAGCCATCTTAGCTGTAGGCGCTGTCTCTATGGTTCTAAACTCCGCAAAGGCACAACAAGGACAAAGTTTTTCTGCAACACTATCGGGTAACGATGAAGTTCCACCAACAAAATCTAATTCTACTGGAACTTCAACATTCCAAGTAAACGAGAACGGTTCACAGATATCTTACTGGGTTAATATCACAGGAATCAAGAAAATAACTCAAGCCCATATACATAATGGAACAGCAGGACAAAACGGCGATATTGTAGTTACTTTATCGAAATCCAAGACAGCTAAAGGAAAGGATACGCCGCCGACAATAGGATTTAGTGGAAATCTAACAAAAAATGATCTGCAAGGTCCGTTGAAGGGCAAGGAAGTTTCTGATCTAATTAGCCTAATGGGTAATGGGAGTGCTTATGTGAATGCTCATACAGACAAGTATCCAAAAGGTGCTATACGTGGTCAGATAAGTTCAGATGAAGCTCAGAGGCAAGGAACAGGACAAAATAGCAATATGACAGGTGAAACTTCGAGTCCTTCTACCATGTAGAAAGTCGTCCCAAATATCATAAAACAAGTGTTTCCACCCAAATCCACTCCTTTTTTTTGAAGGCCTAAGGATCCATAATAGGACAATACTAACAAATTTGTCAAATGGAAGTTCGTTTGATCTGCTCCAATCCGGGACACTATTATAATGTGAACTAGGGTTTACGGGATCTGTACGTGTACCCTTTCTTTGTTTATTCCTGGAGATCGTGATTCATTTATACACTTATCATGATCGTCCTTAATAGTCGTAACGCATATCAAATAGTCTTCAAAGTGGCTGGCTGTGTTACTAGGGAACTTTGCCTTTACTTTGACTGGATCGGGCCATGCCCTTTTCATCATCTCGTCAAAGTCATAGAGTTAAATGAGAAAACCAGAATTGAATCGATCTATAGGGAACCTGATTGTAGATAATATTTTGATTAAAGGTACATTAGAGGAAAAAATACGCCTGCATGTACAACCAATACAGATGATTTCTATGTAAAATAGTAAACTCTACCTCATTATGCAACAATAAATAAATCCCTTTTTAGACTTTATTTTTCTCAAATTGTCAATGTTTGATGGACTATAGTCCTTAATTCCTCGTTTTCTATGAGGTTGTCAACCAAAATGTGAAGCTCATTTGATGGCATACAGTTCTCACCAACAAGTGTGTCGATGGTGCGCAATTTCCATTGATTTATCTCTACTGCCTTGCCTATGGTATTTTGAAGATGGTAAATTATCTTGCCCATTGTGGTAAGATGATATTGTCCTCCCTTCCTCATTATCAGCCCTTGTCGTGATAATCGTTCCATTCTTGCATAGAATTGCTTTCGTGTCATATCCAATTTAGAAATTAGAAGTCCACTATTCCCGTTCATATGAGCAACCGAATTAAAAAGTATAAGAGACTTGTCATCAGAAATGCATTTGAATATCTCAGTTAGGTCTACAGATGGAGTTGCTTGTTGTTTGCTTAGTTCCGGGCTCATTAAAATCGTAGTTGACATACATATCATTAATAGAGACAAGTATATAAGGATATTGTATTTAAATGGCAAGACCGCCCAAAAGCGAGAATGCGCACTATTATAACAATTTTATGCAGGGGTCGCACATCTGTAAATATAGTATGTGACAATTACTCGTTTTATCTTTTTTAAAAAGGCAATTCAAATGCTTGAGCAAACGGAGGCACTGATATAATCGTTCCATTATTAGGATCTAAGAATAGCTTGTTTGCTTTGTGACCAGCCGTAAAATTGAACAGGTTTAGGATTGAGCCAGCTTTAGCATCAAAAGATTGGTCCCCAATTCTTCCCAAACCCCAATTATCTTCTATGAATCGAAGTATAGATGTGTGATCAGTTACAGAATGATCGATATAGTTTACCTTAGAGTACGGCGATATCACAAGCAATGGGAGACGTGGTCCGTAGCCGCATCTATCTTGATATGCCCCTGGTGCTGTCTCCCCACATAGGCCACTGCCAAATAGTCTGTCTGTTTTACGATCGCTTGATGGATTAACTATTGGCGGCATAACATGATCATACCAACCATCTGAATCGTCATAGGTGATTATAACTGCCGTGTCTTCCCATTGAGGAAGTTGCTGCAGTCGATTTATGATGTTTACAACAAATTGCTGACCTAGGAGTGGGGTCGAGATGCCGGGATGCTCTTGCTGGTACGAAGGAGCCTTTATGAAGCTAACTGCTGGCATGTTACCTGACAAAGTAGCGTTCCAGAAATCAGATAAGTCATACTGGTGATTTGCCTGATCCGTTTGTCCTATCATTGCCACTGTAGTTGGTGGTAGATGGTGAGGATTTGACGTACTTGCATAATATTCAAACGGTTCGACGTTTGGATAATAGTCATTTACAAAGACTCCACTATTTGAATCTGGAGTGTGATAACTATGCCCGCAATTTTTCGTCAAAGAATCTGGGGTTGGTTTAAAACCTGCGGAGAACCAACCCCAAGTGACCGAATTATTATTCAGGAGGTCCCCGACGTTTTTTCCTTCCATAGATACTACTGAAAAAGTGGGTACCGCGTCATTTATAGGAACAACAAAATGGGTAATTGCAGTATCTTCAAGAGATGCAGAACAGTCGTCGTATGCAGGATCTGGGTCGTAGATCATAGTTCCTTGAGACACGGCACCTTTTAGACACTTTGTATAATAGTAATTTTTTAACACCCCTAATGAAGCCACCTTGACGCATGTAGCACCGTGTGTCTGTCCTGAAATCAGATTAATATGGCCTGGTGTCGACGGGCCGAATGTGGAACCAAAAAAATTATCACTCATTGCAAATTTCTGAGCGTAATTCCACAATCCTGTTACGGTATTGCCGTCGTAATACCCCATCATTCCAATGGCTTTTCCAGTTTTAGGTGGGAACAAACATTTTTCAGCGTAAGGAAATAGAAAACCTGGTTTTGTTGAAGCAGTAGATTGGACGAATTTATTCACTTTGCCTCCGTTGTAGGCCTTTTGTTCAGCCGTATATGAGTGGTTGTTATCACACATGAGAGCCTGGGACCGATCTAGCCTGAATGGTAGGGCAAGGTTGGGATTTTGATCTAGTAGACCTGCCGTTCTCAGGTTGTTTACCGCAGGCGTGTTAGGATTTGCTATAAATTGAGGCTCTCCTGCCGGGTTGGTTGCTACTGGATAAGTCGCAAAATAGTGGTCAAATGAAGAATTCTCTTGAAATAGAATTACTAAATGTTTGATTGGTGTCGATGTTGGGAATGGCAGTTCCGATGCGTATATGGAAATACCTGAAACAACAGATCCTGATATGAGAAGTGAGAGTGGAAGCAAGGATGGTAGAATCGTATGCAGAAAAGATAAATGGAATCTTCCGCGCATTGCCCCCTTATTTGTCTCACTTCAATTTATTTTACATAGTCAAATAATCACGCAGCTCCAACTCAAAAATATCAATGTTACTTCGCGGAACAATATGCTTGATTTGAACCCAGCCTCAAAGAAGGTAAAGTCAGCTGCAGGCCTATTGCCGGGCTTGTTTATAAACTTGATAATATAATACAATCATTAGTGTGAGCGAGCAATCAAAAAACGATCAACAAAATAAGCAAATGCCAGTTGCTGTCGTGACAGGTAGCTCTTCTGGGATTGGACTAGAGACATCGATGACATTGGCAAAGGAGGGTTTTCACACCTACGCTACAATGAGAAATTTAGATAAGTCTTTTGACATCAGGTCTAGAGCAACTAAAGAAGAATTACCACTGACAGTTTCAGAAATGGATGTAGACGATGATAAATCTGTAAATGATACCATTGACAAGATAATGAAAGATAACGGAAGAATTGATGTTGTTGTTAATAATGCAGGTTATGCTCTGGTAGGAGCTTTTGAAGAATCAACTATGCAGGATGGAAGGGCACAGCTGGAGACAAACTTTTTTGGAACCGTGAGAGTTATTAAAGCCGTTTTACCCATAATGCGAAAACAACATAAAGGCACAATAGTCAACGTCACTTCAATGGGAGGTAAAATCGCAATCCCCTTTGACTCTTTTTATCATGCATCCAAATTCGCACTAGAAGGTCTTTCTGAATCACTACAATATGAAATTGAGTCATTTGGAGTAAAAGTAGTCTTGATAGAACCTGGGGCTGTGAAATCTGATTTTTGGAAAAATCTGAAATCATCTGGCAATATTGAGAATTCGCCTTATAGGCCCATGATGCAGAAACTGACTAAATCATTTGAAAAAATGACCCAAAATGCTATACCGCCTGAACAGGTAGCCAGAGTTATTTTGAAAGCAGTCAAATCCGACAATCCTGATTTTAGAAATATTGCAGGCGAGGATGCAAAATCAATTTTGGAAGTCAGAAGTAATAGTTCTGATAAGGAATTTCAGTCGTTTATGAAAAAGCAATTTGGCATTTAAATTCGAACTATACTTGTTTTTACGCCTCCCAAAGAACAGAGTAGGCCTACCATTGCATGCCATGCATTAAGGCCAATCTGCGTATATGTATTGATAAGAGCATTAAATTACTTAGCTATTCTAAATATGATTTCAATTCATAAAATTATCTTGTTGTTTGTTGTCCAAATCGCAACCTTCATGATACGAAGGCATTTGATCTATCTTAACTGAACAAACTTCGTCAATGAATTCGAATTTGGAATTAGGAAATCGGTCTGTGAGAGGGTTCGGAGCGTACTTCATCCATTATTAACTTACATTTTTGACAGGGGGCATTATCAATCATTTTTTGCGCATAGGATCCCAAGTAAGTAGATACGTCATAAATTGTCCCTGGTTGCATGGCTTTACATATCCTGCACTTTGGTCTCTGCACGCCATACGGGACATTGATGGCAGGATTCAAGACTGTGTCTCTGATATTCAAATAGGCGAAATTTCCAATCTTAAAATTGATAACGAATAGAAGTTCATCATTTGTCAGCAGATTACCTTTTGATTTGTCAATTATTGCCTGTATTTCAGATGATGCATTACTAATCCCACCTACTATTTTATTCTGCAGATCGAATGGGTCACGCGAATTCATAGTTAAAAATCTCTGATGCTCCCTCTCGGAAATTTCGGGATGTATCCCAAATTCGGCCGTCACTTTTGCTGGCCCCGACCCATTCAGAAAGGCGTTATACATAGACTTCATGCCGTTATTGTCTAGTGGAGCAATGTCATACTCGCCAAATTCGCGATTTACGCGATCAATAGACACGAGTTGGTCTTTTCCGGGATCACCCTGATCCTTGACTATTGTGATCCCGTTAACACCGTCCGCAATAGACAAGCTTTGGCGTTCGATCAGTATACCCCCACGTTTCATTCTCCCTTTTTCTTTGTATACGTACTCTCTGCTTGTTCCTACCGTATTCGCAACTTTTCTAGGTTCGAGTCCTTCATTAATTAATTCTCTTATACGCTCTGTTTTTGTCTTGGGTTCGGTATGGATAGTCAAGTTGGTTTATGATACACCTACTTACCTTATAAAAATTACTATATATATAGAATTCATAATTATACGTGCTATATCGCCATACTGCCTAACCATACTAACCTGACTGCCCTTTGCGAAAATCATTTCAAGAATCGAGTCGGAAATTATTTAAAAAGAATTCTCGGTTTATGAGCGTCACATCATGACGTCTTTTGATATTGACAGAACTTCTGAATGAAGCGCTGTATTTGAATTAAAATTTTTTTTGGTGCTTGGCTGTTCGAGACTTATTTATCGGGTGGCAAGGCAGGATAAAGAAATTCAGAGTGGAAGACTTACTAGCCATCTCTGTGACACTGGACCGTTTGCAAAAATTAAAACCCCGCAACTGTCACATCTAAGCATAATATGATGCGTTTTGGTTTCCTTTAATTGAGCGGGAGAGCTACAGCTTGGACATTTAGCGGGCCTAGTCATCGACTGATAAAAAGTCATTGTCGTTCTACGAACTCGATAATTGAGCCATAGTCTTAAAAGTCTTATATGGATGCCTATGCTGTAGTTTGATCAAAAATCAAATCTTTTCGACAAAAAATATCGCATACGCAATAGTTGATAATTTTCTTATCATGATGCAGAACAATAAGACAAGGTTAGCCAATAAAATTGGATACTGGATGTCGCAGGAACAATATTCAAATGCGAGAATTATTGTAGTTTGTCGAAGAGGCTGAAAGGAAACGATTCAATGATTGCATGACTAGTGATCATGTCCATCTTTAAATCGCGTTTGGTGGAATGCAATACACGAATGAATAAGTCCGTTTTTAAATCCAAATTCTGACTTTCTGCTAATTATTAAGGTTGGTGGAATTGGTGATAGAATTGAACTTAGAGAACATCCAAACTGCGTCTAAGTATCGCTGTTCTTTACGTTACGTATGTCCTGTTCCCGATAGATGAAAATTTAACAACAAGAGGCAAGGCATAACAAGGCCAAGTTTAAATCTCTCAATGACAAAGAGAGATTAGATGTTCAAAAGAGTAGGTGCAGCAATACTCCTGATTGAGAATATGCAGAAATCTGTCACATTTTATCGGGACGTTCTAGGGATGAAAATAAAACAGGAGTCGCCAGATTGGGTTGAGTTTGTAAATGAAAGTGGAAGAGCAGTACTTGGATTGCATCCTAAGAGAACGAAATCTAGCGGACCGGCGAATATGCTGGTAGGGTTTAACGTCAATGACATAGAAAATGTTTGCAAGCAACTTGAGGAGAAAAGTGTCAAGTTTTACAAAAAGTTAACGGAGGAATCATTTGGAAAGCATGCAATAATTGAAGATCCTGATGGCCACCTTATTTCTATTGCAGAAATTCCTGCTAAGGATGAACTAGGACAAATTCCATATTATCATGGTTTTGCTCCTGTTGAAGGATTAACGTGATCAAATAATATTCAATTGTTGGGCAGCTACTTTAAGTTTTGACGACTACTGCCTATTGCTATTTGCCAACCCTTGATTTCTGTCCAGAATATCAGCTATCTCCTCGAACGTTGCACCAGAATCATTCAGTTCTATCAATAATTCTTTACTGATGCCTGCCTGTCTCAATGCAACTAATGCAGCATATAGTCTTCTTTCTGCGGTAGTGATGCATTTGCCATCCCAACCATAATATGACATAATGACTCCCATAACACATCTTCCACCAACTCCGTCGGCATACTGCTTTCTAATCTGTTTAAACTGTTTTCCGTATGTCCGTAGTATTTGAGAAATAGATGATTCTTGGTTCAACTGTTGACTCATGGTACTAATATTGGAACTATGGGTATTTCGCTCAATGTTCTGAGTTAACTGCTTTTTGTATGTACGTAGAATTTGAGAAACAGATGGTTCTTGCTTTATTAGTTGTTGCTGGGCCATAGATTGCTAATAAGATAATCACAAACAACTATTTAGAAGCTACGGTTTCTGCTTCTGTGCAAACGGTGTGTGGCCATAGACATTTTGCAGGATTCTGCAACATTCAATTGTGTTTCTATTCATTTCTTATCTAATCTTGAATCATCTTTATTCCAGTAGGCCTGGCCTTTGTTGTAGTTTGACTGAAGATGACTCTTTTCTTCTACTATTGTGCACTGGTATTTGCTAACTATTTGCCAATTGATTCAATAGACTTTTGTCACAAATTATCTTGTTACAACATTGCTTTTATTGTACGTCATTTACCGCAAAGTATTGAGCGTCTAGAACAAATTGTTTATTCTTTGATACTACAACTAATAAACCGCTATCAGAAGAGTTGATAGCTAATATCTTGTCAAAGTATGGTATGGCCTTGTCATACTTTCCTAACTTAAGTAGAGCCTCGCCCTTGCCATTAAGGGCTATATCTTCATCAGGATTTATAGTTAAAACTTTGTCGTAATACGCTAGAGATTCATTGTATCTCGATAAATTGTCAAGTGTAAATGCTTTGTTTATCAGTGCGTTAAACCTATAAGGGTCTATCGCTAAAACCTTGTCGTAATATATTAAATCTTGTTCATATTTTCATAGATGGGAAAGATCGAGGGCGTTACCAAATATCATATCATTATTATTTGAATCTATGACTAAGATCTTATTACGAACGTCAATAGCATCAGCATACTTGCCTTATTTATCCAAAGCAAGAGCTTTGTAATACAATGCAGCAGAATTATTAGAGTCTACATCTAAAACCTTATCAAAATAGGAA
Source organism: Nitrososphaera sp. (assembly GCA_038201105.1). Lineage (GTDB taxonomy): Archaea > Thermoproteota > Nitrososphaeria > Nitrososphaerales > Nitrososphaeraceae > TA-21. The sequence continues at coordinate 4,032 of JBBRRH010000093.1, read as the reverse complement.
ATGGCTTCTTCCAATCTTCCGAGATCGTAAAGATTAAGGCCTTTTCTACCCATAGCATTAGAGGAATGAGGATTCAAAGTCAAAATCGTATCATAATCACTTATTGCATCTTCATTCTTCCCTAAGTAAGGAAGAAGGTTGGCTTTGTCAAATAATATAGTTAAATTAGTAGGCTGGATGGCCAGAGCGTTGTCATACGTATTAATAGCATCTTCATATCTACTCAACTTAGAAAGAACATCCGCCTTGTCAATTAACACCTTGACGTTGGAAAGGCTTCGCTAAAGCTCTATCATAAATCCCAAAACTATTATGAATTCTCTATGATTACAGATGTTCCCTTTGTCAATGTTCCAAACGCAGGAGAAAACTCAAATTTAGTTATTTTCTATGGAATCTACATTAACCAGTAAATCTTTGAAAGTTTTAATACATTCATTGTAAAATTCTTGATGAAATTTTGTTCCCTCTTGACAAGGTCTGGGATTCTTATCACCATGTGAATGATTGACGTTCTGACAATGTCCATTTTGTGTTTTTCGTTTAAGATTTGTTATAGACCATGACATAAACATTAATGACAACACCCAGATAACATATTCAACATTGTTATGATCATAACTAACAAGACATTCATCTTGTTTTCTCTTATCCAAGTAATTGTTCGCCTCAACAGGACTTATCTCGCCCAACTTCCACATTAAAAATGGGACAAATACCCCGTTACCTCCCTGTTCTTTACTTTCTCTTACTATTTTTTTGAATGATTGTGACCAGGCATCGATATCTCCTTCATTTATTTTGGATATATCGCTTTCATGAAGAGAATTTTCCAGTATCCTGTAGAAATGCAAGATAGAATCTTGTTTCATTTTGTTCATACCATTAGTTGTTTCTATGATATATAATCGGTGAATTTTGACTTAAAACCAAGGCTGACATCCAGGAAATTTTGTCGTAATTGTCTAATGAAATTTCATACTATTCTCTTGCAACGTGGTTTTTTCCATCTCCTTGCAATTCAAAGGTTTTTTCAAATACCCCTACTGAAATGCTACTTATGTCATATCCATTCAACTCTAGTTGATATCTTTATTGCAATAATGTTAATGGCTATACTACGAAATCACTTCCTAAACTATCATTTACTTTAGTATCCAATCTGTTGACTCTTCTATTTATGGTGCTGGTGTCAGGGACAGCTGGTATCTTAATGCCAGTGTGCGACCTATCTACACCTTGTCTGTCTATTCAGCATGTGAATATTCACATGTAATCTGGATGAAACACAAATGAGTCAGGATATCCCACACTAGTTCTTTCTTGGGGGATCATTCTGAAAGGACAAATGCACGGAGTACATATAATAGAACGTGGGGGATAATGGATGTAGTCAATAAACTGTGATGAAGGCATCAGACTTGTTTATAAGATGTTTGGAGGATGAAGGTGTCGAATACATTTTCGGCATACCTGGGGAAGAAACTAGTGATTTGATGATTTCTTTGTTAGATTCAAGAATCAAATTCATATTAGTACGGCATGAACAAGGGGCTGCTTTTATGGCCGATATGTACGGCAGGTTGACACAAAAAGTGGGTGTATGTCTTTCTACACTGGGACCGGGTGCAACAAATCTTACTACCGGAGTAGCTAATGCAAATATGGACAGGTCTCCGATATTAGCAATAACGGGTCAAACTGACACCGATTTTTTGCATAAAGAGGCGCATCAAAACATGGATGCCGTAACCATGTTCAAACCGATAACAAAGTGGAGGTGGTCAGTACGTAACGCAGATAGTATTCCAGAAATTGTTAGAAGAGCATTCAAAATAGCGTTGGAAGAGAAAGCAGGCGCAGTGCATATTGAACTGCCACAAGACATAGCAAAAATGGAATCTGAAATAAAACCCATTAAGGCTCAGCAAGTACTTAGATCGAGACCAAATAAAGACCTAATAGAAGAAGCAGCCGAACTGCTTCTTGCGTCAAAAACGCCCATACTCTTGGTTGGAAATGGATGTATAAGGGGTAGAGCAAGTTTGTCTGTAAGAAAATTTGTAGAGAAAACAGGAATATGCTCAATGAATACATTCATGGCTAAAGGAGTTATCTCAGACAAGTCTGAACGCCATCTTCATACTATTGGAATAAGAGAAGCAGATCATGCTTTAATCGCTATGAAAGAAGCTGATCTGGTAATCGCAATAGGGTACGATCTTGTTGAATATAGTCCTAAACATTGGAACGGAGATTTAGATAAAAAGATCATTCACATCGATTTTACACCAGCTGAATCTGATACATACTATCCTCCAACCATTGAGATCGCTGCAGATATTGAATATACTATGGGTGCCGTCTTGGAAGAAATAGAAAGAATTACAAAACAAGAAGAAAAAAGCTCATGCATAACTACACATCTAGATCCGCCAGAGCTATTTAAAACAATCAAAAACGAAATAATTGGGAGATTAGAAAAGTACAAAAATGACTTGTCGTATCCAATTAAACCTGAAAAATTAATACTTGACGTAAGAAACGCCCTTGACGAAACTGATATGGTCATATCTGATGTTGGAGCGCATAAACTTTGGATCGCAAAAACATACAACACTTACAATCCAAATACGTGTATAATTCCCAATGGCTTTTGTTCAATGGGATTTGCCCTGCCAGCAGCTATAACAGCACAACTTGTAAATCCAAATCAAAAAATTGTCGCAATGTGCGGTGACGGTGGATTTTTAATGAATATTCAAGAACTTGAAACTGCAGTAAGATTATGTTTGCCATTAATAGTAATTATTTGGTGCGATTATGATTACGGGATGATATCTTTCAAACAGATACATGAATTTGGCAGAAGTGCCTTTACCAAATTTAATAATCCCAATTTCGCTAAACTTGCAGAGAGTTTTGGAGCAATAGGATACAATATTAAATCAACTAAAGAATTCTCCATGGTACTGAAAGAAGCAGTTAAGTCAAAATCGATCCCAGTCATAATATCTGTTGACGTAGACTACTTTAGAAATCGCGTGTTACTTGATGACAGCATTGTAATGTAGCATATCTACGTATGTAGCTCCTTTTATCGAATCTAAAAGAATTGAGTGTTTTTCAAAAATCAAATGTTGACAAGAATTGCTTAGGGTACCGTTGTCCTAGAGGAGCTTTCGCGCTAAATGGAAACTCGAAAATGAACCCACAATTCAGAGCAGGAGAAATTTTTGTTAATTCTGTTTTGCATAGTTTTATCTTCAAGATGTGATTCCATTTTGAGTTGTTATAGCGACAAGGGTTGATCGAAGTTGGCGTATGAATCATAGCAGTGGTAAATTAATTCTTAAGAAGATGACAGTGAAATGGAGTGTGCCTCATAGCCTAATACTAGTTTATTTGCAACTCTCCTGCCCGCTTGGGTGTTTGGCTAGTTACCTTTTCCTTAGAGTAAATTTATCTATTACTACTCCTTGTTTATCATAGAATTTTCCATCCAGTTTAGTACCGTTGTTTAGAAGATCGATACTTAGCAAACCAAATTCCCTGTATTGAGCGGCCATATAAGGAAGCCTCCCCAACAAGTCATAAAGTGGATGTCCTCCCGTTCCTACTACAAGATATACCTGCCCTGGTGGATCAAGGTATGTATTATTAGAGGCAACTCCGATAGCAGGATTTCCAGGATTAGAATAATTGTAAATGAGTGGGTAGGACCGTTGATAATTATGATTATGAGCTTGCAATACTAGATCTACACCATATTTATCAAAAAGTGGATGATAAATTATTCTGAACAAAATAGCAGGCGGATGCCTACTTGGTGAAGTGTACATTAGTGTATGAAACGCTACGACAGTCCATTTTATGTGTGGATTCTTCGAAGCGTTCAAGAGATCATCTCTAACAAATAAATACTGAGGAGACCCGTACGTATAATCAATTTCAGAATTCATGATTGTAAAGTGAACGTTTTCGTACTCAAACGAATAATATGTTTGTGTGAGGTGGAAATGAGTTAAATAT
>JBBRRH010000092.1:0-14201 GCA_038201105.1 Nitrososphaera sp. | reverse complement strand
ACTAATGAAGGTACCGACGACATGTTCTGGCATTCTCCAACGCCTGACATCACCATAAGTGATGATATCGTATATATTTTAGACAAAATTAATTCTGCAATGCTTCCAAGTTTGGCTTTGAGATTTTTTACAATAAAGCTGGACCAGTTAGAGAGCTAAGACTTTCAATTAAGAATCTCAATAATGACTCCAAAAATCCCGCCTCATTCATTCCAATATTAAAGGGTATAATACGCCTTACTAAAGAATAACGCTCCTTATCTGTACCTCAAATCTAATATACAATACTTTTACCATATTATGTTGATGTTTTCGTTTGGATAGTAGAGGCTATTATGCAATTCTTGGTGTCTCGGAGCATGCAAGTTATAAGGAGATCAGGAGAGCATATAGATGCTTAGCTAGAAAATACCATCCTGATAGGAATAATAACTCTGATGTCTCTGACGATAGGATAAAGAGTATTAATGCTGCCTTTGAGATTCTTTCGAACACAGAAAAGAGAAAACGATATGATAAATCATGCTTTGGTAATATTTTGCAAAATGAGGAGGATAAAGTAAATGATAGCAATACGAATTATCATGTTGAATCTGATACAGGATCATCATCTTCTTCATATCGTGGTCGTGATGCTAGTGGTAACGTATATCCTAATAATAATAGTGGAATTGACTATGAACCAGAAACAACGACAACTGCTCAAGAGTCTTTAGATATTCCGAAAAGTCGTTTTCATATAATTGTGGAACCTTCTCTATGCATGGCATTTGGCAGTTGTGAGAGACTTGCACCTAAGGTCTTTGTAGTAGAAAAGGAGAAATTAATAAATCCAAAAGCAATAGTCAAGTCGGAAACTGGAGCAGACTTTGAGACAATACTTGCTGCAGCGCAGACATGTCCCACTAAGGCGATTGTAATTATAGATAGGTATACAGGTGAACAAATCTTTCCTTGAATTGATCCAGATAACAATAATAGAAAAAATTTAACCTGAAAGGAGATTTACGTAAAATTAGGATATATTTAATGGTTTTGCGTAGGGAGATAATTTCGTACCGACGGGTACGACAGTCTGAGACATGAGGTATGATAAGATGTAGTCTTATAAAATGATACACTAGTGAAGCGGGTTCGGTGGGATGCAATACACTAGTGTATGTAATCCATCTCTGTGTACACTAATCAAATACTTTACGGGGGAATGAGTTATAGAATCGGCTACAATGGCGCTCTTCTCCATCTTGTCATTCTAAATTAATAATAACTTAAACTGCGTTGTTCAATCAAGAATAATGACAATTCTGGTCCTAACTGGAGCTCCCGCTCGGTATCGGGAAGACTACAGCCGTAATACATGCTGCAGGAGCATTAAAAGCTAAAGGACTAAACGTAGGAGGTATAGTTTCCAGAGAGCTAAGGATCAATAATATGAGGGTAGGATTCGAATTCATCGATCTTATCACAAATGATACAAATGTTTTGGCATCTATTACTGGTGTTGGCACTTTTACTCCAATATCGCTATAACTCTTACCAGTAGCGTTAAGTGTTGTTAAGGATCTCTACACGTCAAGCCATACAAAGCTTTGAAACCTAACAACTGTTACTAATAATAGAATCTATAGTACCTTAAGCGGTTGTTTTCACTTCTGTTATCCATTCATACTTGACGCCGTGTTTATTATGATGTTTTTCCACCGCTTCTCTATTGGGTGCATCAAGAAGGCAAAAGAACTTGTCTTCTTCTTTGTTATACATTATGTTAAGATGTGTAATTCCGAATTCATCTGCAGGAGAATGTTGCAATTTTCTTAAATTGTACATAAGTAATTGCTCCGTAAATTCTCAATTGTCCGAACGCTGTTATGGTCCCCGCGACTCTTGCCAAAGCAAGAAAAAGAAGAAGACAATTCGGGTCTTTTTTCTTCTCGGATAATGCTTTTGGAGCTGATGCGTCTTTGGTGATGTCGTTTGAAGAATAACATTTATTGACTGAGCAAATTCCATATTAAGGACGACAGCTTACCTTTCTGATTCAGCGCAAGGGTTGTAATATCGACATCAGCTACACCAGTATTGCATAGTACTACGATACCTCTATTAGTAGCAGGATTGAAAGCCATAAAGGCATTGTAACCACCAACAGTGCCGCCATTATGCCAGATGATTTCGTTACCAAGGTTGGTAGTTATGAGCCATCCTAACCCAATATAAAGTTCAATATTAGTATTTTTGCCTGATACATTAATATTGTTTGGTATTAAAAAGCCGGTGCTATGTCTTATTAAATGAGATGCTTGCATTGCACTATCTAACTTGGTTTTAATTAATCCGGTATTAGCCGAGATAAATTTCAACAGATCACTCGCTGATGAATAAAGTCCACCGCCTGGAACAAGGGGATTTGAAATATTGAATAAAGGAAGTTCCCGACCAGATAAATGTCCTATTGCCAATTGAGATTTTTGTTCATCTGAAAGAATGATGCTTGTACTATTCATTCCCAATACATCTAGAATTCTTTTTGTTATTAGTTCATCATAAGAAGACATATTTGATTTCAAGGTCAAAATACGACCAAGCAATCCCAAACCAAAAGTCGAATATTCATATTTTGAACCTGGTTCTCTTGAAATGGTAGTGTTAGAAAGGCCTTGATATAGTTGGTCAAATGTATAATTTTTGGTACAACTCATCAGATTTCGCACGCGTTGAACTTTATCATCAAGGGTTTGTGCATTTGAAATTGCGAAGCTGGGACAATAATTGGAAGGAAATTCAGGTAATCCGGAAGTATGGGTAGCCAAGTCTTCAATGGTAATCTTGTGTCCCTTGTATTGTGGTACGATAACGTTAGATGGAAGATACTTGTCAATCGGATCATTTAATTTGATAAGCCCGTCTTCTACCATCTCTGCTAACAGAATTGTAGTAAAAACTTTAGTGTTAGAACCGATGGCGAAAATTGTATTTTGGTCTACTGTAGCATTATTTGCGTTAGATATTTTACCATTGCTATAGAACTGAGTTCCGTTCGGATCAACAATTCCAATAACAATCGCAGCATTAGTTCTATTAGTATCTACAAGGGCATTTATGCGATCCTTGATCTCGTCAGTTATCTTAAATATTGACGTTGAATTGGCTTGTTCCTTCTGAGTGGTAAAGGATGAAGCAATAGCAACAGGAAAAAATGTGGGAGATGAACTTAACAAATAAGTTATTGTTACACTTGATACAAGTGTCAGAAGATATAATGAAATTATACCCCTAATCACGCTTTGATAACTTTTCAGATGTATTTAAGGTTTTGGGAACCCAAAATACTTGCTCCATATTTAGCTGCACATTCAATTTTACCCTAGGGGTTACCCACCCAGGTACCTATAGGTGAAGGCCCTTTTGCACGAGATTTGAATGCAACTACGCCATATTATGACGAATTGATCAGTATGCTCAAAGTTGCTAGAAATCGGCCCAGTATACCGGAATATCCACAGGTAGCTGACAACATAAGACAAGCAATAGAACAAATCTACAATGGTACGAAGGAACCAAAGCAAGCGTTGGATGACGCGGCCGCTACATCTGCGAAGGTCCTTGGATGGTAATACTCGGATTGGGATTCGAACCCTCTTGTTTCACTTGGGGATTCATATCAGTTTTTGGTAATAAGGTTTGTGGAAAGAAATTGTAGTATATATTGGTTGAAGATTATGATACTATTAAGGAGATGTTTTATTTGTATTCAATGAACTTTGCTCCCATAGCAGAGGCAACAGTAGGAGTAAAGTAAGACTGTGAAAGCCCAGAATGAGCTTCAAGCCATGAGTAGAGATCTGCTAAAACATACTGTTGGATGGATCCAATTCCAGTCGACCACTGGGATGAAGGATAGGACGCATGGCCTAGATTTGGATAAGTTATCAACGTATGGTCAGGATGATTTAAGTCAGTCAGCCTCTGTTGTAAGAGAAACGCTTGTTGAACTGGAGTGTGAGAATCATTCTCTCCGTTGAGTATTAGGATACCTGTAGATTTAGAGACATTACCAATGATACTGAGATTTGGTATCAAACTAGATAATGATCTCATCAATATAGGACAGATTACAAGAGTGTTACATTTGGACGGATTGAAAGCTGTTAAGTTTTCATATGCCTTTGCCATCACAGGTTTAAGGTTTGAGTGGGCGGCTTTTCATCCAGCGACTAAAGTTTTTTTGAAATAAACTGGTTTATCCTAGGAAGCTTCTAATGGTGATAATCGATGCAAAGATATGCGACCCTTCTTCTCCAGCTCTCCAAGAGTTGAAACGTAGAGTCGTGCAGGTTCTTTCGTCAAGACAAATTACTATTAAGCAAACTTGTTCTTAAATTACGTTGTCCTTGTCATACAGATGGTCAATTCCCGCCTGATTTAGACATTTACCTGAGTAGAATCAGTATGTAACTTTTAATTAGCACATATAATCATGTTAAGGTCAAATTAGATGTGATTTTCTAGCAAAACGTTAGTCATTCAAAAACAGTTTTAACAGGCTGATCTAGGGGTGTCGCTTAAATATTGACTCGCCCTAGGGATCAACATTGTCATCAAATTTAAGGGATTCCTGAAAACCAACAATTACTTTTTTCTGGTTACAGTAAGTACATTGCAAATAACTTGGATCGATTGTAGGTACTAGAAATCCTATTTCGCAACTACATTTCTTATATTCTGTAAAAACCATAACTTTCTCACTTCCATGTGCTTATTAAATTGGATCAGTTTCAGTTAGTGCCTTTCTGGGTCTAAATTGTTAGGTCTAAAGTTGGAAAGAAAAAATTTGATCAGTCCAGACGTAACACATTATTCCAAACAAAGATTTTTTAATTATTTTCCATTAACCATGTAAAGTTGTTAAAGACTTCACTTAGCTATGATAAAGGGACCATAGTAATTAAAGGTCTAGCACATATTCCTTTTACTACAATGGATCCTAGAACAAGCTCGCTAAGAGCGCAAGCTCTGCATTATACGAATATTATGGACTATCTCGAGGAAAGTGGCATAGATTACAATAATTTTGTTTTAGATCTAGTACCTTCTCCCCATCTTGTAGCAAATAACGTTTCTTTAAGAGATTATCAAGAGAAGGCTTTACAAAACTGGGTTAAAGCAGGGATGAGAGGTTGTGTAGTACTTCCAACTGGATCTGGCAAGACAGTAATAGGTATCAAAGCAATTGAAAGAGCTAACTCTGCCACACTCGTAGTAGTGCCAACGCTAGACCTAATGAGTCAGTGGACACAAGTTCTATCAAAACACTTTACAAATACAAGGATTGGAAACCTGGGTGGCGGAACAGACGATATCCAAGCAATCACAGTAGCCACATACGATTCTGCTTATATACGAGCTGCGAGTTTTGGTAACAAGTTTTCACTAATAGTGTTTGATGAAGTACACCATCTAGCCGCACCAGGATATAGATCAATAGCAGAACAAATGGTAGCTCCTTACAGATTGGGTTTGACTGCTACCATAGAAAGAGAAGATAATTTACATAAGGATTTTCCAAAATTGGTTGGTGGAGTCGTCTTTCAGGCATATCCATCAGAGCTTGCAAAGAATAAACACCTGGCGTCTTATGAAATTGAGAGAAGACAGGTGGAAATGACAGCAGAAGAGAAGCGAGAGTATCAAAGAAATTTTGGAACCTATCAAGTCTGTCTAAAGAAGCTTGGAATTAAGATGAATTACCAAGGTTCCTTTCAGAGATTAATAATGATGTCTGGAAGGAACAAAGTTGCCAGAGAAGCAATACTAGCCAGAAACAAAGCAATGAATATTGCATTAAATAGTAAATCAAAAATTGAGGAATTGAAGGAAATTCTCACAGAAAATAGGGGTTTAAAAACTATAATTTTTACTCAGCATAACAGCCTAGTGCATGAAATAGCAGACAGGTTCCTGATACCATTGATAACTCATAAAACAGGTAAAGAAGAGAGGGAAGATGCTCTAACAGGCTTCAAGGAAGGACGCTATTTGGCAATAGTAACCTCTAAGGTCTTAGACGAAGGTGTTGATGTTCCTGATGCTGAAGTTGGTATAATAGTCAGTGGAACAGGGAGTGGTAGGGAATTTATTCAGAGGCTCGGTAGACTTCTAAGACCGAAGAGAGATACCAACAAGAAAGCCAGATTAATTGAAATAATATCATCTGACACACGTGAAACAGGAACTAGTGCAAAAAGAAAGATGGCACTAGCTAGAATTAATGAAAAGTAAAAAAAAGACAAACATCCTGCAAGATTTACATATTTAACTGATAACGCCGATGCTTGGGTAAGAGTATCATTTTCGTATGTGACTAAAGAGCGAACTTTGAAGTGTTTTAGGTTGCAGCTACGTTGAGCTCATCAGTAACTATAGAATAAAACCAAGAACAAGATGTTCTGCTGCTGGTGACCGTGAATGAAGATTTAAATCATTGTCTATTGTAAATTATCTACGTCATATAATCCGACCGAGTATTGGATTGAACAAGGAAGAACTTACAAAGAAAAGTTCAGTTACAATAAAGCAATTCAGGCTTCAAGAACGTATACTTTTATCATAAATCTTTGACAGTTCATTTCCTCCAGTTTCTGTAAAGTCGAATAATATTTTAATTTACTAAATAAACATATACCACTGTAGCCTCTGGTCATATTGCATAGCCCCGCAGTTTCTTATCTTTATCTAAAAAAATCTGGTGCTCTCGTGTTATTTTACGGTCTGGGTTTAGTGTCTAACTGGAGGTCTGTTGTCGAGTCCAAACGATGCTGACCTCCAGTTTTCAAATTAAATTTTAAATATTTCAGTCTCGTATTATAGTCACGGACGTTCCAAGTTGGAGGTCAGCTTCGGTCCCCCAACCGACGTATTCACATGACCTCCAGCTTTAAAATTATGCTTGCTATACATGTTTACAATGCAAGCAGTGACAACCCTGTGAAGGAAAGCAGCCGGTAAATGAGTATGACCTACAACTCTGTCATCGAGTTATTTAGAAGACCTGTCTACAAGTCATAAAGTCTGTCCCAAAACCGAGTATCTGGCGGAGCTCAGAGAAAGACTGATCTGTTTTAATCAGTTCTAAAAATGCAAGAATTTCTTGCATCTCTACCCCATGCTTAAGGTCGTATTCAATTCGTTTTGTTACTTGCGTCAGATTCCCGTATTTTTTATTTATCCTTTTTTGATATCTGGTTGCATTTTCTGATAATCCAGTTAGATACTTTACAATAGTATATTGCATATGCTTGACATGCCAGTCTCTCATAGGGAAGAGATTGTTGCTTTGTGCCAGATTCTCATATCTTGTATGAATCATATATAATTCAATTGTCGTTTGAGTTTGTCCAGTATAGAGTATAATTAATCTGAAAATGAGTTTACAAATTGCCAGTGATAAGTTTGTTTCGTTACATTTTCTAAAATGAAAAAATATTAATATCGTTCTCTTGATTCCAAAATAAGTGAAGACTAACTTCATTCGCTGAAGGGTCCATGGCCTGCTTTAGTCATGTGATATGAGATTTCTTGTGTCAAAACTTGAACTTACACACAAGTATTAGGTACCTATGCAGAGAGCGTGAGGCACACGTCTTTAATTTCTTATGTGACCTGTTATGGATTTTTATGTGCCGTAGGAACAATTCAAATCTAAAAAACACTTAAAAGACGAAAATATTTTGTTCGAAATATTGTTGAGCGAAAAAGAGGAATTGGTGGATTTAATCGAGCAATATGAAGCAAGCATGAGTAATGCGACAAGCTTACTCCTCAGAATAAAAGAGATACTAAAGAGCGAGAAATACGATGACGATAATTTCAAGGGAAAAGTAATGGGAAGGATAATTAACGCTACTGATGAGTTTAAGACTTTCATAGATCAAGAAGACTAGGTTTAAGTTGGATTCGGGTCCTAAACACTTCGTCCACTAGAGCAGTACACTATTTGGCAAAGGAGAATGCCAAATTACGATTGCAATAAGGGAAATATAAAAAAATGCGATACATACTTCTGCTCGATTGTGACTAACCGATTTATAGCATGCCGACCTCGCTATAACATGGGCTGTTCTTGTCCGTCTTGTCCTCACGAATATGTCACAGAATGTGAGTCTGCATACTGTAATTGTTGTTCTAAATCTCATCACAAGTTGGATTCACTGATAAAAAATGAAAAGGAACTATCAGCATTGTTGGAGACAAAATATAATTTTGGATAATTACAATCCTTCATTAATGTATCACTTGGCGAGTATTTCAAAATCATATCCCTGGTGTCCATCGGTGTAACGACTAATGCTTATTAGGAATAACTCTGTTCACTCATTATGCACACTGTATTAATTCTGATGCTACTTTCGACAATATTGCCTGTGAGTATCGCTAACGCTGCATTTCTGGAGGACTATTCTGATACCCCTACTAAGAAATCACTAAACACTATACTGGATTATTGTCAGTCCAATCCTGACGGTAATATTGCAACTGACCTTGTAAACACTTCGAAAATAAGTGATTTCTATGCTGACTATACTTGTGACAAGGCCACTCAGGAAAAATCCTGGTTAGAGGGAAATCAATCCAATACTACGACAATAACAATATTGCATTGAATTCTGTGTCTTATATGGGACTTGACCCTCCAATCTTACCTTTCCATATTATCCGAGGTACACCACTTTGCGCCATCTTCTACTTATTTTGTATTCTGTTCCCGCACCTTAGTACAACTGCCTGAATTCTATAGGATATTCTACAATAGTTATGTTGATGGGTAACGTCATCCATTTTGAGACATTTACCACAAGTCCAAGATACATATTCCTTACATATGTTACAAAGTGAAATAGGTGTCAAATGAGTGCCACACGCCCTACAAGAACGATTATAATACATAGAAGAAGTCAGTCATGACATCTCTATTAGAGTTGTTACCTTTCATCTTATAGAATTTGATAGACTATATTGAAGCATTTTCGTACATTTAGTGGTTAATTCATCGCATCATGGTTCTCTATTGGTATTCGGTATGCAAAATGATCAACCTCACTGCCAATCCCTCGCTCTTTTATTTCCTCATGTTGTTGTTTTGTCATTATTCAAAATCACCTTCTATTTATGATCGATTCCCTGACCTGTAGTCAATTCATACAGTTTTAATGATATTTGGTGGGATCATTGACTGTTGCAAAAATAATTGGGATAGTCGGTAGCTCAGAAAAAGGTTGGAGTGAAGCTGCACAGGAAGCATTAGACGAAGCAAAGAAGCCGCTCGCCGTCAAACTTTTAGTGTCGTAACAGAACATACAATGATAGAATAGCAGCATGTGAGCTTTAGGTCATTGGCTGAGCCTCTATCAGACTATAATCCCCTTTTTCTTTCTCACACTTACAACTTTCTGGAATCTCTCTGCATTTACTACATGCTAACTTCCGACCACAAACACAGGTTCCCATTTACTAAGGTACTGACTATTGTTATAAATCTCTATACTACGGTGTTAATCGATTATTTCCTCAACTGTCAGAGATTGCAATTAGTCTAATGATTCGTCAATGTATCGATTACAAATAATGTAAGCAACACGATTACAAAAATGGCAAGAGTATGTTTATTTTATTCATTTTTTTAGGCAGCGCCTAATCGTCAGCCAATAAAGGATGAGTTTCAGTGCAATAGTAAATTATGTTTTTGTGCTCACAATTCTGACATTGTATTGTGCGCTCTAAGTTGTGATAGGTTGTGTCTATATCTTGACATTTACTAGAGTCTGCCCTTGTCACATCTTCTGGAAGGTGTACGCTGAAAGGCTCATTACAATGAGAACAAGAAAATGTGCGAGCCGCCATTTCTATTTCTCCTTTTTGTTGAGAAACTCTTTGAAGGCTTGAATTACAACTTGAGAAACTGTAGTATCGTTATCCAACGCCGCCTGTTTCATTTGTTTCATCAGAGGTTTAGGAATCCGCCAAGTCGTTTTAATCACTTCTTCCTTCTTATTCACAAATATAGTATTTGGATTGGCGTATATAAAGCTTGCCGTATAGACGGTTATACCGCAAACTTGGGTCTAATAAGAAGAAGAATATAATTCTCGTTTTTTTTCAGCACTTGGTTTGTTCATAACGGGCATCGGCTTTCTGTTCCTTACCCAGTTACAAATTAAAGCGAATTTTATGGAATTACTAGTACCTTTTATTTTAATTGGGGCTGGAATGGGTATATTTGCATCGCCCAATAGAGCATCAATAATGAATAGTGTACCTCGACGCAGGAGAGGTGTGTCCGCAAGTACAGGTACTACTTTATTTTATGTGGGCAGGACGTTGAGTGTAGGAATCTCATTTTTAATAATGACAAGCATAGTGTCATCAGAATATGTAAAAGATATTATAATAGATTTCAGAAATAACGATAAAATAACAGCTACCGATAATACCAACACTACAGGCACAAATCAGGCTCCCATGGTAACGAATAAAGATGGTCAAGACGGAGTAATTGCAAACAAGTTTCTATCTTCATTTCATATAATATTTTTTTTATCTTCAATACTGGTATTTGCCGTCATAATTCCTGCCACGATTAAAGAAAAACATTCCACAAGATAATTAAGGCTTAACTTTATGAACCATAAGACAAGTGATTTGTCTAAAACAGCTAGCACATGCCCACAGCTAGAAATAAAACAAAAATATATGCGGCGTGACTTAGTATTTAAATTTAGATTTGCTGAGTTCAAAATTGGACAAACATTTGAAAATCACATATCAATAATATAGTGGTTACTATATTTAGGTACCGAAAGCAGAATTATAACTGAAGAACTAACAAGCAAAAAACTCACGCAAGATAATTTCACTTAATGTCATAAAGTACGCTTTGGAATAAACGCACTCGTTACTCTGGGATTATATGTCGCCACAACGTACGGTTGAAAGGCATGCCGATTTGTCAATAAGTCTGTAGCTAATTCGAAATACCTATATGTTTATTTCACTTCGATATTCTGGATGAATTCATACGCCACATACAAAATACTCCTCTTTCTCTCGGTTGTATTCTCTATTTTCTGCACGCTTAATATTGAGAGAGGTTATAGCCTTTCAACACCTACGGAGAAAACCGGCACAACACCCAAACTTTTGAATAGCATATTCAAAAATATTCAAAATTCTGTGGTTCAGATAACGAGGCCAGCACCTCCCGCTCTTGCGATTCACAACAAGACAGATCAGAATGCTACCGCTTTGGGCTCAGGATTCATTTATGATAAAGAAGGCAGAATTATTACTAATAGTCATGTGGTTGGGAATGATAAGTTTGTAGATGTGATGTTCATGAATGGAAATAGGTATACTGCCAAGGTAATCGGAAAAGATGTATTCAATGACATTGCGGTTATACAGCTTTCAAGTTTTAGTGAATTGCTGCAACCTCTCAGATTTGGAAATTCTTCGAAACTAGAAGTAGGAGAGCAGGTGATAGCCGTCGGTAATCCATATGCATTAATCGGGTCAATGACGTCAGGAATAGTGAGTCATCTGGGGAGACTCGTCTCATCTCAAGGTACCCCATATGCAATTCCTGACATGATACAGATCGATGCTCTGATTAACCCAGGAAACTCTGGAGGGCCCCTGATAAATTTAGATTCTAGAGTGGTAGGTATGAATACGGCCGGGGTACTATCTGAAAATGGCGGTTTTTCAGGTATCGGTCTGGCTATTCCTTCGAATGCGATTGCCAGGATCATTCCATCAATAATTGAAAAAGGAAATTATAGCCATCCATGGTTGGGTATATCCGGGGAAACATTGACGTCAGACATGACTAATATTTTCCAAAATCTTAGCAGGAATTTTCAAGGTGTATTTATAGAATCACTTGTAAAGGGTAGCCCTGCAGATAATGCTAGAATTAAAGGAACAGTAACAGACCAATACGGTGAAAAACGCGGCGGAGATATTGTTACTGCTGTTGATGGTTCAAAGATAATATTCCTCGATGATCTTGTATCATATATTGAAAATAATAAGAGACCTGGTGATAACATGACTATTACCGTCCACAGGGACAATCACGATCTTGACCTCAAACTAACACTCGGTGAAAAACCATCTCCCAATAAATTCAATAATACCGGCAACTCGCCAGAATATCCATAAGTCTTTGAATTAGTTTGGAGAGATGATATGCAGATCTCATTATTCAGTTCCCCTTGCTTTCCAAACTGCACGTGTTTTCTAACCTGTAAGTAAAGCATTTTTATTTCATATTTGTTTCATTTAGTTGGTGTAGTGAATCACTTAATTCTAAAAGAGAACTATCCTTTACTCATTTCTATGCATAACTGCAGATTTGAATTATCTCCGAGACGGTCGTTTCACTAATTAATCAAGTTCTCTTATCTTGGCCATTTTCGGGGGTATTAACCATAAAATGTTTTAAGTTCGAGCACTTTACTACCATGAATCTAGTGTTATCCCGTTGACTGAGGAAATCTTACCTACTGAAGTTCAGCGAAGAGAACAGGCGTCTGATAGAAAGCCATTAGCAGAAATAATAATGGAAGGGCAGTTTAGAGAGCCAACGGGTAACTAGCTGCCAATGACAGTTCCGGTTGAGAGTGAGCTGTAGAATTTTTTTCAGTTTTTTCAGTGCTTCCTGACTATTTTGCTGGCGTGATAGTTATATTCTCTCAGTTGTATTCGTAATATTACCTGGCGTCGGTTCTACTTGGAAAACTGGACACATTGGTATTGTTGGAAGAACTTACTTCCCGTTTGATTCTGTTGTGCATATGTCGAAGTAATTACGGCAGCACTAAGAGCTACTGCAACTGCAATGATGGCTACTTGTGTGCCGCAATTTGGACAGAATTTAGCGTTATTAGGAAGCCATAGGAAGTTCTAATTTACAATCTCTGCAATTTGCCATCTTGGCTCAAGACTGTTTAATGCAAGGCTGACTTTGAGTTTGTTGCCAAATATACTACATATTTCCGTTCTTTTCATAGAGGCCTAACTAGCCAGGTGAGTTTTGTATGATTTCCACCGCATCAATTTAGAAGCTAGTATAAAAATGGCCTACCCCACCCCTGCGGGTGATTCGGCCCGTACACTATGGTCCCTGCTCATGTGAGAATCTTTGATTATGTTAGACTATACAACACTGCGTGCAAGATGGCAGTCAAGCCTGTCGTAATTCATGCTTATCAATATGATCACTGTGATAACATATTAATAATAACACTGTGATAATCATTGCATTCCCTTACCTTCAGTTAGTAAATCTACCACTTGTATAGGTTTATATTCTTTAATGCAGTAAAGGAAATTAATCTGAAATAAAACCACTTTTCCTCATTTGGAGATTCGAAATCAGGACACGACCTTTTGATCCTATCAATATGTGTTATATAGGGATCTTCGGAAGGTGCAATAGCGGGGCTCACGGGAATTTGCCGTTCATCTTTAGTTTCATGTTCTAGCTTATTATCGTCCTCATTCTTGGCGTAGACAGATAATGCATCTACATCGAGATCATGGTTTTTTGTTTTTTCTATTTCCGGTTCTGTTGAATCAGGTAATGCGCATGAACAGCCTTCGTATATCGTTTGCTTTTGCATTTTTACATCTGGTAGAATTATACTACGATCTGCAGGTCCGGTGTAACAAAAACGCTCATAATTTATAACCCGCTTTTTGCCTCGAACTCGATGCACCTGAGATGGTATAATAGTTTGCTCTTGGCAAAAATATTCTCGCGAGGGGCAGATACTGGGGCAGATACAGGAATCTGGCGCATAATCTCGTCGTTATTCTCTCGTACTATTTTTATTTCCTTTTTCTTTTTTACCAATTCATTAGCGCCTTTAGGAGTGCCACCCAAGATGGCCAAGTTGACAGGAAGTAGCACAGGAGAATCAAAACACGAAAATAATATTTCGGAGAATCATAGCAAATGCTACCATATCAAAACTTAACTTACGTGGTAGATGTTAGATTCGACACTTATAGGTTGGTTGTGATTAGCCCATATAAATTTTCAGAATAAGTTGGTTAATTCATCTTGGCGCATAAAATATTATAGCTGCTCCCACAACTGCCACAATAGATCCTATTATCTCGTATCTATCTGGTTTCTTTTT
>JBBRRH010000091.1:0-14480 GCA_038201105.1 Nitrososphaera sp. | reverse complement strand
CTTAACTTTCTTTTTTAATTTCTTCATGACCTAACGAGAAAGCATCAACTGACGATATTTTACCTCTCCAAGCGCCAGTGATAATAGGTTCGAAACCAGGTGAAATTATTCTAGCGTGTTCGAGATGAATATAATTGAAACTATCCACTTGACTGAATTTTCTCATATCTTTCACAAATTCTTGATAAGATTCAAAATAATCATCGGCCATCTTAATTTCATTTGGATCCTGGGTCGAAGAAGTCAAGTTAGACTTATTGAAAATTTCAGACACCAAATCATAATAAATTTTTGAACGTATCATGTTCCCATAAACAACTAGTCCACGGATACACAAAGTTACACTAAATCCTATTCCGGTTTCTTCAACCTGCTGAACAAGATATTCTAAGAACCGATCAGACGACATTGGATTAAGGTTATGCCCATTAGTTAATTAACTAACCAAATCCATATAGCCTTTAGAGTCTCATTGTAATTGAGAATGTCATTTCTCAGCCGTTGTGGGACAGTCCTAGAAAATCTTCTCGCAGCGGTTTATTTTAAACTTAGTGCTGTCAATTCCAGCCAAGTACTAAGCCTGCTAATTAACAAGAAGCTATGCGAGTAAGTAATATTACACCTCGTGTTATTATATTATGATTATCTCAATATTGGATAGTGCCTCGTACTAGGATTATTGACCTTTCCAACTGTTTAGTCAGAAGCAGGATTCTTGCCAACATTCAAAATAGACAGGGCGGCAAGTGTCATAATTGTGGTTTGGTTATTTCGTTCAATGAAACCGTAGTAAGTACTGGGAGCCATCGTATTTATTATCATAAAACCTGCGCAATGGTTTTTTGATTTGAATATCATATCATCACAGAAAAAGCATGCATTACTATTCATTCTAATCTTGGGATTGTAATCATCTCTGAGCATTACAAGACTGCCTCTCTTTGATAGACTTTCTTAACGCAGGATTCGCAGTATCTTTCCATCTGGGTAGCACCTTCTAGATGATATATGACTCCATGGCTTGGAATAGTCCGACATATGCAGCATGAAGATCCGTTGGACAGTTTCTTTATCATCCTGTATTTTGTCATCCATAATAATCTTGGAAGCCATAATCCTTTGAAGTACTTCCAACTTGTCTTTAGGAATATTGAGTTCTTTTACTGTGGCGTTGTCCCGCATACGTAGCATCTCTATCCCTTGTACTTTCAAATGAAATTTTTTAAGTACTCTCACGTTCTTAATAACTCTTGTATAAAGAAATGGACAAGTATATTCAAGAAATGGTCGATACACTTCAAAGAAGTCGTAGTATTAGCAGGGGTAGTAAAGCAGCATCAGTAACTGAAGAACCAATGGTAACAATATCAATTAAAGAGTGCAGATTACTATTGGCACAGGACGGATTATGTGCAAAAACTATTGAACAAACAATTAGAAAATCAAAGGCTGCATCTATAGGAATAAATCAAGCACAAATGATTGATGAATTTCTCAATAGCAAGTATAATTGAGTAAGTTCAAGAAAGAAAAGAAGAAACTGCCGCATATTAACGGCCTACAATAGTCTACTATTCTATTTATACGGATTCTTATCCCTTTTCAACTCAGCAAGATAGGGACTTTCCATTCCTTTTGCCTTTTCATAGAGTTCTTTTTGTGACAGGTTTAGAAAGTCATCCATACTGAACGATGTTCTTGCAGGGTTACCATAGGGGAACTTACCAACATAATGAACTTCTGCAGGGTTGGTTATGTTTATTGAATCTTCACCGAATGTCTTTTCACCAAGCAGGATTTATGTCTCTGTCAATGTCGATCCCCGGTGCAACCTCTTCTAGAACTATTCCGAGATTAGTTAGCCTGAAAGTCGCCTTTCTGTAATGTAGACAGTTTCTTTTCCATACTTGATCGCTTGGCTTCCAATGAAAACAACCTTGAACACACTCTCAACGAACTTTAATATTGATCCAAATATGTGGGAAACATAAGCCATCTATTTTAAGGAAAGGAGAGTTTCCAAAAATCAAGAGCTTTTTCTTCTTTGCAATAACACAAATATAGATCTGCAGTTAACTTTTCGATATGGCGAAAGTTCAACATTATAGAGGACTCAATACCAATTTAGATAGTTTATACAAAAGCGTAAAGGAGTTACTAGAAGCTCAAAAAGAGCTGCGAATTGTTTCAGAATACAAGGGCTTTCTTAATAGTGTGCCATTAAGAAGCATCGTAGCGGTCAATACGTCTCCAAAAGTCTGGGCTGGATCTTTACGTGAAATTCATGTCTCCATAACAGGCAATCCGGAAGATTACGCGGTAGAAGTTGCTTCTGGAGCCTGGTTCGGTAGTCTTATTTGGCCAGGTGCAGTAGGTCTCGTAGTTGGAGGACCAATAGGCCTTGCTGCGGGAGTTGCTGTAGGTGGAATAATGGCCTATGAGTTTGAGAAACATCTGTGGATTAAAGTTTTGGATGTGGTAAAGAAAGAGAGTACGGTGCAGCCCACTTTAGATACGATTGATCATTATCATGATTGAGATCTGATTACATTTTTTTGATCAATGTTCTGGTTCATCTAGAATTTAGTCTCTACTGCCCAATGTAAATAGGGCGTTCATTTTTATTGTTATTGCTTTCAACTATCATTTGAATGGAAGGAGAGGTCGTACGTTGTGACCTTAAAGATTGCATCACTACCTTAGCACTAGGGACAGTAATGTAATGTCTCAAAAGTAAATTGTGTGTACCGTCATAGTTGTCATTTCATTTTTTTGCTATAGAAATTCATAATAAAATGGTATGTTTAACCGTTCAAGATAAGTAGATTTGTATGAGATAGACTTGGAATGAAAGTAATCTTTACATAGCGCTAAGTTGGGGTAACGTTCTGTTATTAATTATTATTTACTGTATGAGATCTAGCATCAATTTTAAATCAACTATTTCTCTTTGAATTGCATGTTTATCAAGGAGGTCACTAGAATATTTCAGCAACTTTTCACATGCTATTAACTCATTATAAAGTATTTCTTTCTTATCGCTACATAGGTTGTGGTAGGAGTCAAGAAAAGAATATATAACTTTTCTATCATTGTCCTTACAGTTGCAAGTTTTTGCGACTATTTCCGAGCTAACTTCCGTTTCGGCGATATTCATTTCTATCACAATGACTGCACAAAAATGCCTGCCGCTTGACTAGATATTGGATTGTATTTATTATCATTATCAGATATTGGCATCGCTTGGACATTTTCGGCCCTGCATACAGGACGTGTGTTTACAGAGCTACGTCCACGCGCACTAGACGCACACCACAAACATAAATTGCATAGGATAAATTCATTTTTATAATGTGGTATTTCGATACTTTGATTAGTTGTATTTTTTGACATATTCTTAGCATTTTGAGAATGACAATAAGATACCTAGCAATTCTCCCTTAGATCAAAATACTTTGAGCCTAGTAGAGCCATCTCATCCAAACTGTAAATTTCAGTAATCGCGATCCCTTTTACAGATTTCGTCAATTGCCCGTCAAAAAACTGTCATTCTCTCGTCATAATTTCGTCACGTGTGGTGCATGTTCATTGCACAGACAAAAGCCCTACCCTTGAAACAACCACAGAATTTCATATTATTAATGGATTACTCCCTGATGTTCAGTTAAAGTCAAATATAGTAATGAGATAGAATATTTATGTATCCAGAGTTATCACGAGAGATAAAAGAGAAGATCATTCAAGGATGGCTGTCAGGAGTCCCCCGGGATCTACTGGCCGAGTCCATGGATGTCGCGGAAGGGACGGTAACCAATGTTGTCGAATTTTACAAACAAAACGACAATTTGTTAGACCTACAGAGACAGATTGCGGTTATTATCCGCAAGACTGGTAGTGATGTTATCCAATTCGCATCAAATATGCGTTGGGCTAATGCCCTAAAGAGAGCTGCTTGTAATAATGAAAATGTTATGCGATTCATATTAGATTCGCAGAAAGAATTTGACTTAAACGGTATAAACGAAAGCCACACAATAACAACACTCGTTCAAATTGCAGATATGCTCACGATACAAAAAATACCATTTACAGAGATAGGGGACCATCTTCAAAAAGAGTACGCCGAGTTGGAGAAAGTCGAGTTAGATATAGCCGCAAACAATGAGATTCTAAACAAGTCAAATGCTGAGGTGGATAGCGTACTCGCTAAAAATAGACTTCATCTGGATGAAATAGAAAGATATTGTAGGCTCCGGGAAGAATTGCAGCGTAATGGCCTGGATATGAACGACGTTAAACGAAGCTTAACATGTATAACGAATTTAAAGCTACAAGGGTTTAAAACGTCAATCATAACCTTTAAACTAGGTCAAATTTTGTCGGTTGAGGGAAAGTTAGTCGAACTCGATAAAGAGTGTAACAATTATGAAACTAATCTTCAGAAATTTCGCGTAAAGCTAAATGCCGCTAACGGGTATTGGGGACAGCATGAGGCATCAACAAAACTGTATGCCAATGCCATTTCGATGGGTCTTTCTCCTCAAAATATTTTTGACGCAGTAACGATCTTTGGAAACAATTCAGCCTATACGCCCCAAGTCGTTATAAATGATTTAGAGACATATGGGGATCTCAAGGCCGCTATATTCATAATCGAGAGACACCTAAAGGAACTAGAGTCCCGGTTAGACAGTTTCCAAATGAAGCCTTAGTTTTTCAGAATGTACAGAGCACTTCATTTAGGGATAAGCAGCATAAGAATAAATGGAAACGTTTTTCACTTGCTTCCAAAAAAATACAGATCCTATTCTGACCGTACACGACTTTGTAGAATAGCCTAATGATCTTCCTGAATTTCTCATCAATTGCAATTGATGCGCTCTTTCATTCCTTATCACAGAAAAGTAATTCATATTTCTCACTACGAATTTCAGGACGGGGGCGCCACTGATACTACCTCTCCTGACGATTAGTCATCAGTTATTTTGGTCAATCCTAATTAAATGGAAATGGATAGAACGGTTCCTTCGTTAAAATCGCAGCGGAAATTGAACTAACGGAGTGAAAGCAATTTAGATGCTTATTGGACAAGAAGGACAGAAAAATGTTTGACGAGTTGTTCGATTATGTTAAGGAACAAAGCCAAAATTTCCGAGTAGTTCGATCGCTATTAATAAGTGGACTGGGCGGGATTTGAATTTCATTTTAAGTGGATTTACAACAATTCTATGTATGTAAAAGCTATTATTTTAAGCATACGTATGAATAGAGTATGAATATGATATATATTGCCTCCCAAAATAATAATGATTATGGAAACCTCTCCTCAAGGTTACAACACAAATCCAAGGGCTAATACAACGTCTAAAAAATACAAACAACAGATCGAGTGGAGGATAAATAAAGTCCGAGAACTTTTGGCGAGAGGATATTCACCATTTAAGATCTCTAGCGAATTACGGGTCAGTCAATCTACCATTTCTAGGGATATTAAGACTGTACGTCACAACCACAGGCAAGGTGAGGGCAAGAACGGAATTAGAACTTCAGAACAACATAGTGATTTGTCACTTGCCGTTGAAGAACTCATACAGAACCTATGGAAAATAATTGACGACACACGAACTAGTTCCAAGTTAAGGATAAAGGCACACTCGATGATGATGCAATATCATCAAATTAAGGCTCAACTTTTGGCAGAAAGTTCAAGGCTAGTTAAAAATGAAGAAAACTACACCGATGATGCCAAAGTACAAAATGGTCCCGAAATAAACGGCGAATCGAAGAGAAAAGTATGGACAAAGCGCACAATAGAAAAAAGACTGAAATATCACACGCAAATTGGATTTGCAGCAGATCACTTCGAAATGATAGATCAAATCAAGAGTGTGCAAGCGATACTATCCCGAACAATGCTAGACGAATCTTCTAAAGTAGAATCGGACGTGAATGTAATTGCAATTTGCAGATTATCTTCAAGCATTTTGCGAAACACAGAGTTTCTCAGGGAACTAACTTTGGATGACCCGGTTGTTGAATAGCCAGAATCTTCAGTTTATTTCACAGCGGAGATATCATTTTAGTTCCAATTATTGGTAGGCAAGTAGATGAATTTGTCATTTCCTTATGATTACTAACTTTTAGCGGACAAGCTCATATTAATTCATTAAGTACATTGTCCAAGTGAAGCATATCAGAAAACGTTTATCCAGAATAATTGGTACCGCATAAACGTGGTCTTTCACTTTTTATAGTCTCATTCTCGTTCAATCAGTACGATGTATTTCCCAAATCAGTTTATACATTTTATGAAATATTAAGGAGCGATTCTTAAGATCAATATGACTTGATCATACTATATTATTATTTTCATAAATGGATTATGATTTGTCCTGCGTATCTGAACTCCTAACCAGGGTAATGTTCAAAATCGCTTCATTTGAATGTTTAATATGTTTTAATAACAAGTTCTGTCGATTCAAGGGTGTTATGATTGGGTGTTGAAAAATGGTGTGTCTTAATTTTCACGAACCAAGCATTTGCTCTATTATGGGCCTAACTTTTTCTATGCCAGATGCCAAACTAACTACAGTACTGAGGCACTTTAATACAGACCATGATCTTTTGATAATGTTCCCATCTGGACTGGGTTTAGATAGTTGACTTTCAATTGTCTTAACTTCGGCTCTGTAGTTCACCTTATCCTCATCGCTTAACTGCTCGGTCACTCTTATTTTATTTTCCAGTTCTTGTAGAACCTTAAAAAGATCCACGGCCTCATTTCTAATTAGGTTATTATCTCCAATGTTTACGACACCGGTAACATTTTCTATGTTTATGCCCGCCAAGCCGCTTGGCCTAGAAAACTTGGACTGCTCGTCGAAATACTCCATACCTTGATTTGTAATGATATATTTTTTAGTCTTTTGGGTGAAAAAGCCATTTACAGTCCTTATTTGATTTTTTTCCACATCCTCCTTCACCCATATTGTCATTGTTGTTAATGCCATCAAGATTGTCAAGATTTGACTCTCCCGTTGCTATCATCATGGAAATGAAATCTAATGTTAAGTAGCCCCATTTCCACAGCAGAATTTTTACCAAGACAAACAACATCACACAGGGATGCTTTTACAAATGCAACAGACGCACTGATGGTGGATGGTTATTCACCTTTAGGGATAATCAGCGTCATTGATAGACAAAACGAAAGAAAGTTAAAGCAGTTAAAGGATGGAACGCTTAAATTTGAATGCCTGTTCAAGCATTTGGAATTTGAAGATTTCATAAAGACAAAAAAAGAACAGAAAGTCTAAATTTCGTCAGTCCTAATCGAGTATGGTTTTAGAATATATTAATAATTATATCAATGTACATACGTCTATACTTTGGAACAACAAGACACAATGAAAAAACATGGTGCCATTGCTATCTTGGATATGCTGGGAACAAAATCAAAATGGAGAGAAGAAGCGGCTACAGACTTTCTTAACAGTATACAGTCATTGTATAATGAATTAGATGAGATTCATATGTCTATTCAAAAATTTGAGAGCATTGACGCAGTTAAAAATTTAGAATTTTACAAGATTATGCAGAATTTTGAAAATAAACAGAAGGAATTAGAACAGGGTAAATCTTCATCGGATGACGAGAATCAACTCTCGTTGTCTAACTTCTTTACTAAGTTCTTAAGGATTGAAATTTCCACATTTTCAGATACCATAATTATTGCATTATACCCAGAAGTTGGTTTGGAGGCTTTTGATTCAATTCTATTACATATTATGGGATACGTCCTAATTGTTTTATTCAGAATGGCATTTCTGAAAACAATCTATTTAAGAGGAACAATCAGCGTTGGTACATTTTATTTACTGAAAAAGTCCAACAAATTAATGCTTATAGGCCCTGCGGTAAATGAAGCAGCAGAGTCCTACGAGTCCACAAATTGGATTGGAATTTCAACTTCTCCTAGTGCATCTTTAACTTTGGAGCAAGATACAAAAATTTTTGACGCATATATTTCTTTAAAGAAGACTATTGATAGCTTGGACGACAAAAATAAAGAAAGAATTAATAAATTACAGCATGAACAAAAAAAGGTATTCGATTTATTATATGCATTTGCTGAAGTACTAAATGAATGGAAAAAATTCTATATTCAATATGATATTCCAAATAAGAATGGAATTGAAAGCGATGGTTGGGCCTTGGCATGGCCTTTAATTAACAATCATGACTCAAAGACCATATTTTATGTACTGAATCAGGAATTAGAATTTACAAAATTCCAAAACAAAACTATTGGGTATGATATATATTCTAAGCGAAGAAATATAAGAAGATTCTATAATTTCTGTACCAGTAAAAACGACGATATCAATCTAGATGCTTTCAAAACACTGACATAACTGGATTATACGCTATTCCTTCAAAGTACTGAAATGATATATTTTTGGAGAGAACTTGAAAGCGTCTATAATCTTAATAGTTAAGCTCTTGGAAACCTTAATAGTTATGCTCTTAATTAGGGAGAAATCATGGTTTACTCAATAATACCCGATAATCACACTCAAAATCTTAACGACTGTTTAAACAGTTACTAACTTAACCTAATGTAGCAACGCAAAACATCGCAAATTCGGTCATTAATAAAATTAAACTGTCTATTAACAAATCCTTAAGTTTATCGCAAGGGAGTTATTCGTATGTCCAAGAATAAAGAGGGGGACTCTGTTTCCATAAGAAGTTATTTACTGAACAAGATAGAAAGATACGAATACGAGCTGAAAACAACCGGACAAGATGGTCGCCTTAATCCCACTGTAGATTTGATTCATGATAGAATTAAGTTCAAATTTCATTGTGCGGAGAAACATTTGAATAATTTGATCAAATTCCAAAGAAAATCATAAACTAACAGATTGTATTTGGGTCGTCTTCTCGTTTTACTGTAACGAATCGTGGTCAAACATACTAACTCAACTAAACTCTCACAAATTACTTGTTGATATTTCAAATTATATAATTAGAAGGTATATGCTTGTTCCTTATCTTATCTGCGCATTTACCTTAATTTCATGTAACATACTGTACATTGCAGGACATCTTTCCTGTGCCATCTTTACCATATCTTGGAGCTGTAATTTACTGGCATTATCACTTTCTGCTTCGATTATGAAGTTAATTCCTTCTGTAATTGGTTCATCCGCAATATCAAAGGTCTTTGCAAAATTGATGACACACTCCGTATTAACTTTAACTTTATCTAATCGAATACCTTTGGTTGATGCTACGCTTACAAACGTGGCTAAAAAGCATGAAGTAATACCAGCGATACAATAAGCCATTGGTCCAAGTCTGTTGCCATTTCCACCAAGAAACGAAGGAGAATCAATTTCGACAGTCTCCTTTCCATTTTCATAAGTTAATTCTGTAATGAATTGATAGCCCTTGCTGGGATCTAAATTCCATTCTCCCTGCATCTTTATCGGCTTTCTAAGAGTTGACTTATCAGTTTTACCTGTTTCAATAGTCTTAGCTATTTTAGTCAAGTCCGTGTTGTTAAGAACGTTAGGCTTACTCACATAATAGAGAAGAATCATCCATCTATTATTCCTATGGACGCTGCGCTAAAATCATATTAAAGGTATCTCACTGATATACTAGAAATGTCATTGTTTCTATAGCTAACTTATGCAGTAACATTTCATATTTGATATAATTACTTTCACTTAATAATCACAAGAAAATAAAATAAGATACTTTATAGTCTACCGCTCAGGCCGATAAGGCCGCCTATAATTCCAATGATACCGCCTAGTCCAAATCCACCTAGTATTAGGAGTGGAACATTTAGAATAACCCCCCATCGACGACGCATGCTGAAGTCAAACGACTTGTACCAATCTTTGCCGCAGGTTTAGGGACTTCAATAGCTAACTAAAGATCTCTGTCTCCTAAGGGTTATAACTCCGAGGATGATAAAAGCGCACCCAATCACAAGGATCAAAAAATCTGCCGGGATGATTATGGCCCATACAGCATTGGAAGTACCAGCGTACAAGAACAATATTGAAAGGAAGACAAAAGCGACGCCTGCGACAGTTTCGCCATTGATCCTTTCCAAGTTAGAATTTATTTAGCAGATCAATTATAAAAATGATTTCAAGGCTAGGCGTCCTTAGCTTTTATCCTGTAAGGTTGTAATGCATTGCACTGCATCACCAATTCTATTCTATCGTCCTCTGAGGGGGGGATCACGGAATTGAAACTTAAACAGATTATATCCTTGACATGGATAGCTAGTAGTTATTCTGTTTGACTAAATATTCAGAGTGGATTTATTGTATCAGTTCCAAGAGTAGTATTATTATTCACACTTATTTCTTAGGAGCAGATAATCCACAGTCTCCAATAATGGAATCTTTTCCAACTTTGTAGTCCACAGCATGGTCTAATAAGTGTGTAAAACACTCGAAGGTATCGTTTCCAGAACTTCCCCTCAAAATATCCGTTGCATTGTCATTCAGTGAAGCATCAATTACATCATTCCCTTTTCCTCCTGTCATATTGTCTGCACCTCGATTTCCAATTATCGCATCATTTCCGTTGTTGCCAAATATATTGTCGTTACATGCTGATCCATTTACAGTATCATCTCCATCATTAGCTTCTACAGTAGTCCCGTTAAGTGAATTGATACAAGTAGCAGTCAAATTATCATTCTGAGGAGTGCCTTTGCAGATAGATGGGTTACAAACTATATCAGCAGCTGATACGTTGTGTATTAATGGTATCTCGATCCGCCCATATGAATTTTGAATGATGAGACAAAATGTGTAAGCTATCGTTATGACTAGGACTAGTGTCGTAAACATGTTTAGAATCATTCTTTCAATCCCATCCTAGTCGGATAAGGAGTAATGAATTGAATTTGTAATTTTTCGATCTTTCTTTCCATTATTCCTTTTGTAGTCATTCGTGTATTAGGACCAAATCGAAAGCTGAATCGTGCGCAGACTGTTTCTCCCTTTTGAAAGGTGCATAATACGGATGTTGTATTATCGTCTGTTGCATCTTCAAAGAATAGATCATGCTCCAATTCCTCATTTGTCATGCATACAATTTGGAAGAACGACTTAAAATCACGCTTATCCCGTAATTGAGCTTCTTTGCTGAAAGGCTCATGTATTACTGCTTCATCTTCAAACAGATCAACTAAGTTGTCAATATCCTTTTCTTTGATGGCTCTAAAATAACTATATACAGTATTCTTGCCTGGTAACATATTACCCGTCCTCAAGACTTCATGCCTGTCGCTATTTTTATATAGGACGTTTGAAATAGTATTTGGCTTACATTATTTTGTAACATCAGAACAGCTCGTGATCTCAGACCTAACTCTGAGTTGACGCAAATCACGAAAAACATTTTCTACACCCTTGCCACCGTTTTAAATCTTCCATTACGTGATCTTGTTCTAAGGCTGTGGCAACATGGACACCCTGAGCCGTTCCAATTGATGTAAATATAACATGCAGAACATCTCTTCCTACAATTGCTGTAGTATTTCTTATTAGGACCTAACGCATGAGCTCGAAATTTGATACAGACATTCCTACAACTCATTTTCTACATCCTTATCCCTTCAGCGAGAGGGTTCATGAAGTCCTTATACAACTGGCATACTTTAAATTGTAAGTATATACTGTAATGCAGTGCACGCATATTAATTATTATGAAGTTTTAGCAAAGGCGTTCAAGGCAAAATTAGTATTACTACATGTTATAGGACAGATCCTTGTCCTGCCGTCGATACTGTTGGGGAGTGACACAGTCTTGATAAATATGGCTAGGTAGAATGTCGGAAGAGAACTTACCAAGTATTTATTTGCCTAAGATCATGAGCGAAAAGATAGGTCAGGCAATACTATCTTTTTTATGTTGAATTCATCAGCCATGGTGTTTGAAGGAGGTTTTGAACTTATTGCAGAAATTTCAACTACAATATTGTAGTCCGCGTTTCCCTTAAGGAATGCTCCTTCAATACGGTAAGCACCAGTACTACTGAAGTCTGGACCGTATGACCTTGTTTCGTTGCCTCCCTTGTATTAACTCTAATGATAGCTTCTCACCAGAAGTAACAAATGTCCTGGAGAATGCTTCATCATCGTTATTTAATATTGTTACGTTATAAAGAATTGGTGTACTCTTATCTGGTGGGATACTAAGAGGCTTGAAATCCGACAAGGTCCTGAAATCCTTACTTAGATTGAATATTTGGCCTACACCTGATCTAAATTCAAAATTACTACCCCTTTCCAGGAAGTCACTGACAGAAGCTATTCCCAGTCTCCATGGATGAATCATGCAATAGTATGTGTAATGTCCAGTCTAGTCGAATGTAAATTAGAAGGAGTTCGTGGAAGCCGGCATGATTCCTGAATTAAATTCTGCGCCCGAATCAGGGCCACTTGGCCTTCCGAAAGTGACGGTGTGAGGCTGACCAAAGTCATTATTAAACCAAGCAACGGTAGTCCCAGTAGAAATCGCAATTTCAGGTGGATAGTAGTGATAAGGACTTGTCTTTTGGGCTGCTCCTGGGTAACGTCTATGTTCTGTAATGTAGACATATTTCCTAGGGAGTACAAACCCTGATTTTTCATTTTCAATCATTAGTATTACTATCTTAATGTGGATTTTTGAGGGTTTTCCTATCTTAAACCTTTTTTAGTGCTTCTATGCAATGCTGGAAATATGTACTCTGAACTCCAGAAAAATAAAATGGGTGCTCTGCATTGCACTAAATTCACAACCAAGAAATAACACAGACAGTATCTATCAGGTATGAGCTTAGACTCAACAATTGTTTCTGACCTAATGAATCCTAATGTGAAAACCGATACCGAAGAGCAGAATATTATGAGTGCATGTAAAATTATGCTTGACAATAATATCGGATGTGTCATATTAGTGACCCTAGAAAATAGGGAAAAACCAGTAGGTATATTCACCGAGCGTGATGTGGTACGCGTCTTAGGAAAGCTTAGCCCATGGTTGTATCGAGTACCATTGCGGGATCTCATGAGCAAACCTCTGGTGACTATAGAACAAACTTCATCTGTGAAGGAGGCAATGCAAATTATGAACAGCAAAAATATCCGTAGACTAGTGGTAGTTGACAAAGATCAAAAGATGGTCGGAATAGTAACGCTGAAAGACATTTTCAAACTAATAAACAGGTCTCCTGAGCTGATTACAGAATTCTATGGCCCAAGTTTTCCTGTGAAGTTCACGGAGATGTATGAGAAATTTACCGAATACAAATTCGACAGTCCGAGGCCAGGATTATGATCCAATCATTATCATACGCTCCGCTGGTCCTCCAATTTCCTATGATCCCCTTCTAACAAACCGCTATACGCATATATTAAAACAGTCCTGCAAAGTCCTTCTTATCAACTTCCCGTGATTATAAATTCCAACTTGCGTAGGAACTCTTTCAACGATTAGATCTGTGTACCTTAAGGCTCCTTTGATGGGCCACAATCATAATTATTTACATCTTTCGAAGAATAAATTTTACCAAACCAACTAATCTGCAGGCAAAACTCCATTCATTGTCATACCATGACAAGACTTTGACTAAATTACTTTTTCCACCTAACACCATTGTACTAAGTCCATCTACAACTGACGAATGCGATTCTCCAATTATGTCTGAAGACACGATGGGTCTTCGGTATAAGCCATAATTCCTTTCAGATTAGTGTCGGATGAATCTTTGAGTACTTTATTCACTTCATCTTTGGTAACCTCTCTTTTTAGCGTCAGGACTACGTCAATTATAGAACCGTTACTTACTGGGACCCTGAGTGCCATTCCATCCATTTTCCCATTTAACTCGGGTATAACAGAACCTATCGCCTTTGCAGCACCAGTACTAGTAGGGATTATCGACATCATGGCTGCACGGGCTCTTCTTAAATCTTTATGTGGCAAATCCAAAATTCTTTGATCATTAGTATACGCGTGGCAAGTTATCATATATCCCCTTTCGATACCGAATTTGTCATTAAGTGTTTTCAGTACCGGTGCGAGGCAATTGGTAGCACAAGATGCCATTGAAATTACATGATGTTTACTATTATCATAGATGTTATCATTAATTCCTAATAACACAGTTACATCTGGGTTGATTGCTGGTGCCGAAATTATTACCTTTTTGGCCCTGCGGTTATGTGTTTCATTGCTTCGTTGGCATCGTTAAATTTGCCTGTAGATTCAATAACCACGTCTATCATCAAATACTTCCACGGAACTTTCAATGGGTGTTTTTCAGAAAATACCTTGATATTATGTCCGTCTATTACAATCTCATTTTCGTTTTCTTCTACGATACCTTCATATCTTCCAAATGTTGAATCGTATTTGAATAAGGGGGCGAGAGTCTTAGCATCCGTTAGG
The DNA here is from genome assembly GCA_038201105.1 of Nitrososphaera sp. Classification (GTDB taxonomy): domain Archaea; phylum Thermoproteota; class Nitrososphaeria; order Nitrososphaerales; family Nitrososphaeraceae; genus TA-21. The sequence continues at coordinate 8 of JBBRRH010000091.1, read as the reverse complement.
TCATTTAT
>JBBRRH010000090.1:0-14695 GCA_038201105.1 Nitrososphaera sp. | reverse complement strand
AGATCGCGGTTGATCCTTCGCCCACCGCGGATGCAACTCGCTTGATGCTGCCACCACGCACGTCACCAGCCGCGAAAACACCAGGCAAACTGGTTTCAAGCAAGTATGGTTGACGTGAAAGAGACCAACCTGCAGCGCTCAGATTTTCAGGCGACAGATCGGGACCCGTATTAATGAAGCCTTTTGCGTCGAGCATCATACAGTCATTAAGCCAACTGGTATTTGGATGGGCACCGGTCATGACGAACAAATGTCTGATCTTGTGCTTCTCAGTCTGTCCTGTCTGATCGTTTCGCCAGATAACGGAATCAAGGTGATTGTCTCCTTCGAGAGCAACAATCTCAGCCTGCGGCCTGACTACAATATTAGGACTTTCTTCGATCCTACGAATCAGATAGCGTGACATACTAGCGGCTAAACTGGCAGATCTTACTAGCATTTGAACACTCTTTGTCGTCTGTGCCAAAAACACAGCAGCCTGGCCAGCTGAGTTTCCTCCACCAACAACAATTACGTCCTCTCCTCCACACAATTGTGCTTCCACAAATGTCGTACCATAATAAACGCCTGCACCTTCAAATCGGGATAGGTTTTCCAATGGTAGCCTTCGATATTGAGCACCGGTGGCAATCAAGATAGTCCGTGCTGGAATTCGAGCCCCATTTTCGACCTCTACGACGTACGGTTTGTGGTCGCAGACGAGTCGTGTGGCCCTAGCAACGAGCATCTTAGCGCCGAACTTCTGTGCCTGGAGATACGCCCGACCTGCCAGGTCCTGACCTGAGATCCCGAAAGGAAATCCCAAGTAATTTTCGATTCTTGAGCTCGAACCTGCTTGGCCGCCAGGAAAACTCGTTTCCAGTACCACAACATCTAGTCCTTCAGAAGCACCATATACTGCAGCAGCCAATCCTGATGGACCGGCTCCAATGACGACAAGATCGCGCACCTGAGTTTGGTCGATAGACTCGTTGAAGCCAAGGCAGTCTGCGATTTGTTGATTACCGGGATTCCGCAATACCAATTCGCCTCGACCGATCAATACAGGTATTTCACTGGCAGAAATTTGGAAACTATCCAATAGGTTCTGTACGTCAGGGTCGCGTTCTAGGTCTATGTAGGCGTATGGGTGTCCGTTGCGCGTTAGAAACTCTTTGATCCGCAAAGTACCGGCAGAATGTGTTGACCCGATGAGGACAATGTCTCCAACACCAGCAGCTATTAACTCAGCTCTGCGTAGGATGAAAGCCCTCATCAGTATGTCGCCGAGCTCGGCATCGGTCTGTACCAAACCGAGCATGTCTTGGTGATCAAGTTCGATTACTTTGCCCGGCTTCGTAGCACGTACCCGAAAGAAAGCAGCCTGGCCAGAGAGCATGTTAATCTCTCCGGTGAATTCACCATCACCGGACACCATCACGAGGGTCTCATTGGCACCGAAGGGGCGTACATTCTCCAGTTCGCCTGTGATCACAACAAAAAACGGTACCGATGTGTCTCCTTGCTCTATCAGCACTTCACCGGGCTGTACTGAACGCGTACGTCCATGCGCTGCAATACGACCTATTTGAGCTGGTGTTAATTTCGGAAATATTTTCTCAATACGAGAGCTGGTTAGAGGAAGTCCCCTGCGTGCATTGCTCATATCCCCGAATATTCTACCAAACAAGAAGATTATAAAGAAATGGTTAGAGAGGTTTTGACAGAACTGAAAGCGAGGGAGAAGGCGAGGTTATGAATACACAACTACAGACAAGTTTGTCATCGTCTGGAAGGGATTAACGACAAATTTGTCGCTGTAAGTGAAATCTGGTTTTATTATAATCCAGGTCGATTTCATAAACTTTACAAAAGACTCATTAAATCAAGTTCATTGAAGAACAGGATAAGGCCGTTTACACATATAGAAGATATTAGAAAGTAAAAAGTTGTTATGTCATCGTCTAAGTTAAGAAACATCTTTCAACTTTATCTTTGCTGCATCTGACTTTTTCACTTTATCTAATGTGATGTCTACAAATTCGGGCCTCTTTGCTGGGGAATTACTTCCTTCTTCACAAAATTGATGCATGGTATTAGGTGTAATAACACATGATCTGTAAGAATCTCCAGTATTTACAGCAACTTTTGGAAATGTCGCAACGAACTCAATGACATTCTCATTTTGTGTAGTGCTGGCGTTGACAGGTGGAGGGCTCATTGAATGTAGGTCAAATAATTTTGCTTTAGTATTTTCATTAACAGTAACAAGTGCTAGAATATCTCCTATCTCTTTGTTTGCTCCAAATACTGAGACTACCACCTTAAAAACATCTTTTCCAATTCCGGTCTCCGCATGTGCATTATTCACAAGATAAGAAACTGGTGCATAGTCGAAAACGGCTAGCAGGGCAGCAAACGCTACGGCCGGGATTATTATTTTGTGATACGCAGCAGACATCGATCTCACCTTAATATGTTCTGACACAATCACAGTAATGATCATAGCGATTATCTGGATTCTGATGCATTTGATGTGTCGAATCTCTAACGCCGATGGTACGTATCTAGATTCAAGACAATTATATGGAAGTAGATATGTGTTGAAAGAACGGATAAATTTAAACTAGAAATACTACTCGCCAGACGTTACTGAGTATATTGACACATATTTCTCTAAACCCTTAACGCTTCTACCATAAATTCACTTGCCACAAAATCGATATCGAGTATTGTTTACAAGTCTTTGTGCACGGGTTTCTAAAACAAGTGGGCAGTTGGAAAACCTCCTTCAATAACCCTTAGGACTGAAAAAGGTAATAAGGAACGGATTTAGGACACATCTAATTGTCGTCCACTGGAATTACTTTCTATGGTGGTGTACACGAAATCGGTGGGAACAAATTTCTGGTGGAAGATCGTGGGACCAAAATATTCCTTGATTTTGGAATGCAGATGGGAAAAGCAAATCAATATTTTTCTGAATTCGTGAATCCTAGGATCTGCAATTGCATGGGAGACCTGTTCGAATTCGAGTTATTGCCCAAGTTAAAGGGGATCTATCGAAAAGATTATGCAAAACATTCGGACTTTGGTGGTGAGGAAGACAACGAGATAGACGCTATAATTCTAACTCATGCACACGTTGATCATTGCGCCTATATTCATTATGTTCGACCAGATATTCCTATTTACTGTTCGGAAGCAACGAGATTAATAATGCAAGGTTTTCAGGATACCGGTTCAAATGAAGATTACATTATTTTTGGAGAGAACTTTCAAATCAAGAAAGGTAAGAAGGGAGAAATAACAAGAAGCAGAGGAGAAGAACTCAAATATCCTCGTAAGATAGTGGTTTTTGAAGATGGGAAGAAGTTTAAGATTGATTCCATCGAGGTTGAGCCTATTCTAATAGATCATTCGCTTCCGGGAGTATGTGGCTTTATTTTTCATACATCCAGTGGTTCTATAGGTTATACTGCAGATATTCGCTTCCACGGTAGGAGATCCTTAAATACTCAAAGATTTGTAGATCGATGCGGAAATTCTGATATAGACGTCCTCCTGTGTGAAGGCACTCGTATACAGGAGGAATTTTCAAAAACTGAATTAGATGTAGAGTCGGATGTAATATCCATTGTAGACGGGACAGAAAATCTCGTGGTCTGTTCCTACCCTACTAGAGACCTGGACAGACTTCTCTCATTTTACAATGCTGCTGTGAAATGTAATCGGGATCTAGTCATCGACTTGAAACAAGCGTATCTTCTTAAGTTATTTCAATCCTCGGATCGAAGTAACGGAATATATCCCCGACTAGACGATAAAAGGTTAAAGATCTATATACCTAGAAAGGTTTGGGGCTTGATAGACAAAGACATTTCATATTGGACCAAAAATCAAGTTCTTGCTGACTACGCTAACTGGGCCGACGAGTTCATTGACTATCCTAATCATGTTGACCATCGAGATGTCTCGGTCCACCAAAAAGAGATCATATTCTATTGCAGCGATTTCCAACTTCAGGAGTTAATCGATATTCGACCCAACAATAATTCCAGTTACATACGATCCACAACGGAACCTTTTGATGATGAAATGAGACTAGACCAAAGAAGAGTGAAGAGATGGTTGATACATTTCGGTCTAATTGATAGTGAATCAGAATGGCATCATATTCACGTTTCTGGTCATGGTTCTGGAGACCAGATAAAACGAGTTATTGATGGAAGTAAATCCAAGACCCTAGTTCCCATTCATACAGAACATGAAGAATATCATAAAAAATGGCATCCCAACGTAAAGGAAGTTCAGTTGAACGGATCCATATTCTTGTAATTGGATTATCTCAACATGATAAAGAAGTGTCTTTCACTCAAACAACCATATGCAGATCTAGTAGTATCAGATAGGAAAACAATTGAACTTCGGACCTGGAATACCAAATTCAGAGGCGAATTTCTTGTCCATGTCTCCAAGAAAGTGGATAAAGAAGCATGTGAAAGAAATAAAATTGATCCTGACTCGCTTACTACGGGAGCCATAATAGGGAAGGCTACTTTATACGACGTCAAGGTTTATGATAACGAAAGATCATTTTTGCGAGATAAGAGTAAGCACTTTGCAACTAAAGAATCTGCGGATCACAAGTACGGATTCTTATTAAAAGGAGGGAGAAAGTTTCGTAGGCCAATTTTCATACGCGGTCAACTAAAGTTTTTCCCCGTTGAGATTGATGTTAACTGAATCTTCAATTCAAGCCTAAACTCCGGTTATCGTGCAAAATTAAGAAAAATACTCAATTACTGAGGCTTATAGGAGTAAATCTCATATAATATTGTATTATAACCTTGTTAAACGACTTTGAGGCCCGAAGACAGAGCGAGACAACATATCGATCGATCATTGGAACAAGCAAGTTGGAAAGTCCAAGATTATCGCGAATTAGATCTAACTACTTCCTTTGGTGTTGCAATAAGGGAATTCCCTCTTGGCAAGGACCACGCTGATTATATGCTCTTCGTGGATAAGAAATTAGTTGGAGTAATAGAAGCAAAACCATTTGGAACAACTCTTAGCGGAGTTGCTGAACAATCTCAAACCTATTTGAGCAGTATATCACGACTCAATTCCGAGTGGTTACCAGCATTTGCTTACGAGAGTACTGGAATAGAGACTTTTTTCAGAGATCTGCGTGATCCGGATACCAGATCTAGGAGAGTTTTTTCGTTTCATAGGCCCGAAACATTGGCAAACTGGTATGCAAGTCAGGATACCCTAAGGAAACATCTAAGGACTATGAGCATAGAACACCCTTTGAATCTGGACCGTCTGAGGGATTGTCAAGTTCAGGCAATCAAAAATGTCGAAAGATCCTTTGCAGATGGTAGACCAAGGTCACTCATCCAAATGGCTACAGGGAGCGGCAAAACCTTCACAGCAGTAAGTTTCATTTATCGTTTAATAAAATTTGCATGAGCAAGACGCATTCTGTTTCTTGTTGATAGAAGCAACCTTGGCCGCCAGACACTCAAGGAGTTTCAGCAATATGTAACTCCAGATGATGGGAGGAAGTTTACAGAATTATACAATGTCCAGCATCTAACCTCCAATTCAATAGATCCTGTAAACAAAGTAGTCATTACTACTATCCAAAGACTTTACTCAATGCTAAGTGGAGAGACAGAGTTTAGCGAAGAATCAGAAGAAGTATCACTTTTTAACATGGCTCCTTCATTTGAAAAACAAAAGCCAAGAGAAGTAACGTATAACCCAAAGATCCCAATAGAGACGTTTGATTTCATAATAACTGATGAGTGTCACAGATCGATTTACCATTTATGGCGTCCAGTATTGGAATACTTTGATTCATTAATAATAGGACTCACTGCTACGCCATCAAAGCAAACCCTGGGTTTTTTCAACAATAATCTAGTAATGAGATACAGTCATGAGAAGGCTGTTGCCGATGGCGTAAATGTTGGCTACGAAGTTTATCGAATTCGGACCGAGACAACAGAAAGTGGTGGCAAAGTAGATGCTGGAAACTTTGTTGACAAACGTGATAGACTGACTAGAAAATTAACATGGGAAAAACTTGATGAGGATCTAGAGTACGATGCAAAACAAGTAGACAGATCGGTAGTAGTGCCCGATCAAATAAGAACTATAATTAAGACTTTTAAAGACAATTTGTTTACGGAAATATTTCCTGGGCGAATTGAAGTTCCCAAGACTCTAATATTTGCAAAAGATGATTCCCACGCAGAGGATATAGTTCACATCATAAGAGAAGAGTTTGGGAAAGGCAATGAGTTTTGTAAGAAAATAACATATAGGACAACTGGTGAAAAGCCTGAGGACCTGATAGCGAGTTTTCGCAATTCATACAATCCAAGAATAGCAGTCACTGTTGATATGATATCTACGGGTACTGACATTAAACCCCTGGAATGTCTTATTTTCATGCGTGATGTAAAATCTGGCTTATATTTCGAACAGATGAAAGGTCGTGGTAGCAGAGTAATTGATTCCACAGATTTTAATTCTGTAACACCTGATGCTAAGGATAAGACTCATTTTGTTATTGTAGATGCGGTAGGGGTGTGCGAAAGTACAAAAAATGATTCATGTACTTTGGAAAGAAAGAAAGGTGTTTCGTTTGAAAAACTAATGAACGCAGTGGCCACTGGATTGTCAAGAGATGAGGATACACTGTCTTCTTTGGCTGGCAGGCTAGCAAGATTTGATCTAGAAATAGAAAAGAATGATAGGGACGAAATTGAACGGATAGCCGGTAAACCCATGAAGCAACTTATAGGTAATCTTTTGGAAGCACACGATCCAGATAAACAAGTAGAGAAAGCCAAAGCGTTATTCCAGATAGAAAAACCAAACACTGATCAGATTAAGGAGGCCTCAAAGACTTTGATAGATATTGCATGTAGTCCCCTGAATAATCCTAAGTTAAGGAATACGATAATTGACATAAAGAAGAGAAACGAACAAACTATAGATACAATAACTACTGACACCCTACTTTCGGCAAGTTACGATGAATCTGCCAAAGAAAAAAGTAAAACTATAATTGATAACTTTCAGAAGTTCATTGAAGAAAATAAAGATGAAATTACTGCATTGCAGATTATTTACAGCAAACCACATAGTGGACGTCGCATCGTATATGAAGACATCAAGCAATTAGCGGAGGCAATAAAAAAGCCACCGTATCTTCTTAATACAGACCTATTATGGAATGCCTACGAACGACTTGGAAAATCAAAAGTTAGAAAAGTAGGCCCAAAAAAACTCTTAACAGATATTATTTCGTTGATTAGATTTGCGACAGGTCAAGAACAAGTGCTTGAACCATTTTCTGAATCAGTAAGAGTAAATTTTGAAGGATGGTTAGGAAAACAAGAACGATTAGGTAGAAAATTTACTAAGGAGCAAATTGAGTGGCTTAGCATGATAAAGGATCATATTGCAACCTCGGTATCAATAGGCATGGATGATTTTGAATTATCACCATTTCATGAAAAGGGAGGAGCAGTTAAAATCTATCAGTTATTTGGTATCGATATCCAAAATATTTTGGGTGAATTAAACGAGGTGCTTATAACCCCATGACAAATAGTTCGGTAGCCCAAAATATAACATTTGAAAATCAAAGTAATTTGCCAAATGGATGGACCTCAACGACTATTAGTGACGTTTGCGTTGAATTGATTGGTGGAGGATAGCGTATAGCGTCGGTCTTCATGCGGTACTGTCTCCTCACCCATGAACCTCTTTAGTTTGTGCCATTTTATATCATCTACATCATTCATCAGGTAAAAGTTGCGGAGTGCTGCTAATGTTATTCTTAGAGCAGATGAAGATGCGTTATTTTGTACAAGGTGAAGGATATACTGTTTTATCCTGTCTTCTCTATCTGTTATCATCATTTGGGAATAGGTTGTCATTTGGTGGAACGTCATGTATTTTTTTAGATAATAGGCGTAATGCGTCTTTGTTACGGATGACTTTAGACTGTTGATGAAATTGGAATAAAGACGCTGTTCTTCTAAGACTTGCATGTATACAATCCATGCTCAGACCTAGTTAATTAACTAGTCTACACTGGATATAACAAGCGTTATTTACTAGTATGTAGATACCGGCCATTCTATGCATTTGTATTGCAAGAGCAAATGCGATCGCGTATTTTGTATTTGAATTCAACGTTCTTGTGCAAATGCTTTCTTCGCGTGCTCTTGCATTCATGTATTTTAATCCCTTTCGAAGGAGTAGGTCTATGCTTTGGTTTTAATCTTCCTTTTTTTTATCCCTTGATATTAAGACCCCCGGGTAGGACCTAACCTATCACTAAACCGTAGGTCGTTAACCGTTATCGAGTGTCTTGAAGTTATTTGGTTTCGAATCCTTGTATCCTATCGAAATCCTTACCTTTGCATACTGGACATCTAGCCTCGTGTTCAATCCCTTGTATTGAAAAGACACAACCGCATTGAAGACACACATGAATGGATTCTTGTTTGATCATAGGATAGGAAATAAGCTAGGATGATAATAAGCATTAAGTCATATTCCTGTTTGTTACGTTCACTTAGATGACAACCGTGATTAGTGAATTTCTTTAATCTTCGTGCTTGAATGCATAAAATTAACAAGCGTGTTTGTAAAATAGGTTAATCAAAGAATTGACGGCAATTCATACAAAACTAACCAAAGACCAAGCGTAGGAAGTTAAAGAGACAAGAACTTATACGTTGTGCCACAGATTACCATTTATGATTTAACTTAACTTTCAAAGATAATCATAATATCGAAAAAGACTAGTGGTAACGATTACAATTCATCGTTCCCACATGATATTTGGGCAGATGGCATAAACTTAGAATTGATGTATCAGGAGGCGTGTTTCGACAGGATCTCCCTTATTTCTACATCATCAACGAGGGTTTGAATGATCTTGTCCCGTTCTTTTACAGTGATTTCGTCAGATAAATCAATAGAATCTATTGCTTTAAGTTTCCAATAGCTTTCTACTGCTTTTTTAACTGTAACCTGTGCATCGTATACTACTTTTCCAAACGCAGTAAGAAAGTGTTTCCCATTTTTACGCTTAACCATTCCCGTCTTCATCAGCCGTGACATTCTTGAATAGTATTCCTTACGAGAGAGTTTGAGTTGCACTGAAAGATCCTCACTATTTCCTCCTTTTGTGGCGATAGTGTTAAATAATTTTAAGGATTTAACATCTGAAATTGCCTCTAATATTTCCACTACCGATACCATATATTGGTATAAAAGTTAAGGTAGTTATGGATTCTCCCTGAATTGTTTCCCTGTTTTACCAGTATAGGACATTTTCTAAATACTTCACTTTGAGTTGCACAACCATTGTCCGGCCCGTTATTTGGTCCAAAAAATGGCTGAAAATTCATAATGGCCCATTCCCTCCGCACGCACAGCGAGGACATAGTTGGACAACTTGGTCAGTTTCGCACCGGTCAAGGTGAATTTGCTAGTATTTTGGAAAATTATGAATAATTTTCTCCTGTGGCACAAGATCTACATGCGAGCCGGCCCTCGCATGACCATCTTCTCCGATAATGTCAGCAGTTAAGTGAACGTTGCCGTCATTTTGTTTTTGTATCTGAATCCGTACTAAGTTGGATATCCCACCTTCCACGTATAAAATTGTAGGTTGAAAAGTTGGATCAAGCATCGGAAGAGGCGCTCCTGGAATGCCGAAACGGAATGCACTAAGAGGACCACTTACGATTTCATACACATTAACTGGGTCGCCATCGCCATTTACATCAGCACTGTACTTTAAGGTAGCTGGAAACTGAACATCAGTGGCAACAAACACTACATTTTTAATATCATTGTCGTCAATGAACTTCATTATTTCTGTTAGCTCTCTTTCGAAACCCGTTTTAGAGGAAAGGTCAAGATCAATACCATTAGCCCATCCATCTCGTCCAAACTTTGACGCGTTGGCACCCGTAGGAATCGACACAGGCACGTCACTGCTTACAATTTTCCATGTGGCATTCGAATTCAATAGATTCTTTTTCAACCATGCAAGTTGGTCTTTACCCAACATTGTCTTGTTATTTTCCGGAGTATCGGCGATATCATTTCTACTTCTGTTAGATCTTGCATCTAAAATTAAAAGATCAAGATCTTTTCCCCAATGAAATGACCTATAGATCTTGTTCGCATTGTCGGAGTTTCCTTCCATGGGCGAAAAGTTGAAGAACGCATTTCTACCTTCTTCTACCAAATTAGGGTAACCTGTTCTGTTCTTACTCACAGAATTCCAGTACGACCATGGGCCTCCAAAATCATTAATAACCTCATGGTCATCCCACTGACTATACATGGACGTGCTATTGAGAAAATTTTGCAAATGAGGATCGAGTCTGTTGTAAGCCCAATGCTTGACATAGACATCGTGAACTTGAGTTAAATTCTTCCAGTCTACATTAGGGTCGGCAATACCTGAAAAGTTTCCAGGAATATTCTGATGACCATCAGGTCGCTTAGCAGGGCAATCATTAATTGCGTAGATCATGCCTCCATTTTGAATATAAAAGTCTGGAGATAGTGATTTCATTTTTTCAAATATGTAATAGCCTTTGTTTACTTCACGGCAGAACTTTTGACCGCCAATGTCAGCGCCCACTATGAAACTAATATGTTCGCCAGACGTGGTGGAGTTGGGAGCTGTTTTGAATATTCCATTCATTGATGTACTATTGATATGATTATCAGTAGTTGAAAACCAAACACGGTAAAAGTATTTTGTTCCTTCCGTCAGATTATCAATAAGAATATTTCCTGTAAAGTCTGTCGCATTATCTGTCCATTTTATGCTTGAATTAGAGTTGGAAAATAATGAATCATTACTGTATTCAACATGCATTATAGAGGGCTGGTTAACTCTTGACCATATTATTGCAGAATGGTCAGTAACGTCTCCGCTGGCTATTCCATGAGTGATTCTCAGGCTAGAGTTGTTATTCTCTTCCCCGTAGACTTTGGGATTGCCCATGATAGCCAGAACGGTAAAAAAAGTTAAGAGTACAAGGAGACCTGAATGACGTCCAAGATCTATGACCATGATCATAATGACAACAAGAAACTGCTATGAAAGTTTTTCTTGCTGATCCCCCAGAACTTGCGCTATCATTTAAATTCTTCTTCGATCCCCGAATTCGACCTAATTCTTCGTGCTCTCAAAATAGGAAAGTACCTTTTTGCTAAATTCTTCAATAAATTCCAGCTCATTAGGACTGGTACTTTGCACGTAAATTCTCGTAAACCCTGCCTTAAAGTATTCCTCTATCGGCTTTATGCAGTCTTCAATTGATGTCACTATGATTGTGGATTCTTTCAGTTTCTCATCTGATACCTCCCTTTTTGCTTTCTCCTCTAATTCGCGAGGATCGCTGACATCAAGGTCGAATGCATTTTTCAGGGATGTAGCTCGCCAGAAACCAGAAGATTTGAACGCTTCATCATAGTCTTTGTGGTATGATATCTTTGGTTTGCCTATCTTCTCCATGGTGTTAGGATCTTTATCATGGGCCCGTGCATGCTTATCAAAATTATCAAGAATCTTTTTTGATTTATCGGGAGTGGAAACGGTAATCAATCCATCAGTAAAAATTGCTGCAGTCTCAGTGGCTTTTTCTCCGACGGCAGCCATGTACAGAGGAATTTTTGTTTGAGGGGGTGTATAAAGTCGTGCGTTTTTAATTTTAAAATATTGGCCTTGAAATGTTACAAAGCCGTCCTTGTCAATACTCTGATTAACATTATTCGTTGCTGTAATTGCATCTGGTCGTTTCCATAAATTCTTTATAATTTGAATAGCTTCTTTTGTTCTTTCTAGTCGAATATCTGCGGGACACCATTCAAATCCTAGTGGAACTTCATTCATGGCTTCTCCTGACCCTATTCCAAGACCAATCCTTCCAGGATATAACACATCTAGAGAGGCAAAGGCCTGTGCAATTATTCCAGGATTGTAACGATATACGGCTGCCGTTACACCAGTCAAAAATCTCATTTTTTTTGTTCGCTCTGCAGCCGCACTCATCCAGACCCATGTAAAATTCCCATAGCCTCCATCATGCCACCATGGGTGGAAATGATCACTTGTCATGCAGTCCCTGAAGCCGTTCCTTTCAGCCTCGATGACAAACTTCAATAGATCTAGCATTGAATATTGTTCCTGCGATGTCCAGTACCCAATTTTATCGGCAAAATTTGTCTTATTATTATTATTATTTGACGTCATGCTACTAATTGTCAATATACAGAAAAGTAATTATCAATTACGAACTTGTTTCGAGTCAAGGCAGATAGATCAAAATGCCACTGTGAGAAGCGAAATCCTGACAACAAGTTATAAGTTAGTTGTATAGTTGGAAATCACTGTTACAATGGATAAATAATTTAATGGTCTTACGGAGTAAATAAATAGTTGATCGCTCCTGAAAAGATTAATGAGTAAAAAAGGTCTTTCTTCAAGTATTTTCTTCGTTCTCAGTTCTATGATGATCTTTCCTAGCTATATGAATTTAGTTCAAGGGCAGTTGAATGGTTCCGATGACCCTATTAGAAATGTAACGGCCTTAAGTAATTCCACTGGTAATGGCACCGAAGTGGAATTACAAAATAGCACGGTAAGTTACTTTGAGGGCGCAAAAGGATACTTAGTATTTCCAGTGCGACAAGAGAATAATGCAAGTAAACTTCCGGCAGTCATTATGATTCATGAATGGTGGGGATTAAATAACCACATCAAGGATATGGCAAACTTGCTCGCCAAAGAAGGTTACGTCGTTCTTGCAGCCGATTTATACAATGGTAAAGTTGCAGCTGATCCAAACGAGGCAGGTAAACTAGTTCAATCTGTTAGAGCCAATCAGGAAAATGCTATCACTAATTTGAAAGCAGCGGTAAAATATGTCAGTTCTCTCCCAATCGTAGATAAATCAAAAATTGCGTCCATAGGTTGGTGTTTTGGTGGAGGACAATCATTGCAATTGGCATTAAATAGCCAAGATCAGCCATTGGCAGCAACAATATTGTATTATGGAACTCCTCTAGTAGTTGAAAAGTCAGAGCTGTCCAAGATAAAATGGCCTGTACTCGGGATTTTTGGTGACAAAGATCAGGCTATTCCTCTCAAACAAATAAATCAGTTCAAGGCTGCGTTAGACGAGATTGGGATTACAAATGAAATTCATATTTACCCTGAAATAGGACACGCTTTTGCCAATCCTTCCGGCGACAATTATGCTCCAAAAGAAACACAAGATGCATGGGAGAAGACACTCTCATTTCTCAAGAGATATGCAAGTTAACGAAAATTAAGCTAAGTTAATTTCTTGATTCTTCACTACAGGAACACAATCGTTATTTGATACAAGATCTGTAAATAAATCTGGGATTGGTAAGTCAAGCAAACCTTGATCAAATCCATCATTGTTATTTGTTGCAGCCAAGGTTGCTAATGATATAAATTTTTCAGTGATTAGTGCTTTTCATGATTCATAATGGTTACCAAAGCAGCACTCTTTGCAGCAAACTCGGCTTTCATTCTCGAATAATTATCACTTCCTATGATTATCACATCTCCATCTTGGGGATGAAGATATTTAATCATCTGTTCAGATAACGGATGTTCATCTTTTAATGAATCAAAGTCTGTTTGTGGAATAAGAAATTTGTTGTCTTTGAACAAAAGGGTAGTTGCACCAGATGCTCCCATTCTAATTGCAGCGTCTCTTTGAGATATTCCGTCTTTGATCATGGAACTCATTTGTTTTACAAGTACTGCATAGTTGAATTTCCCCAACGTAATAGCACATTTGGATAGACTGATTTCAGCCGGTATTGAAGATAATAGTTCTGAAAAAAATGATCTTCCCTTTTTAGTCATTTTCGTGCCTGCATTAGTAGATTCTATAAGGTTCTGCATCTTGAGGTGTCTCACTAAAGTCTTAATAGTTCCTTCTCCCAGTCCCAAGTCCTCACATAGTTTCTCTCTGCTAACATGTCCATTCTCTTGAATTAGCTGCAATGTCTTGAATACATGCACCATGTCAAAGGATAGCATCCTACTTGGTGCGTATCTGTCCGCAACCTTTTGAAGTGTTTTGACATATGTGTGCATCACTAAAAATCTAAGCGTACTACAGATTTATGTGTATTTTTAGGGACTCCATTATGGCCTTCGTTTGGTTGGATAAACCATCCTATAGTTTAAATACTACATCAGTAACAAATTGTAATGTAAGAAATTGTAATGTAATTTTTGTCAGGATAAGAGCTAGACAATCAATCAAACAACTCCTTCCGAAAACACAATCGAGTTATACATATTCACACGAACGACAATTAGAATAAATGCTTTAACTATTTCAGTCTTGAAGACTAATTCTATGCTAGTCATACGAATACAGTTCTTTCATGTGTTATTGTAGTTATATTCAGAATAATTAGGAGATATAATAAAAAGTTATTATTTCTCATACAATGAGCTGACTATGCAGTAGAAGTAGCATGATACAAATAATCATTATCATTGCCCTGTAGTGGTTCATGATTCAAGTTCTTCGGCAACCAATTCTTGTATAAAATTATTAAATATAAAGATAAACTAAATATAACATTGTCCGCAAGGCTT
>JBBRRH010000089.1:0-15271 GCA_038201105.1 Nitrososphaera sp. | reverse complement strand
ATAATAGTGTCTGGTCCATCATTTCCATAAATGGTATCATTCCCTTCTCCCCCCATGATTTCATCTGCCCCATTGCCTCCCGAAATATTGTCGTTTCCAGTGCCCCCCATAACTTCATCGCTTCCCCTCCCGCAATAAAACTAGTCCTTTCAGGGGATTTTGATATTTAGTTAAAAGAAAGAAGCTATAAGTGTTTCTAATACCGGTAGTCAATTCATCATCGCTGAAAGGGATCACCTACAAAATGCTGGCTCTGATGTCCTTAGGCGTAATTAGGTGAAATCCTTAGGACCTGGTTCGGTGGGGCAGATAACGCTAAAATTACAATTGTCGAACCCTGTGAAATAGCATAAATGTCAAATGGGATGATTACCTAACAGTCTTATAAGTTATCAATTGTGTAAACATAATTTACTGTTTGTCCAAATAAATGTTGAACTGTCTTCCTACTTAATGGCCGCATGATTAAGTCACTACTTGTAAATACAATAAAAACAATTTTACTCGATATTATTATGACAAATACTTTGATCAAACATAATAGTCCAGTCATTTAAATTACAAGAGACGTTTCTAAATGTTCTCACATAACAAGATCGGCGATAAGAGGGCAACCAATGATCTTAATAGTCCCATAATTATGTTAGTATCGATTATTTTTCTCTCGTTAATAAGTAGTATGATTCAGAATCCGTACATCGGGACCACATATGCATCTCTTCCTCAACCTCAATCACCGTTTTCCCCATTATCTACTTCATCTGACACCTCTTTTCTACCGTCACCTTCTCTCATACAGACTCCATTGGAGTCGGATCAAGCGAGTTGTGATAATGCTCTGGGAGAAAGTTGTCTGATCACAACATCATTGGCAAGCGATAGTGATCTTCTTGCCTTATGCGATAATTTAACAACTGACGATCTAAAGACGAAAACTAAGGAAAAAGCAAAGGACTTTACCACTTCTGAAGTAAAAAATATAACGAAAGGTTCGGTGAAATTTGTGTTCATTAATTCTTACTGGACTGATAATACTATACTTGGAGGAGTTGACGCGGGAGCCGCTTCAGGACAAACTGATGGTCAATCGTTAGCTCCTGTGATCAGAGTTGAGAGGGGACCAGGAGAAGGTGATTCTGTTCTTGCAGTAATATTAGTTAACCGGGGCACCGTATCCCTAACAAGCGTAACAGGTGAGCTCAATTTGCCATCTGGATTTCAGTCAGTCGTTTCTCCAAGAAACAAGGACTCTTCTGTAGCCCTGTCGAGCTTTCCTACAACAAGCGGGGGCATAGAGCCGGGACAGACATTCATTCTATATTTCCCCGTCAAAATCTTGCAAAATGCCAAAGTTGGAAAAGAATACAATGCCGATCTTACTGTTCATTATTTTAAGGAGACCGATGAAAGAAAGAGCAATCTAAAGGTAGAAAAGAATGCGAAAGAGAGTTCTCACCTGGAACTTACTAACCAGTGTTCTGGCAATGACAATAATACAAATAAAACAAAAAGCAACACTGGTCGCAGTATTGAAGCAAAAACGGTCCACACTCGTTTTGATTCTAAAGCCCAATCACTAAAGATTCCATTCCAGCTTAGCGGGAAAGTCATTTTAGATGTGATAGGTTCCTCACAACTTCAAATTAGTAGCGAGAATATATCCACATCACCAAATACGATCAATGTTTTAAGTGCTATTCCTGGTGTTGGTAACCGATTAAAGCTCGTAATCAATAACGACGGTTCTGCAGCAGCTACTGGGGTTATCGCAACAGTCTCGGCGAGAACCGAAGCCGCAACAAGCAACAATATCATTACACCTGCTATAGCAGGAAACATTTCAAGAAATGTAGTTCAACAATCTAGTGTCATACCTGTTATTGTTTTGGGAGGTACAACCTTTAATTTAGGTACTGTTCCAGTAGATCAGGGTAGAGAAATAGATACTGTCATTTTTCCAAATAATCTTGCCGCAGGTACGCTAGAAACTTTGAATATCCAATTGATATATAACGACGCATACGGGAATAAGAAAGTAACGGATCAAGTTGTAGGCATTCAGATTCTACCTTCGTCGCCACAAAGCGAATTAACCGTTACTCCTGTCCCCTCATCATGATAAGGCAAAATTGAGTAACTATGTTACGCATTATTATTAAACAACTTGTCCTGCATTCAAGTAGGAGTCATATGGTGCGTCATTGCTGAAATGTTGCCATTTTCATGCCCATTACTGCCATTCAAATTAGAAAGATCAAATGAGATAATTGCGTCGAGTATTAGGAAAGCAGTGCTTTCGCGCATTCTAATTGTTACAAAGGAATACTTACGTTAGCGGTCTGAAAATGATTAAAAGATAATGAGAGTCTATGTGCTATGTTAAAGCCAGATACATTGGATTATTTGCGGCAAGATATATTATAGAGGACTGGCAGATACGATGGTCACTCTAGTCCCTTTGAAATTCGTGAACATTCCACAATTGAAGACCTATAATTGTGGATTGATGGTCTATGTCATTCTTGCGTTTTCTATTTTGGTAACATCCCAAAATATTTTTCAACATGAATCATTTGCATATGCATTACAGCCGCGATTGATACCTCCACCTACAACTACTCCCATTGATCAATCACAACCTCCGATCCAGATCACTGCCGGCAAGGTTCAGAATCTGTCATTTAGGATAGATCTTAGCAATCGGAACCCCGGAATAATAAATTACCAACAAAGTATAACCGATATTGCAGTATTTGTAGCCTCTCAATCTAGCTCAGTTAAAATAATCGGTCCTACGACTTGGAGCTTGCCAAGACTTAATTCTAATTCAAGCCACCTGATATCAACGAAAGTATATGCATCCCCATCAATAATTGGAAATCCCGTATTCTTTACAGTTACAGTTCAATATATCAAGAATGGTCAAGAACTCAAAACAGACTCGTTTGATATTGGAGCTATTATCATAGGGGACATAAAGATTGAACCTAACAATCTTGGTATTCGATATCTTGGAGATACTCCAAACCTAGTTGGAAATTTATTAAATAAAGGAAATTCGGGCGCGTTATTCACAAACCTGCAAGTATTATCAGTTAGTCTCCAAACGGAAGCAGGAGGTCTGCGAGGAACCAATCTCTTGACAGGAGCTTCTCAATTTCTAGGAACACTTTCGCCAAATACTCCTACGCCATTTAGTATACCCATATCAATTGATTTGGCAGCACCGCGATCTGGAGGAAATAAAATCAATCATTCTTCAGATACAGGAGAATCTAATTCTTCGAATAACTTAAACACTCTAGCTGTTACTAATAGTACGAGTAATTATGATAATACTACACTCAATCGTAAAGGACTCTCTAATACCGCATATTTGGTCTCACTCAAAATTACCTACAGTGATGAGTTGACAAATAACCACGTTATAATAGTAAATGGTTCCATTCCAAGCGGGCTTGTCGACAACAATAGTGAACCTTCATCACCTTCCAATATTAATGGAAGTTTTTCTACAGATCAGTCAGCTCAATCGCAATTAGCACAGCTGCAACAAGTGCCACCTGGAATAGAATCTATGCTCAACAATGGTTTTGTCGATGCATATTGGGCAGAAAATATTCCTTTCTCCAATTCTAATAGCTCATCGTCTGGAATAAGTGCTGCTTCAACAGGCGAAGTACAGGTTCAAAGGGAAGTAGGTCCTGGAGAAGGACCGGCAATCCTCGCAGTAGTTTTGACTAACACCGCCTTTTCAGATATTACTGGAATTACAGGATATCTGACGCTTCCCGATGGATTCAGCACCCTAGTCCCACTGTCATCTTCAGGAGTTAGTTACAATGACCACTTAAAGCACAACTATCCAGCAATAGCAAGCATAAGTGAAGTTGTGAAGGCAGGAGAGACGTACACATTATTTTTTAAAGTTGATATCTTAAAAACAGCAAGTGTGGGTCTTCATACAGCCACTCTTCGAACATATTACTTTAAGACACCCGATCCGGAAGCCGGAGCATACAGAGTACAAACAACAAGCGTTCCTTTTGTATTGGCGGGTAAAGTAATATTGGATACATCATCGAGTTCAACAGATTTAACTCCAGGTGAGGTAAATCATGTAAAGATTCAAATACGAAACAAAGGGACAGCAGATGCTAACAATGTAGTTGTGACTCTAAATAGTGCTGGAGGAAGTATAATTACAAGTACAGGCGATCTAAAAACTAACATGAATATTGCTAGTGACGTTGCCGGCAAGATTCTCGAAGATAACCTGACAGCATCCCTATCCGGTCAAAATTCAACGTCAAAATATAAGATACAGCAAGAAGCATCTAGTTTGGGCTCTAGGATCTTTAACCTGGGAACAATAGCCGCTGGATCAGTTGCAGAATTAGATGCGGCAATATTACCGTCATTTTCAGCGGGCGAGTCACTGCAAAACCTTAATCTTCAAATCTCGTACACGGATGCCACAGGAGAAACTAAATCTTCCGGCGAGATAGTAGGTTTTCGGGTACTGCCTAATCTTCCTGAAGCAGGCCTTGCAGTAAATCCCAATGCCATCCCACAAGGTACTTCAAATCCAACTACAGACGCTGAAGGCAACGGTGCTAACAAGGATTCACATGCTACTAACAATAGTGGGACAACTTCTGATTCGGAATTAAGTGTAACACCGTCCAGCCTGGCTAGTAGCATAGTCACAAAGAATACTTATTATCATGGAGTCAGCCTTGCCCAGAATGAGAATCACAGTAGTCCTTTCAATAATAGAATGAATCATAGTATTTACACTGGAAATAACCTAACCTCGAACCAGTCCAGTGAATCATTAATTAAAAAAGTGTCTTTGTCGGATACTTCAAATGGGATAGACAATGATAAAAGTATTATTAAACAGAATAACAATAATGGGAGTGAGAACAACAACAGCGATGACTCCATAACTATTACTGCAGGTAGAGAGAGTAACCTTAACTTCACCATTACGAATAACAATAGGTATCCTATATTGGATGCAGTAGTTTCACTAGATTCTCAATCAACTTCAATTGCGATATCAGGACCTTCTAAATGGAACCTTCAAAGATTAGATCCTGGCTCTCATCAATTCTACACGACAACGGTATTTGCGTCTACGTCCATAATAGGTAGTCCAGTGTCATTCGAAGTAGGTGTACAGTATATCATGAACGGGAGAGCAAGAAACGACACATTTAACATCGGAGCAAAAGTTATTGGCGAGATTAACGTTGATGTGAGTAATATTGCCATAAATAATATAGCTGGCACCCCAAATCTGATTGGAAATTTATTAAACAAGGGTAACACTGTGGCATTATTTACCACAATTCAATTGCGTTCCCCCGGTAACTCAACAGATCAGAATCAGAGTCAGAATCAGAGTCAGAATCAGAGTCAGAATCAGAATCAGAATCAGAATCAGAATCAGAATCAGAATCAGAATCAGAATCAGAGTCTTCAAAACAGACATCCTAACCCCACGATCTCCCAATCTAGTCAATATTTAAATTCGCAAAAATCTTCAGGAAATGGGTCATCTTCACGATCTTCATCCGATCTATCAGTTGGAGGTCTTGTGCCTGTCTCTACTTTTCCATCGTACCTGGGAGACCTTGACGCTAATTCTCCTTTACCTTTTAGTATACCATTGGAACTTAAAAACAATTCGTCGCCAGGAAGATATCCCATTTCACTTAGAATTACTTATAGTGACGATCTTAGAGTTGATCATGCATTAATAATTAATAGCTCTGTTGATCTCACCAGACCTAGACAGCGATTTGGCGATAATGGCAACCAAAATCAAGGTTTCCTAGGTATACTAATAGGAAAACAATATTCACTACAGATAGGTGGGATTTCGCTGCCCATACCATTAATACTAATTATTGTGGCCACGGCTTTAGCGCTGCTAATTTTAAGAAGAAGGAGATCAGCTGCTGGTAGGATTTACGCAGCGTCAAGAACATCAACAAAAGAAGACCGATTCTTTCTAGATGGAAAAGAAAATGAGGACCAGGGCACTATATCTACACATACTAATCTGGAAAATGAGAGAGTCAAGGGCTCGGGTACTGAGGGACCACGAGGACCAAATGACGTGAACAAGAGAGTAGATGATTCGGGAGAAAAGAAATGAATGAATCGTCTATGGTAGGCGAGGTATACAGAATATGAAGATCACTGAAATTTTCAAATTGTCATTTGAGGCCATAAGGGAGAGAAAGGCTAGAGCTGCTCTTACTATAATGATGGTTTTGGTCGGGTGCAGTTTAATGATTGCTCTCAATGGAATTAGTGCAGGTCAGAAGGAATTCATTAAAAAACAGCTGAATACACTAGCGCCTAATATCCTTTTTGTTAATAACGGTCAGCGTTCCTTTAGAGGCGGCGGTGATTCATCCACTCCCAGTATTATCATAAGCTCCATCGTAGTTGATAGAATTAAGTCACTTCCGTTTGTCTCAGATGTCATTCCTGCATATCAAGGTCAGGCCACGCTTGACGCATCAGGAAATGTAATTACATCTTCCGTGATGGGTACCGATCCACAGAAATTTATCTATTCCATAAGCCCCTCAGTTGAGCTTGTACCAGGTTCTTCAGTTCAATCAAATAATCCATCTTCTATTATATTTGGTGACAGTACGGCGAACCCTCCTGGTAAAAGTACGCCATTTGTTACCCTTGGACAGACAGTCAGAGCAACATTCACTTATGTTGATCCAAATACGGGAAAGCAAAAGGATATCTCTAAAAGTTTTGTGGTAACTGGGATTATGGCACCCACGGGAAATAATCAGTTGGACAGGGCAGTCATAATCAATGCGGCAGCTGGGGATTCCCTTTTCCTCAAGAGTGGCAAATACGATCAGATGGTTGTGGTAGCTAACTCCGCCGATTATGTTCCCACAGTACAATCTGAAATAACAGGTCTCTATGGCACAAATATAGGAATCACTACACCGAAAGCTATTTTGCAGGCCAGAGAACGATTTACTGGCGGAAACGATTCGTTTATCCAAAGTGTAGCATTTATTGCTCTGCTTGTAGGTGCAATCGGCATTGTAACTACGCTATATAACGCAGTTAATGAACGAATATCTGAAATAGGAACGATTAAAGCAATAGGCGCAACAAGGATTTTTATCCTTCTTATGTTTCTGTTTGAGGCTCTTATGATAGGGTTGATTGGTTCGACGCTAGGAGTAGTATCTGGCGTAGTCGGAGCCTATGCAATAAGCTCAGGTGGAGGAGCTCCAAGGCCTGGATTTGGTGGAGGGGGAGGAGCCCAACCTCAAATCACGCCAATGTTCGTTCCCGGTGATATTACAAATGTCTGGCTGCTCTCCGTCGCTCTGAGTGTTATAGCCGGATTATATCCGGCGTGGAAAGCATCAGGACTTTCACCGGTACTCGCGCTAAAGAGATGACTATGGCGAGTAGGTTGGAAAGGGAAGGTGCAATAATTGAGTTGGGCAAGAAAACATATAGAGAGAGCTGTCGTGCGTATTGCTTTAGCGTATTAAATGTAAACGACGAAGACCTAATGCGGGTATCTCTGGCAGCAGAAGCAGGAGTAGAATGGTGAAGGAAATGAGCGATAATCAAAGTGAAATTGCACTAGAGGTCAACGACGTAACAAAGGTTTTTGCAACAAGTGCAGGAATATTCGAGGCCTTAAGAGATGTCAGTTTTGTCATAAATAGAGGAGAGTTTGTTTCCATAGTGGGACCTTCAGGAAGCGGCAAGTCCACCTTGCTTAACATGATTGGTGCACTAGACAGACCTACCTCCGGAAAAGTCTACATTGATGGAATTGACATTTTCTCTTTGAGAGATGGCGAGATAGCGTCAATGAGAAACAAATTGATAGGATTTATCTTTCAATCATTTAACTTGATCAATAGATCCACAGTACAGAAGAATGTTGAGCTCCCTGCGATAATTAGTGACATGAGTGAACAAGAAAGAAATCGTCGAGCGTTTTTGTTGCTGGAGACATTGGGAGTGGCTGACAAGGCAAAGCTCAAAACATCTAGCCTTAGCGGGGGACAACAGCAAAGGGTGGCAATAGCTCGTGCGCTAATAAACAATCCAACTATGATCTTGGCTGACGAACCAACTGGAAATTTAGATACGACCACGGGAAATGAAGTATTTGCTTTGCTCAAAAATCTATCAAGCAAATTCAGACGCACCATCATCATGGTTACTCATAATCAGGAACTAGCTGATAAAACTGACAAGATTATTTACATAAAGGATGGATCTATTGAAAGAGAGGTCCTCAATTAAGATATTTTGATCAGTGTCCTTAACTTGGATCAGTATTTCATTCCAGCGGCTCCAAAGCATGAATATTGTTACCATGTAAGTTAATGTCGTCAGCTTCCTTTTTAACAACCCCATGTTATCGCATAATTGCTCCATGCGAACTGTATAGGGATTACTCCAGATGGTATTGATCATCTTGAACAATTGATACCAACTAGTAGTGATGTAGTGGAATTCAGCCGTAACAGGAATAAATTCTTGTGTGTCAAATTCGAAGTTCTTATGGGCGGGTTAGACCGATATGATCTAGGTAACAGATTGGGTTTTTCAGACAAAACCACTGAAGATGTTTGTCACTACTTGATGGTTAGGGAGCTGGCGGTATTGATGCATCTAAACGAATGTCAAGCTAAAGCCAATCTTTCAGCTTAGCTTTACTCCTAGCCTGAAGTCAGTCATATACGTAACTCATCAACAAATTACTGAATTGATAAATAGGTTGAAGCGCTCACATTAATGTGAATGGCATAATATTCGATCTGGACGGAGTTTTAGTGGATTCTATGGCCATCCATTATAAAGGATGGAAAACTGCATTTGAAGAAATTACTTCTTTGCAAGTTGATGAAAGGTCGGTTTATCTACTTGAGGGTATGCGCGGAATTGACCTGGCAGAGGAAATATTCAAAAAATATAATTACTTGGATGTCTCTAAGGCTAAACTAGTTACCAAAAGGAAAGATGAAGTGTTTAGGTCAGAAATGAAAGTGAAGCCCTACGACAAAGTTAACGAAATATTACAACAATTAAATTGTATAAAAGGGATTGTTAGCGGTGCGACCAAGGAAGACGTGGTTTCAATCATGGATCAATCATTCCCGAACGTTGCCTTTGATATTGTTCTTACTGGAGATGACATTAAGCACGGAAAACCTGATCCGGAAGGATTTAACTTATTCGTTAGCAGAATGAAATTGGCTCCATCAAATGTGTTAGTGGTCGAGAATGCTCCATTGGGCGTGGAGGCTGCAAAGAGGGCTAGGATAGAACCAGTTGTAGTTTTAAACAATTCTCCCCTAAAGACAGATGACTTCACGAATCTGATAGCCCGTGACAACATTTATCCAGAGACGAAAAGTGTCGAGTCCAAATTAGTTGGGTGGTGTAGTCATGAAAAGTAAAGAAGTAATCGTTGAGTGAAATATATTAGTGAAACTATTTGCTGTCATTACATGTCAAGGTATTACAATTCTGTGTGTTTATGAACTCGAAGTAGGAAGCAAAAGTAGTCTGTAATTACATGGAAGAAATATCTCCTGGAGGTAAGAGGCTTATTTCGGCCAGTCCCGTATTTGGCCTTTCCTCTCTACCGTAATAGTATTTCGGGGAACGGGACCGAAACCCGTGATACCATTTCTCCAGGACGGCATTATATAGACAATATTATTTAAAAGAAGTTACATTGGAAAATAGATCGCAACCGCATAAGAAACATCACGCAGTTCAGTATTCACATCTTCATTTTGTGCTTAATCTGTTCGAAGTATTCGCTTTTACAAGTCCTTCTCTAGCAAAAGAGCATTTTAGAAACAATGTTTTGAACTATGATCTCGCTCTCTCTGACTTTAAGGTGTCAGAAATCAACGGGATTGATTTACTAAAAAAATAAAAGAGATCAAGCCTTCGGTTAAGGCATTGTTAATGAGTGCCTTCGACATACAAGGTGACTTATTTAAAGAGTACAAAAAGGAAAATATTGTAAACAAATTTCTCCAAACACCTAAGAATGATACCTCTGCTTAGTGAGATTCGCACACAAAGCTTTAGTGGCATTGGCCTTCAAAGCAATTAAGTAACTTCCAGTCGTCTTCAGTTTATTAATCTAACAGAAACTTTCAAAGGGTGAGAATGACTCAAGGCAATGAGAAATGAAATTGTCTCCAGATATTGATAAAGGGCTCGTTATTGTTAGTTTGGTTGTCAAAAGATTCGACCAACATTCAATGTTTGGTCAGAAAAAGAACTTCAAAAGAGCATAGCCGGTTTAGGGATTATGAGAAACATTTATAGTTCAACATCGTATTGGCTCGAATGTATCTCTAATTAGTCTTAATGTGAATATATTATACGCCTAATGGATGTACGAATTAAACAATTACCGATATTGGTAGGTACTTCTGGTTATACTTATTCTTGGAACAAAGGTAAACCAACTAAATTCAAATGGTATCTTGATCAAGGGTTTAACTCGGTCGAGATTAACGGCAGCTTTTACCGATTTCCCACAGAAAGTTGGGTACAAACCAGAAAGATTGTACCTCCTAGAAAATCATACAAAAGGCCTCCCATTATTAATCCAATGATGCTTCTTAAACTTCCAAAACTGCCTGCGACGCCCTGGACAGCTCCTTGAAGAGCTGTTCCTCCACTTTTTGACAGTATGGACATGAAAGAGGGCCACATAAGACCATTACCAACTGCAAACAAAATTGCAGCTCCATAAATTAAGATAGTATTATGCGATACAAATAAAATAAAATTTGTTCCTAAAATTAAGCTCCCAATTATTACTAATTTTTGCTCGGAGAACTTTTCTAAAGCTTTACCTAAGACTGGACCTTGAATAAAAACCATGATTCCACATAATACACCGTAAAATATTCCCATCTGTGTTACTGACCACTTAAGACCATCCGAAAGTTTTCCTCTTCACCTTTTTCAATCGGTATTACTGCTCTAAGCAATTTGGAATATTTCCCTATTGAATACTCGAATCGCTCTAACTTCGATGTGAAATTATCCATCAATGGTGCTCTGGTGACAGCTTTGAAGTTTAATGCTAGATCTCCCCTAACACCGTCTCATGTCCGTCTAATCTTAAATCTTAAAGGAAGACTTAAACGCTCATCAAACAGGTTATCCAAACAATTACTCCCTTATGGTATCTTTTTTCCAGTTCTCAGCACAACTGGTATTAGAGAAGGCTATAATATCGGGTACGGTAGATACGCTTATTCGTCTGCGACAGTAATGACAATTAAGCATCCATACCCCTATCTCTTCGTCTGTCAACTTTCCGCTCTCCCCATTCCATAGTGTCAAGCGCGAGGACGATATTTCTCTATCAATTTTATCAAGTCGTCCAACGAAAAGGGTTTTTTGAATATCTCCTTGACACCGATATCTCTGATTTCATGGAGTAGGTCTTGATTTGATGAAGCGGTAAAGATAACGATATTTCTTGATTTTATTAATCCGTCTAGTTTCAGTGAAAGAAGTACGTCCATTCCACTAAAGTCAGACATTGCTAAATCTAGTAAGATAAGGTCAAAATTCTCTGCTCGGATCCTATCCAATCCTTCTTGACCAGTATTAACCGCTTCACACTCAATATCTTTCCTCGCACCACAGAAGAAACTCAATGCCTCTGATATCTCGACGTTGTCTTCTATTACAAGAATCTTCAAATTAAATACTCACCTTGGAACGCTTATCGGCTTATCGTGTGAAATATGTAGGCAATATCTCAAGGCCTTGGCGACATAAATCACATAAAAGAAGTAAGGGCTCGTTTCCCTCCAAGTCTTCTTCTGAATACTCACCCATAGCATTCTTTAATTTCATCACCTCCTCTCCGTATTCTCTTTCACAAATGTCGCAACGTGAAAATACCAATTTTGTACCAGCCGGAATTTATTCGCTAGTATCTTGCACAAGCGACTACATCATTAGCCCCACTACTTAAACTCTATCATCCCTATCTCGATAGTGTCCCTCTCTCCTCAGTATCATTTGTCTTGTTAATAGCCAGTTTGAATGATGATTGCAAAACCTATTCCCAGCACACCAGCTAACTTAGGGGCATCATCCTCCCTCTGAAAAGTCTTCACAGGGTAAGCATTGCTTGCTGGCCTGTAGTCAGTAAGACCCTTCAGTTACCATTATCTACTAAGATCCGAAATTATATTTTGTCTCTAACAATTTTTTATCATAGAATCTAATTGGTGTTGAGACGAAGAACAACAGTTACAATATGCAGCATCAAATTCGGTGACATATTTGTGATCGCAAGATGGACAAGAACATCCCATATTATATCGGGGTCATCATATTATAAATCGGTTAGTCAGTAATCGGAAGTCCGTGCGGATAAAACATGCTTAGTCAGCAAAACTTAAAACATTTTATGTTAACGTGTTTATCGAATTTATTTTCAGATTTGTTCCCCGATCTAATCTTTTGAGATGGGAACTATAGACTGGATCTACGGGTTTGGTTGATATAGCTTCATGTGCGTTTGTTGGAGTTTTGCTCTGTTCAAATTTCTTTAGCCACATGTTGACAAGAGCTCTCAATAGAACCGATACAGTCGGCTGATTAATTTTCTTCTGAATATAATATTCTCTTGCGCTTTCTTCGAGCATTTCAAACTTTTTGGCAGATATCTTTGTTGATACTACTTTCTCCAATCGTTCACCTGTAGCTTTGCGTGGCAACTTACGCGCTTCCTGTTTTAGATAGTTGTCATTCAGTCTATTATACTTTTGGTTTAAAGGTAGACATTTAGATTTATATACTGAAACTGACTGGATTGTGCAGTCGGAATATAATTAACCTTGAGAATTTCGAGTAATACTGAAGTAGAGCTCACCAAAATGACTGGTAGTTTTGAAGTAATATGGCCAGGCTCTTTTCAGAAGAATTGGTACTATATGGCTAATGACAACCAGAGTTGGTCGTTTTTAGGCATCCAAAATCAAGAAATGTTCACCTTATCATTCAAACTGACACCTTTTAATGAGGATACCCATAAGGCGCCTAACTTATCACCTA
The DNA here is from genome assembly GCA_038201105.1 of Nitrososphaera sp. Lineage (GTDB taxonomy): Archaea > Thermoproteota > Nitrososphaeria > Nitrososphaerales > Nitrososphaeraceae > TA-21. The sequence goes on along the minus strand of JBBRRH010000089.1, from coordinate 2,131 downwards.
GTACCTAATTCCGTCATGGTTTTTTACTAATTTATACTTGATGTAAAATATGCTAGGAAAAGAAATTCTTATTTTTTGGCGAGAGGGCTTTTTAATTTAATTAATTAATTAATCTAAACCGTCAGTACAAGAATTAGAAACTTCTTAGCGGCAGCGATAAAATAGCTGATGAGGGTACAGCAATGACTACGTATAATGTACTCATCAAAAACAACAAAAATTCCTTATAGGGCTCAAACTAACGCCTATCAACGATAATTAATTAATAATAAACAATCGGAATCTTTTAGTCTATAACAGCCTTGTAGCTAATATACTGATTTAAATCTTTGCAGAAATTCGCTGGCCAAAGGCTATATTCGAAGATTTTCTCAGTAATGGGAAGTCAATATTCGATGGCCCTGTACTATGAATTAGATGTTGAAGGATTATCACCGCTTGTTCCTCCGCCGGTCTCGGTCGGTGTGTTTTGAGGCGGACTAGGCTCATCTTGCTTTTGATCTTTTTTCGGTGGTTCAGTGTCTTGAGTTGAAGGAGATGACTGTTGGCTTGAGTCATTTGGAGACGTATCCCCATTGCTCTTCTTATCGTTGGTCTTTTTGTCATTGGTAGGTGTTTGACTGGGTTCCTGTTTGTTTGGCTGCTGGACTTGTTGAGATTGGTCCTTGCGTAACTGGTCATTGTTCTCTATTTTTATAGAAACTTTAGCATCTTTGCTAAAGACTGTTCCATCGTATACTTTGAAATCGAAGCCGTCCTTTCCGTTATAATTTTGATTGGAAATGTAGCCTAAAGTGCCTGTCGCACTCGAGAATTGAACTATTCTGCCATGTGAGGGCTTAGATACAAGTACAAACCTTAACTTGCCGTTTTCAGGATCCTTGGCTTCTAGCTTAATCTTGACTGGATTGTTCCCATTGATTGAGACATCCTGATCTTGAGCCTCAGGTGGCTGGTTTTCAGCTCTAGTTGGTTGGACGATGACTGTCACACTGGCAGTTGATACGCCACCGCGACCGTCACTAATTGTATATCCAAATCGCTCTGTCCCCGACCATGATTCTAATGGCGTGTAGGTAATCATTCCGTCAGAATCAGATTCAATTTTTCCCTTGAGAGGAGGACTCAGTCCCGTAATACTCAACTTATCTCCGTCAGTATCCTTGTCGTTACTCAGGATGTTTATATTTACAGGAACGTTTGCATCTGTTGTTGCTTTATCGTTGACGGCTATAGGTCGATTGTTTACTTCAGTCTTGTCCTCTTCCTTAACATTATCCTTTTTAGTATTCAAGTACTTGAAAAAGAGAGCCCTATCTCGCTTAATTGAATCAGTACTTCTCGACTGCTTTTCTGGTTGCTTTTCGCTGTTTGGACTTGTAACTTTTGTAATAGTTTTGTCCTCTATTACAGAAGGCACCCTTTCATTTAAGGAATTCTGAGTAGGTTGAGTTTCAGAATCATTCGCTGGAATATCCTTATTTTTCACCTTTGCACCGGCTAATGGTTTCATAGACTCATTTTGAGAATTTTGACTTCTTACTATTCCATCAGAACTAGAAGTGTATGGCTGAGTATTATTGTTGTTTGAATGACGGTCATTAGTCTCATTAATTGATGATAAAGAAGTGGATGAATGAGATTGAGCAGAAGTTACGAGAACCGTGACTGCAAATGTTGCAGGAGCTGAACTATCTCCTTGGGTAGCTACAACAGACTTAGATCCATCAGACGACTCAGGTACTGAAAAAGTAGCAGAAAATCCTCCATTGCTGGCAGGTGTCACTGTAGGTGGATTTGTAGTCACAAGGTTTCCGTCAAAGTATATCGTAACAATAGCACTAGGATCGAAATTGGTACCTGTAACAGTTACCAGAGTACCGACAAGTCCAGAGGTTGGATTAAGTGCAATGGCGGGCGTCACAGGAGGAGTCACTGTGAATGGTTTTGAAACTGAAATATCTCCCTGGATAGCTACAACAGGCTTAGATCCACTCGATGACGATGGTACTGTAAAGGTAGCAGAAAATCCTCCATTGCTGGCAGGTGTCACTGTAGGTGGATTTGTAGTCACAAGGTTTCCGTCAAAGTATATCGTAACAATAGCACTAGGATCGAAATTGGTACCTGT
>JBBRRH010000088.1:0-15413 GCA_038201105.1 Nitrososphaera sp. | reverse complement strand
CACAGCAGCAACCCTGTAGGAATATGTGGTAGATGGATTAAGTCCCGTATTAGAATACGAATTTGTAGTCGAGGTTCCAGTAGGTACAGTTACTCCTGGAGTTACAGTAAATCCACTAGTACCCCTGTAGATATTATAGTGGTTAAAGTCAGAAGCTGTCACTCTGGTCCACACCAGATTGAGCCGAGTACTACTCATTGTTCTAACTATTAGACCACTTACCTGAGCTGGTGCAGTGGTATCAGCAGAAGATATAGTTATAGTAGAACTGGATGACAAGCCAGTTAACTGTTGTGTGGGACTGTCCTTTTGGGTTGACGTTGCAGCCCATTTTGTCGTTCCAAGTTTGGCGTTTGATAAAGGACCAATATTATTGGCATCGTCTACCGCCGCTATCTTGTAGTAATACTTGGTAGATGGATCAAGGCCAGTACTGGAATATGAATTGGTGTTAGATGTCCCAGTAGGCACAGTCACACCGGGAGATACCTTGAATGAGGATTTGGTACCTCTGTAAATGTTATAATGGTTGAGGTCAGATTCTTTATTTTTAGTCCATTTAAGATCAATCTGATTACTGCTTACAACTTTAACAGTTACAGACCCAACTCTTCCCGGAGGTGTCCTGTCAGTACTGGAAGAAGCTGTAGTTGTTTGTTCTGATTGTTTGGATGCAGTACTGGAAGAAGCTGCAGTTGTTTGTTCTGATTGTTTGGATGCAGTACTGGAAGAAGCTGCAGTTGTTTGTTCTGATTGTTTAGTTGTTTCCTGCTCGCTGTTTGCATCATCGGTTTTCTGAGGCTCGCTCTTACTTGTTGTTTCGACATTCTGTGAACTATCAGTGGATGTTTGTTCTGTAGTGGTAGCGGATTCTGAGGACTCTGAAGGATTAACCGATCCATTAGCAGAAGTGGAATCTTCTAGACCGAAAATAGGAGCTGTGGGAACTATTAAACTATAGGTAACAAGACAAGATATTATCAAAGATAAGATATTAGCGTAGATTTTTTCCATAAGAAGATAAAATAAACACTCTATTTAAGGAATCGGGTAATATCAAAGAAAAAACCATTCAGAAGATTTTTCTGTTTTTTTATCTATAACGGGCAACTAGATAATTTTCTGAAATGCAACAGGCGGCTATGGGAGAATACCGAGATGTCCATTAGCCTATTGCAGTATGTATGCCTCAACAAACCAGTTAGACATTATGCAGAGTATGCCAAAATAAGCCAATCTGTCTTTCTAAAGCGAGTTACTTTATTCGTGCCCAAACCCTGAAAACTAGTGGAAAAACGAATATCGAATTAGGTGTCATGGCAAACTCTTCTATGCCGCTAATCAGACTTTTCAACTCTTCGTTATTGATTTTTTCAAGTACCGCTGTGATAGATTTCCAAAAGGCGCTCCTATTGAGGTAAACAGACTTGGAATAGACGTCAACCGAGGGTTCAAGCCCTTCATCCAGAAACATCGAATACAGCTTCCTACCTATCTCGGGATCTGTTCCTCGTTCTACTTGAATAGATTCATACCAATGCCAGAGTCTTGAAACCGACTCATTTTTGGGATAAACTAGCCAGGTAAATAGGTCACAATCTTCAACCATAACTACTCCACCTGGTTTAGTAATTCGGACCATCTCACAAAGTGCCTCACTCGCAGCCGTTACATGCTGGAAAAGAAATCTTGAATAAGAAACGTCAAAAGTATGGGACTCAAAATCCAGACTTGTGGCATCAGATATTATGAATTTGGCGTTTAGAATGCCGTTGCCCCGGGCGATCTCGTTACAATAATTTATTGCATACTGGTTAGAATCCACCCCAACTACCAGACCAAGTTTTCCAACCATGGGAGAAATCATGAACGATACACTTCCTGTTCCACATCCTATGTCAACGACTTTCATGTCCGATTTAATCCCTAATTTCACCAAAGATTCTTCAGTTGATGAAGAAAATTCCTCCGCTTGCGTTTGAAGCCTAGTCATCTCTTCTTTCAATGATTGAATCTGAGAAAAGACATCCAAGGCTCTGTCTGACTAAGAAAATAGTTAAATAAATGTTATTATAAAAAAATTACAATTCTACGTCAACTTTGATGTCAATATCCCAATAAGGCAATTCGATGAAGTAATTTCAAAACTAGTGGATCAGTATTGCTGCCTTCATCCTTATTTTTATAAGGTTCCTAGAAAGAGGAACACAGAACCTTTAATTAAAAGTACTAACAGCTTTTTTTAGGTTAACGTGAATGATCGAGCTCAGAAAAGATTATGTACTTGATAAATATGTGATTCTCCCCAACATCACTGATCAACCGAATGCACACGACGACAAATCCGTCGAGGCTAAATGTCCTTACTGTCCGGGTAATGAAAACATGACCCCGCCTTCCATTCTTTCACTTGTAGTCAAAGAAGGGATGTTGCAGAGACTATCAGACAGTGAAGAGAATGTGGTAGAGGGCTGGAGTGTCAGGGTATTTCAAAGTGATTCTCCAATCGTAACGCAATCAACAGAAAACCTCTACCGCGACAAACCTCTTTACAGCGAACCTGCTTATGGTTTCCACTACATTGTAGTTGCATCTCCCAATCACGACGAAGACCTACACTCGTTATCGCTCGACCAATGGTCGAACGTCCTTTTGATGATTCAAGATAGGGTGAGGTGGCTTTATTCTCAAAAAGGAGTAACTTATGTCTCGATATATGTGAACAAAGGTCGCGAAGCTGGCAGTAAAATTGCTCATAGTTGTTTCAACCTAGTTACATTTTCCACAATTCCGCCAACAATTGAATATGAAGCCGAAGCGTCCAATCAATATATTAACGAAAACGGAAGTTGCCCTGCATGTACAGTAATTGGCGCCGAAACTAGCGGTCCTAGACAAATACTTGCAACCGACAGCCATATAGCATTTTCTCCATGGGCATCATCATATCCTTACGAATTTTGGATCTATCCAAAACGTCATACAACGGCTTTCACCAAGGTAACTCAGAAGGAAATGACTGATTTGGCTCTTATCCTACGATCTACGCTGGGTGGGATGTCCAAGGCGCTGTCAAATCCCTCTTTCAATCTGGTATTTCATCTCTCGCCAGAAAAGAAGAACAGCAGACAGATACACTGGCATATCGAAATTTATCCTCAACTAGGGAGCTGGTCTGGACTTGAAAGAGGATTTGGCATATACGTTAACCATATCACTCCTGAAAAATCCGCAGAATTTCTGGGTTCGGCATGTCGAAAGGAACTGGCTATTTTAGTTGGCATAGAATAGCATATAATTTATTTAGCCTACAAGACGTTCTTTCATAATAAAATTGACAAATCTTGAGATTTGGGTCTCACTGGCATCTCTGGGTTTGATTATAATGTTCGTGGTTCTTATGACCTCATTCTATTTGTTCTTGATCCGGTCGGGACCTCAGGGTCCGGATATTCCTGTGCAACCTGCCGGTGTAATAGTACAAGTTGTCTCAATTTCGGGTGCTCCTGGGATTATATTATGTGTTATAACATATGGGCTTGCAAAGAATTATGGTTCAAAGGAAGCTGGTCTTATATTATTTGTCGCTGGAGTAATCTTGAGCACAGGGATGCTGTACTTTGGTACTTTGGTACCGCAAACCCCAGAAACTTTTGCTGTGCCCTTACTTGAAATATTACAATATATGCTTGTTGCGGCGGGAATTGGAATAATGGCAATTGGCGTACTCCTCATTAAGAAACCTACACGAAACCATGGGAGTCTGGTGGATGAAAATTTTTGAGACAAAAAAGATCAAGTAATGATAATTACATTTACCTGAAAAAAAAGATACTCCCTATCCGCATTTTTCCTCAGGTGTTGGAACGCACACGAAAACACTCTGATAATAATGGGGGAAGCCCTATACTTTCTGTCGTAATTGGAACAAAGCCAGATTTCTATAAACAGGCGCCCATATTAATAGAAGCAATAAGACAAAAACTGCCGTCCTTTGTGATCGATACTGGACAGCATTTCGATGAACTCCTGGGATTTGGCATAAAAGAGTTTGATTTGGAAGATCAAATTGCATGCAATATGCAAATTAGGGGGGACCTTATGGAAAAAGCGAGTGAACTCATACTAAAGTTCGGTTCATTCGGACGGTATTGGAGGAAGGAATATGGAAATAGTTCACATCTGTTACCAATAGTTCATGGGGATACTCTGGTTGCAGGAATAGCGCCATTGGCCTGGGTGTTCGGCATGGGTCAAAAGGTAGCTCAAAATGAGGCAGGGCTCAGATCAATGAGTCCAGATTCCATAAAACATCTAAGGGTGCGTGAAGATCCTACTAAATCATTCGTAGAAAAATTCATTGAATCTCAATTTGATGGGGGATGGTTTTATGCAAGAGAGGAACCATTTCCAGAACAGATCGATACTTGGATTTGTTCTGCTGGCACGCAATTCTTTTTTGCACCAACAAAAATAAATAAAGACAATCTGATAAGAGAAGGATACCCTGAAGAATTTATCCGTGTTGTAGGGAATTCTGTTGTTGATGCAATTGAAATAAAGAGGAAGCACAAACCAAGCACAAGTATATTCGATCTTTATCCTAAACTAGAAACCGGTGAATGGCTAAGGATGGATATTCATCGGCGGGAAAATTTGACTGAGCATAGATTTTCTTCCATAATCAAAAGTCTTACTTATTTGATCAAGAACTCTGACCATAAGATAATCTTAGTAATGCTCAACGCTATGAAATCTGCGTTACGTTCCTATAATTTGGAACAGAGCTTGATTAACCTGGCAAAATCATATCCAAACAAATTCTTGATTACTCCATTGTGGCGCGAATATTCCCAGGTAATTGAATTTCTTGATAGTGGCCACTGCTGGGCAGAAATAACAGATTCAGGCTCTATGCAAGAAGAGCTGTTATACTTTCCAAAAGTTCTTTCATTGACTGTACGGCTTAATACAGACAGACCTGAAACCATATTCGATGCCAGAAGTAATATCTTACTTCCACCAGTAAATCCTACTTGGATAACAGCAATAATAGATGAGGCATTTAATAGAAGCGAAGGGTTGGGATTGCAACTGAAAAAGAAGAAAAAGATCTATGGTCAACCTGGAAAAGTTTCTAAAGAGATTGTGAGAGTAATTAAGAAGGAATTTGAAAATGGAGATGCTAACTTTTATCCATGGTTACACCAAAGGATTGGACTATGGAAAGAGAGACAAGTTATAGAGTACATGTAACTCCTACTATTACTACTATTATTGCAGGCTGAATTTTTTTGCCATGATGCCCTTTTTTGAGCGCTCGTCGGCCGTTTGCTCAAAGACGTCTATCATCAATGATTCATATTGCTCGCTCATAGTCACGTCTCTTCTAGACATCATTCTTTTTTGTGTCCGTATAGCGGAGCTCAATTCCAACTCAACATTTTCAGCACCGATGCCAGCTCCAAAAATGACATAACTTGGAATATCTCGTGTAACAAATCCTCCATGGACATGGGATGATACACCAACCCTAATTCCTCCATAAATATTCGTACCAATCGACGTTTTAGCCATATCGCCAAAAAAGGCTCCAAGTTTGATTAACCCAGAATCAACTTTTTTTCTGTAATCGTCGTGGGAATACATCGATATAGTACCATATGTCATTTTCAGATCGGAAGTTGTAGTATTCGCTCCCAAGTTAACCCATTCTCCTACATAAGAGTGTCCGATGTAGCCGCTGTGTGACTTGTTTGTGTAATCCATTAGTACTGAGCTGTCCACTTCTCCAGCCACACGGCAGTTTTTTCCAACATACGAATGACTTAGGGTGGAATAAGGCTTCACCTCTGTATCCTCATTTAAAAAGGCTGGACCGCGGATTGTGGATTGGGCAATTACAGCTCTTGGACCTATATAAATTCCCCCATCCGTAGTATCAAGCACAGTTTCTTGATCGACGGTACTTTCGCTATGAACAAATAGAGGCCCTTTACCCTTTACATTTAGGGCACCTAGTGTAGATTGTTGTTTTTGATTCAATAACTGTTCTGAAAGCGTTTTGGAAAGATCAGAAATTAGGTTCCATATATCCCAGCAGACTGGGCCAAATCGATCTGGGACAACTTCTAAGTCTGTTGTATTAACATGAAGTTTCTCAAGATCGGGAATCTTTCCATTAACTATGGAATTGCTAAAGTACTCTGTATCTGCTTTACTCATTCTAGCCACAAGGACCTTGTTTCTACTTGTTATTACGAAATAGTCTTTTTCTTGAATTAATCTTTCCAGTTCGCGATCGTGAATGCTAAATAAAGAATTAAGATACAAGTCGTCTTTGTCATATGCTGAATCATTAACGCTGAAAGTAGGATGCCGTGACTTGGTAATGCCTGTCAAATAATTTCTGGTTAGCAATTTGAGGGGTCTAGATCTGAATTGTTCAACGGGCGTCAAACATCCAATTTTAATGTCAAATAATGCCCTTGTCGAACTGATTGGACGAAAGTTATCTCTACTAGCATTATCGTCAAACAGAACCAGAGTCATTTTATTTCATATTTTTCCAAGCTTCTCAACGTATTTCTTGTATGTATCTAGGTATGATTTCTTATCGCCTATGTCGATAAAACCAGAATCGATCCTAAATCCAGTAATCTGTTTCTTTTGGGACAGGGCTTCTCTTACAGCATCATCCATCCCGTATGCACCAGTTGTCGGTATTAATTTTATGAATTCTGGTTCCATAACGTAACAGCCGATATTTATGAGTCCTTTGACTTCAGGCTTCTCTCTCCACGAAGTTATCTGGTTGTTTTCACTGAGGTCAATGAATCCGTATTTTAATTTCGTCTTGTACGATAGTAATGCCATCGTTACGAGGGCTTTTGACTTCTGGTGTTCTTTTATCATACTATTAAGAGGAAATTCGTAAACTGCATCGCCATATACACATACAAAAGTTTCATCTATTAACGGTTCTGCCGTTTTCAATTGTCCTGCAGTCGCGAGTGGTCTGTCTGATCGTGCATATCTTATTTTTATCCCAAGTCTACTTCCTTCCTCAAAATAATCCTCAATGGTCCTATGGAGATAACTTACGCAAAGGACGATTTCATCGATTCCATTTTTTCCTGCCAACCATTCTATTATGTGTTCCAAAAGAGGCTTGTTGCCTAAAGGCAACATTACTTTAGGAATAAAAAAAGTGTATGGTTGAAGTCTGGTCCCAAGTCCGCCGGCTAGAATTACAGCTTTCATATGTAATTGTCTGGAAATATCCTAATATAAGGTAAAATATTTTCATAATCTGACAGCCTACGAGACAATCAATATCCTCTAATTATCTCCCTGATTTTGACAATCATTTCAAGTGGATGCTGTCCGAAGACTAAAATCATAGGTTCCTTCTTGAAATCTCCTTTGTGATATATAATCTCTGACTTTGGATTCTTCAGCAAAGCTTTTTGAACACCCCACGAGATTGTTCTTCCCTCAATTTGTTTTAATTTTTCAGGCTCTTGATCCCGACAATATTCAGTTGTGGGATATAATGACTTACAACAATCTAACAACGCTTCGTCAAACCGAATGTTGACGGCCGATCTTATGAGCGGATTGAATTTCATAAATGAGAGAACAGCTAAGGCTACATGCTTTGATGCCCCAAATTTCACCATGCCCGCAGGCCTAAAGCCATCTATCAACTTAACAATTCTACCATCTACTCCTGCAACTTCATTGGCATTCTTGGCATAAGGTAATGCATAGACCATATTGGATTGTGTCTCGGGGATGAATTCTCTAAACCTGTGAATTGTGGTTAGCTCGCTTACCGCCGTTGTCAATTCTGTTACAGTTCTATATCGACATGCATCATCGTACATCGAAAAGAGGGGAGCATTCACGGGTAAACCTCTACCTAAATTGATTACATCCGATAATGACTCCTGGACATATTTGTTTGCCATAATGCAAGAACTTGATATAGGGAATTTCTTAGCAATAAATGCGGTCATGGCGGCAGAAAAATTGCATCCACTCCCGTGAGTCTCACTTACATGTATGCGGGCATTAGAGATTCTTGTGGCATTGTTGTTCTTGTCTATGAGAATGTCTACAACATGCTTGCTGTCATTAAAATGACCACCTTTGACAATTACATTTTTGGCACCTAATTCTTTGATTTTGAAGGCAGCTTCTGTGATGTCTGATTCAGTTCTTATCTTGATTCCACTGAGCTTCTGCGCCTCATTGATATTGGGAGTTATTAGAACAGCTAATGGAATTAGTTTGGATTTGAATTCTTCCAAATATTTTTCTAAGAGTAGCTTTGCACCAGTTCCTGCTGCAAGCACAGGATCAAGAACAATAGGAGCCTCATATTTTTTGAGATAACTGCTAACTATTGATATGATCTCTTTGTTGTAAACCATGCCTATTTTTATAGCACGTATTGGAATATCTGAAAAAACGGATTCTATTTGCTTTCTTATTGAATGAGCATCAACAGGTGTGATGTGATTAACTCTAGAAGTATTCTGTGCAGTTATGGCTGTTATGACTGTGCATGGATAAACACCCAAGGCAGCCATAGTCTGAATGTCTGCTTGGATTCCTGCCCCTCCACCAGAATCACTACCAGCTATAGAAAGAGCACAAACAACGCTTCTCAATAAAACTTTGTTGATTTGTATACTTATTCAGTTTATCGATCCTCAGGCGTAGTCGCTAAATATGCTATTTATATATGACAGCAATTCATCACGAAGTTCAATAACCTTGGTCCTCTGATCTCCATCCAAATTGGTCTGGAGAAGTGAATCCAATCCCTGAATGATGAATTGAATATTGGGGAAGGTTAGTAATGATTTAGTATGTTCAATAGCTAGATCCTCCTGTCCGGTTTCCATCAAATTCTTATCGTGTTCCTGCAAGTTAAGTGTTATGGTACAGGAATTTGGCATAATAAATTCTAGCTTGACAAATCTGTATATAATTTTGACAATGATTTGTCTAATCTGTAGCTGATATTAGTGTGACCTCCGTCAAATTCTTCATAAAAATGATTAATGTTCATGCCGCTTAGCTTTGAGTGTAGAATTCTAGTGCCAAGATAAATGTTGAATTCATCTTTGTTCCCACAATCAATGTACACACACTTTAACTTTTCAAAACTCTTTCTGTACCTGGTAACCATTCTAATTGGATCTCTTGACAACCATCTTTTCCAGACCCTAGAGTAAATCTCTCCAGAATAAGAATCAAATGGAAGGTCAAATCCAGTTTCTTTATTTTTTGGATTTGGAGAGTAATGTGCCGCCATCGCAACGATGTTTAGGGTCGCTCTGTCTTCTGGAGCATAACCTTCATTTTTTTTCCAGAATTTGACTAGCCATTTCTTCAGACCTTTATTCTTATTCAAGTTCTGAACAACTTTTGGAAATTCTGGAAGATAGCAATATTCAAATCCTGAATCCGGGGCGTGGGCCGCAATACCATCAAATATTCTCGGATACTTCATGGCAAGATAAAGAGCACCATAACCGCCAGAAGATTTTCCTAAAACTCCAAGGTGCGAATAATTGTATTCTGCCCGGATAAAGGGCACTATTTCTTTTATGATATAGCTTTCATACATCCCAGTCGCCGTAGAATTGATATATTGATTTCCCCCAAATCTTGTAAAGCAATCAGGAATGACAACTATCGTAGACCCAATGTATTTGCGTCTAATTAGTCGATTCAGTCTTTGTTCTATATTTTCACCTAAAGGATCTATGTTCAATAACGCTTTTGCATTACTACCAAATGAAGGTAATAAAATAACGCTCAGATATTCTTTAGATTTTGATTTTTGATAGTTGGGTGGAAGATACACAATTACGTCTCGTACATATGGATCTTTTAGAGCATTGGATCTTAGCAAGGTGCTTTCAAACCTGTGAATCACTATTTTTCCATTTTCATTCATAATATTCTAACCAAACCGCGGCCCATACTGGACAGCTATCATTTCTCGTGTTCACAGTCCCGTCAATATAACAAATAACTTATGCGAAATATCCGATGTACTTGTCCACACCAACTAACTTCCCTGATAAGTCATCTCGTATCAACATAGAATTTGAAGGTACAAATGAATTGATAGGCACTAGAAATAAGGTATCATTAATCATTACCAAAACATATGCGTATCGCCAAAGTAGGTATCTATCCATAGCGTTCACAACTGTAACTTGACTAAAGATCCATTCTTGATTGCCGCCCACTGCAATTCTTTATGCCAAATAGGATATTTCGACCAATATGCTTCCATCGGTGCCGGTCTGTTCTTCGTATACAGTATGGTCTGTTTATATCCTAATATAAAACTAAATATGATCATGCTAAGACCTAACACAAATAAGCCGTGAGATCCGCTATATAGAGCATTTTCAGTTATATTACCTATCGCAGCTTTATAATAAACCTCGCCAACCATAGCAAGTTCAAATGAAGGAATTACAACGCCGCCATAAATGAGTACTATTCCCAAGGAATTTATTGCAAGTGCGACTATACACTTAGTTATTACAGTTAATGACAATGATGCAGCAAGAACGATAGTCAACCCATGTAGGAAATTGAAGAAAGGACTGCTTGGGTTTAAATGAATTGATGAAACAAGAAAATGGATCAGTACTAACAGCATTATATTTAAAATCGATGTGAGCAGAAATATCCTTTGATTGGTCTTGAACCAATGAAATATTTCACGTCTCATATGAGTGTTACAGTGGGAGAAACTATTAAGTTTTAAAGACACCGTAAAAGGTAATATTAAGTGCATTTCAATGAAGGTAATATATGAAACGTGCGCGCACTCTTTTGATACAAGAAACACACAGCCAGCCTAAAGTTCAGGAGTTTCTAGAATCTATTGCAAGGAACAGTTTAAAATCAAAGGAAGTCTATGCTTTTGCTTTATCGCATTTCCAGACATTTTTACATCATAAGAACGTCCAATATACCCTTGAAACTATTCTCAAACCAATTCTAAGCAACCAGATTAACGTCTATACCCTACTGGATAATTTCGTGGCCTACATTCTATCGAATAAACCAAATATTTCTTCTAACAGTATCGCATTGTATGTTGCGATCGTCCGATCATACTTAGGCTATAACGATGTTGACATAGTACCTTCAAAGTTCAAGCGTAAAGTAAGACTACCTAAAAATCACAGAGAAGATGGAGCCAGTTGATGCCGCAGATATAAGACGAATTTTGTTATCTTGCAATAACCGAAGGATCAAGGCGTATCTACTTTTTTTGGCTAGCGGCGGTATGCGTACAATTGAAGCGTTGGCGGTCAGGGTTAAGGACCTGGATTTCACAATGTCACCAACTAAAGTCCACATAAGGAAAGAATATGCCAAAACTCGAGTTGCCAGAGATGTCTATATTTCAGACGAGTTCACAAATTCTTGAAAGAGTGGATAGATTTCAAGTTCCGCAAAAGAGACCGTATAAGTTATACGCCAACAATGAAACCTGATGATCTCATATTTACTCGTATCAATTTCACGAATGGAGTAACACCCAAAGGAATCTACTCAAATATCCTAGGTGAATTTCATAAGATACTAAAGACTGTAGGAATGGATGAATATAAGGAAGACAAGAGCCGTAGAAAGATAACACTAGGACACAGTAAGTCTTCATATTGGACTCTAAAGGAACCAGAGAGAAGAGAAATCTATGCTACTAAAATTATGAAATATTTGACATTCTTAGACTATTCGGGACTTGAAGCGTCTGGAAAATCAATAGAATCGCAGTTAGTACAGAAGGACAGAGAAATAACATATCTTCGCGAGCGAGATCTAAAACACGAAATAGAATTGAAGGCAATGAATGACAGGTTCACAAAGATAGACGGATTAGTAAATAAAATAGAGAAGTTGGAAAAGGAAATAGGAATTAAAATTTAGAGTCTAAAATAGTTCTCCACACATTACCATTCATAAACATAAAAAAAGAAGGGTACTGAAGGACCCTACTGACTACTGGCCAACAAGCAATTCTTACCCTGTGAAGACTCTTCAGAGGGATGGACATATGATGCTCTTGGCCCTTCAGAGTTGGATGAAGGCTTGTAATCTTATCTTTGATGTCGCGAACTAATATCGGGCATAGTACCAACAAGAGAGTGAGGGGGGATAGTCGACGATAGTTTAATTTATCTATATAAAGCGAGTAAATAGGAAGGTGCAAGCGAAACAGAATGAAAGACAACAACAAACAGCATCATCATCAGCAACGCCGACAACAAAACAAGAGGATGAGGACAAAGACAAGATAATTGGAGAGTTGAAGAATGAGAACGAGACATTAAAGAGACAAGTCAAGGAGGCACAAGATATCTTCAGTGGCTTAGTAAACACGGGAATGTCTGACCATTACTTGGGACACTCAGGAATGACTATCAGACAATTAGCGGAAAAATGGGGACTAATAGAGACAAATACAACAAGCAATGCCAAGCCAAAACGCAAGGGCATGATCGAGAGCATGTTAGGCGCATACAAACGCGCCCACCCAGATGAGCAACTACCGTAGGGCCTAGGATACTGGTGCTTAAAAAATGAACTTGACAAATTCTATATCACCGCAATTACTGTAAAATGAAAGAAAAATAATGGGAGTCTGAAGGGCCCTACTGGCTACTGGCCAGCAAGCAATTTTTGGAGATAGGAGATGCACTGGCCCCTCAGAGTGGTTGACTTGTAAAGGTAACTATAGTCTCTGGTTTTTGATTAATATCATACAGGGCACTTTGGAGAGAGGGAGGATAACTAGGGACTCCCTGTCCTGCTAGTGAGTTAACCATTATATCGTCAAACCAATTGGTTCGATTTATGCAAGGTGTTATCTCCGATAATAGACTTCAAGAAGTGCGAGCAAGGTTATTAGAGGAAATCAAAGCAACTGAGAAAAGAATACACCCGGTTCATGCTAACACGTTTAACAATTCCATGAAAAATAAGATAGGCCACGCGAATCAAATCTTGCGCCTTATGGACCGATATCCAAACTTGACGGTTAAGGAATTGTTGTATCTGATAGAGTGTAGAATCGAAGGTGAAAAGTTTGTTATTCATTCCTATCGGTGGTCTGTAGAAATGCTGCAGGTTGCGTACGATAATCGGGATAATTTGGAAAGACTTTACTTTATTGTCTGGCATGCTAGTAAAGTACAATGGGAAGATTAACTCCTTCTTTTAGAACTGTCTATGCAGAGGTGTTGGAAGATATGCGAAAAGAAATCCAGGGATGTTTTATAGACCTAGGCCATAAAGCAGCATTTGATCCACTTCTTAAAGAAGCGTGGGGACCGGAAGAAGCAGCAATGGGAAATTCAACATTGGTGACAGTATTAGACAAAATGGTCATGGTTGCAAATATACACAACCGGAAACTTATCGCTAATTTTTCCGAAGAATTAAAGAAAAGGGATCCTGTCCTATCATATTTGAGCGGCAGGATCGAGTCTTTAGAAAAAAGAATGGAAGAAGAATCAATTCTAGAATTAAGAGGTTTTCTTGATAAAATACCTAGACCATCTAAAATGGTAAAGTACGACTAGATGTTAAGCGTAAAGTGCCTCAATTGGCTGAGGCATTTTTAGACCCAGGGAAAGGAAAGGTTAAGGTCCGCATTACGAGGATGTTCAGGATTAGAGCGATAGACTACTCCACAGAAAAAAACGAAAGCAAACTGCAGCCAGTTTACACATCACTAGTGATTTACGCAAAGTATATCTTTTTCCGTGCCTTAAGTTTTATAAGGTCTATATTTTGTTTCGCTTAAGCGACATAAAGAAAGAGGACCAAAATTATTTAGTTAAAGAATAAACTGGCTCTTTAGCCAGGAGTTCGGTGACGTCTTTCATACCATAGAAAGCCAAATATTTTTGAAGGTATAACCGATAGACGGTTTGGGTGTAAGGAGATTTGATGGAATTAAAATACAGTCGTTCGGCGTTAGAGGTTTGGACTTGCATCTTTATACTATTTCATGCTCAGTAGTACTTAAAATATATAGCATATGTTTTATAAAGTCTATATTTTAAAAAATCCTTGATGATGATAGATGTCTTTGATAGATTTGTCGTGCAGACCTAAGCCCTTTTTAAAATGGGCAGGAGGTAAAGCCCAGCTGTTGACTCATTTAAAGCCTCTAATACCGCATCATTTCAATGATTACTTTGAGCCTTTCTTAGGGGGCGGTGCTATGTTTTTTTATTTATTTAGTAACGGCCACTTACTAAATAAGACATATCTTACTGATATTAATGGAGATTTAATCAATGTCTATAAATGCCTGAAGAAAAGTCCTGAATTTTTACTAGCAAAATTAATAGCAAATGAGCGAAATTATTTGAAGGATCCATTAGATTTTTACTATAATTTGAGGCGTACGGTATATACCGATAATTTTGAAAAGGCTGCGCAGTTCATTACACTTAACAAGACGTGCTATAACGGACTTTACAGGGTGAATAAAGAAGGGAAATTTAATGTTCCTATGGGTAGGTATAAAAAACCAATGATATGTGATGTTACTAATCTAAGAAACGTGCATTTAGCATTAGATCCATTGGGAGTAAAAATCGAATGCACTGACTACGGCCATATCCTTAAAAGAGCGTCAGAAGAAGATTTCATTTATCTTGATCCCCCTTTTTCTCCAATCTCAAAGACATCCAATTTTACGGAGTATACGACTCGGGGCTTCGGTACTAAAGATCAGGAAAATCTTGCTAGCATTTTCACAATGTTATGTGAAATGAAATGTAAGGTTATCGTAAGTAATTCAGATACGGAACTGGTAAGAGATCTGTACAAAGGATACAAAATGATAACCGTAAGTAGTCTTAGATCCATCAACTGCCAATCTAATAGACGACGTGGAACCAGAGAACTGATAATATATAACTGAACACAGGGTATGGTAGTGCATAGTAAGACGGACTGGCTGCCGATTGTCAATTGATAGTTATCAAGGACCGAAACTTAACCCTATCGAGTTATTTCGTAAGCAAATAAACTAACGCCAATATAGAATAATTACCTACCCGGTCTTTAGAAGTGGTAACGCTGCTTCATAAATTTTGTATCGCTTTTGCATATTCATGAAAACGGTGGAGTAGTCTCCCTTAACATACGCGCTCTCGACCATATCTGCTATTTTCTTATCCTTCACTGCAATCTTGAATGCTAAATCTTTATCTTTCGCGCTCATTTTTGTTTTCTTCTTCGTGGAGTATCCCAAAAAGCACTGCGGCATCTAGGACAGGTTAGGGGTTTTTCATCCTTATTTCTAGGACACCATACATACTGACAGCGATCGCATTTGAAGGCCT
>JBBRRH010000087.1:0-16225 GCA_038201105.1 Nitrososphaera sp. | reverse complement strand
AGCAAGCCTAGTCAGTTCATCAAAAGAAAGGACTTCAGTATCGTCTAGCCATTCTGTATTGTTCGTTGGCATGCAATAGATACACCTCATATTACATCGATCTGTGACTGAGATCCTTAACTTTCTGGCAATTCTACCATATTTATCGACGAGCTTGCTAGCCACGTAACTTGTCTCCTTTTAACAGGTCAACTTCGCCACTCACACTATCACTTTTTAGTTTGATCCAATTGCTCGATGAAATGAGATCTCCAACCATCTGGTAAATCCTTAACCTTTATTGCGCGCTCCATGGTCTGCACGTCATCTCTATCAACCGTATATATGCGTACAACATCCTTCACAGTCACATTGTTGTCATCTCTTCTAATAAGTTCGATCACATCACCTGCACCTACTTCACCTTCTTGTAATACCTTGAAATAAATCCCTGTAAGACCGCTGGCCAAAAACCTTTTAATTATGTCCATTCTGCCAAATTTTACTCCAAGTTTGTAGCACGGCATCCTCGGTTGAGTTGCTATAACTCTTGCTGTTCCAATCTGGAATTGATCACCAATGTTAACATTATCTTCAAACAGTCCTTCAGTGGTAAAATTTTCACCAAACATACCCCAAGACAAATACATATCAGGCAGTTCCTTTTGCCAGAATCTATAATGTTCTTCTGGATAGGAATATACGGCTTTGTCCACGCCGCCATGTACTGTCAAGTCAGCCTGCTTATCTCCATCAAGATTCAATTTCCTTAGTTTTGTCCGATGATGTATTGGTTCCTTGAATATTCCTGTGGTAACCAATTCACTTCTGAAGGTGACTTGACGTGGAAGTCCCACATTGAGAGATATCAGTTTCATCAGAACAATAGAATACTCTTCGCCTTAAATAAACATTGTATGACAAAGTTTGCTACCAAATATTTAAGCATAGCATACAATAGGCGGGGGAATTAGAGTTGAATGGGAAGCCTTGGAAAATAATACAGAAAAAGAAATTGCAAGTAAAATCCATGATCTGTTCATTATTGCAAACGATAATTTTCGATAATTATTAAGAGAACAACATAGCAGGTATTTAGGCCTAGAACTTGGACTGAACTCACCTATGGAAGAAACGTGGAAAATGAATTCCTCTAAAGAGCGCTGCAAAAAGTCAGGACTATCATTTTATGAGAGACATTGGCATTTTGCCTAGAATCTGACTGCTGTATTCTTCCCATGCCAAACCCATACGCGGCTTGGCCGATATTCATTCTGCCGTTTCCGATGAGGAAGCTCCGCTATCTTGTGTTTTTCCTTTTGCGGCCTTCTTTGTATTCTCCAGATAGGCAACAGTCATTGCAAGGTTTCCAAAACCCATTGAATTTAGACTTTCAGAGGGAATCATAACTATAGTATTTCCTTGAACCTTAATTGATTCGTAAAGCATATTGGATTGTCTTAACGCATATGCCACCGGATTATCAGCATATACTTTTGATGCCTCTTGGAATTTTTCTGCTACAAGGACTTCAGATTCACCATAAGTTATTCTTGCATTCTTTTCACGCTCTGCTTGGGCCTGCATCGACATTGCTGCCTCCAACTCCTGGGGAATGATAACTTGACGAACTTCGACTCCTGTTACCTCAATACCCCAGCTGCCAGCTTCCTGTGAAATTATTGACTTTACATGTTGATTTATTTCTTCTCTTTTCGAAAGTATGTCTTGAAATACAGAAGAGCCTATATTATTACGCAGAGTTGTTTGGGAAACCTGCTTTATCATTTCGTTAAAGTTCTCGACATTCAGTATAGCATCTTTTGCTCTATCTTCAATTATTTTGTACCTCAAAATCGCATCTATCGTTACGGGTACGTTATCTTTTGTAAGCATTCTTTCTGCTTTAAACTCCCTTACTTTTTCTCTAATATCAACAACTAAAACAATTTCAATAAAAGGGAATCTGGTACGCATCCCAGGACCAACTTGTCTATTATATTTTCCAAGTCTAAGAATGATTGATCTTTCATATTGTTTTATTATGAATAGAAAAGAGGCTATTATTGAAATTATCCCTAAGATTGCGAGGATTATCGAGACTGCCAGATTATCTAGTGAAGAACCTATTATGATTCCAATAACCACAGCTATTATTCCCAACACAAACAATCCGCCAGAACCTCTTTGGTTAACTATCCTGTCAAATGAGCTAAAGGTAGATTGTGTACTCGCCGCTTTTCACCGATCTTGTGTTGTAATCTTCTCGTATATTGGTTTATTTATTGATCTTAAAGACATTTTCAGGTAATTTGTCCGGCAAAATTGGTATTATGGACATCATTCGTTAATACGAGGATGTCATAATATGATAATAGTAGATCCATAATATGACTAATACCCTTAGTTATGTCAGAAGTTATGAGGGAAGGTCTTTGGATATTAGAAGGTGTCATGGATATTCTGACATTAATGGACATAGGGCATATGCCAAAAAAAATGCAATGTCCCACTCGATCTGAGATGGTGCCTCTCGTTGGAGCCTCTACACATATTCAAAGACCAAGGATCAAAAGGCAGAGTAAGTTCGAGTGTTTTTGCTTTGAATGTGGACGGTACAATGAAGAAAGAAAAATGATGGTCTTAATTGCAGATTGGTTCGGAATATGCAAGTTATGTATTAGACAAGAATCTACTCTTTACAATTAATTATGTTCTTACTTGTTTTCCATATGAAGGCCTAGACAGAATAAATTAGTTAACGTTCGAATTGGTTCGTTGCTTACTACCTGCTCAAAGAATGAAAACACTGTAATAGCTAATTTCTGCAGTGAAAATAGGAGATGTCTGGAGAGGAACACAGAGACCTTGTGATATGCGGTATTTGTCTTTGGTCTGCTTCGCTTTTAAGAGGGTCAAAGGGATTTACGAAATGTCCTATGTGTGGAAAGGAGACAGTTGAAGTTATACCAGTTAATGATCATGAAACTTACACTTTGCGTATGAAGGAAAAAGGAATAGAAGTAGAATTTGATGTTGAAAGGAGGTAAGTCATTTCCTCCCATATATAACGAATGTCTGTCAGCACTTGGTTTGTATATTAATTATATTGTTGCTATGTAATTCTTGATCTTTGAAAGAATATTTGGGTAAACTGCAGTTGATTCCATTGAAACACATAGATACATATCTTGTTTTCCAGCAAGTCTAAATATTCCGACTCCAACTCTCTCAAAGTAATTGAACTCGTAATTAAGTTTACCCAGTGCCAATTCTAATTTCTTTTTTGCTACGAATGATTCGATAAACGTTGGAACCTGTTTGGGTTTACCATGGTCCAAGGTGCTTGACTTAACCAAAGGTGTTAACAAATTTTCTCTAAATTTGCAAACCAAAAGTTTGCCTTCCCTGTCTAGTATTCCGGCAAATCTAATCCGCCTGTCTAGTGAAAGAACTTGAGAACATAGATCATGATATAATCCATCGCTCTTCAAATCACTCTCTAGTCTACATATCTTACCATTCTTATATTATGCGTTACCTCGTCACCAAATGTCTAGAAGTTAAAATCTTCTCATTCAAATAAATTGAGATCAAATTCGTTAAGATGGGCTAACACCTTTCTCTGAAATCGGGCCATACTCTTGTCTTGGAGAGATTGTTGGCTTAGTGGTCATGTCTTCCACTTTAGGATAAAATCCTCTTGAGATTTAGATTATAAATTGATAAACTCGATATGTCTATCAGTGGTATCAAATATAGCTGCGGTAGCCTTATAGCCAAGAAACCAACCGTTTGCTGTGCCTGGATTGATAACCATGGTTTTTCCAAAAGTTGTACTTAATGTTCTGTGCGTATGTCCGCAAACAAAAACATCATACTTGGCAGATTTGATCAAGAGTTCCTTCTTGTTGAAATTAGTACCATGATAAACTGCAAATTTCAAACCATCATATTGTGATTCAAAAATTTCACCTTTCAATTCCCCGCCTATCTTGTTAAAGGCTGATGTTAGTCCTGGAACGTCCGTATCATTATTTCCTAATATTCCAATGAGTTTGACACCTGTAAACGATTCAACAGCAATTGGACTTACGTAGTCACCAGCATGAATGACAATATCCGCCCTTCTTTCATTAAATTCTCTGGTAGCTTTCAGTATGTTGTCGATATTATCATGAGTATCAGATATTAACGCGATTCTCATGCTCGATTAATAATAGTTCGTATCAAATTTAATTATTATTATAACTTAGCTTGTCTAATACGAACCCTTTTTTTTTTGAAGAATCAGGAGTACAACTTGGACAGGAACTTTTGTTAAGAGGGAAGCTCCAGTTTCTGTTTATCGTCCCAAATCAATTCCTGCACATTATCATCTCCTCTGAGGTATATCTTGCACACTCCCAAACTGCTAAAATCCTTCAAGTAAAATATTATCAGTTTAGAGGCAATTTCCTAGCAAGCTGTGATTGCTCCCAATATTAACTAAATGATAAACCCTCCATAGTTGCTCCATAATTTACCGTACCGATACGATTTAAAAATATCATCTTTCAACAAATATCGAGCTTGATATCGATACTCTTCTAGTTACTACCAATGTAAGAGCGACAGCTACTATAGAGATTAGGGCACCGGTTAAAAATATCAAATTATAAGCTTCTCCAGATGGATATGAGCCAACTACAGCGTCAACAATGATCCGATATTGCTCCATGAACATTCCTGAAATTGCTGGCCCAATTGACATTCCCACGAGAAACAAAAGAGTTGTGATTCCAATTGATATTCCACTGAATTGTTTTGGAACAAAGAGAGTCGAAATATTGAAGGCGCCTACTTCTGTGAAAGATATCCCGATAGCGATAATAATAAGATTAATCGTTATCGATAACTCTGATAAATGGAATAAGAACAGACTGAAGAAACCTATGGAAGAGATTACACTTCCAATAATTGTCGGTTTTACATTGCCAAGCTTTGAGATCAAAAATCCTGAAATAATAGCTACTAAGAATAGTATCAACATAAAAGGAAGTTGAACTTGAATTATGTTTATAGAATTTCCTCCGAAACCAAATGGTGTAGGACTCTTTATCATTATCGCTATTGTTTGATAAGTCATAAAAAGTGTGCAGCCAAGACACATTAAGAGAATATTTGCAGGTAAGATGATTCTGTCCTTTAAGAGTTTTAGATCAATTAAAGGTGACAATGATTTCCTTTCAATTAATATGAAACAGAAAAGTGAGGCCAAAGAAATGATTGAAAGAAATGTTATCAAATACAAACTTTGTTTTATGGATTCTAGAAATGTAATAGCTAACAGAAATGATGTTATGGTACTTGTAAGGGCTAATGCACCTTTCAAATCTATGGCAGAATAGGATTTGGAGATCCCATCCGTCTTGGTGACAGTAGGTGCTTCTACAGGGATACTTTTTTCATCATGAATTAGCTTGCTGATGATGATTATTATTATTATGGAAAGAGGTACTACAGATAGAAACGTAGCTCTCCAATCAAAGGCTTCTATGATAGTCCCACCAACAGCGAGGCCTATGACTGCTCCACCTGAGAAGACAGCAGCAATGATTCCCTGAGCCGTTGCCAGCCTTCTTTTAGGAAATTCATCTAGAATCATGCTAAACGCTATTGAAAACATGGATATACCAATTCCCTGTATGATTCGGGCTAAAATGAGAATTGTGAAGTTGGAAGATAAACCGCCGAAGGAAAGACCAATGGTGTAAATTACCATCAAAATAAGCAGTACCTTTTTTCTTCCATAGATGTCAGACAATTTTCCTGCTATCGGCGTCATAACTGCACCTGCGATAAGGTACGATGTCAGTATCCAAGAAGACAAAGAATATGATATATCAAATTCATGTATTAAATCAGGTATAGCTGGTATAATCATTGTTTCTCCATAAGTGGTAACAAGACCAACTGAGCCTAATATTCCCAGGATAATCCATGCCCTTCGGGGAATTGCTTCTGGTCGCTCCTCATCGACCCCTTCTTTCATCTAGAACCTAACAAAAATTTCTCATATATGATGGTTAGCAATATTTTCTGGAATAAACATTGTGTATTCAGCCTGAATTCTAAAACCAGTGAGACTGGGATTTGAAATCTTTTTGTTCTATATCGCATCATATGTTTTCTCCTAATAACTTTTGAAACTCAGAATAATTCTGTTTTCAAAGTAGGATTGATTAACCTAATGCCAATTGTATGTCTTTCAACTATGGGATTATCAAAAAATAGAAAAATAAGGCTATTTATTTTTCCAGAAACTATCTTTAACTTTTTCTACCGAAGCCTTCATCTCATTCTTAACTTTTTCTACCGAAGCCATCATCTCATTCTTAACTTTTTCTGCTGAAGCCATCATCTCATTCTTTGCATTTTCAATAGCAGCATTTACTTCATTATTGAGTGTTCCCCCCATCAAATTGAAATATCTAGTCATCGCCGCTGTCATTTCTATATTCTGCTTCATTTGGTTTGATGCCATCTCTATATTTTGTTTCATTTGATTGTATGCCATTTCGAAATTTTGTTTCATTTGATTTGAGGCTAATTCCATATTTTCTCTAATTTGTTTGGCTAAAGCATTCTTATCTTCACTCATGAATTCTTATTAAAAGAATTGTATTTAAGAGCTGCTTTTTCGGACGATACAAGTGACTAATTATTTTGTTTTTGGGCAATGCTACTCGGTCCCAGAACAAAACAGTCATATGTGAATAGCATATTTCTTTCTAAAAATTGAAGTCTGTAAAAGAATGTTTCATGCTTTACCGTTTTTTTTTGATTTTTGTCATTGTCTTAATGGCACTCGCTTTAACATCAAGTAACCTCCATCTACAAAAAAATTCTGCCTCTGCTATCGAAACGCTCAAAGAGCAGTCAACTAGCAAGGTGCATAATTTAACTGATTTTAATTTCGCTGTTGCTGGAGATTTTGGATGTGGGCCCAAGGCTAATCAAACTGTGAGCAACATGGCTGCAAAGAAACCTGAACTTGTCATAGCACTAGGAGACCTTTCGTACCAGAAAGATGCTAGTTGTTGGTTCAATACCGTGGCTCCCCTTGATTCGAAGGGAATACTTAAGATTGCAATTGGAGAACACGACGTTGATGAAAACCTTACCAAGTACAAGAACTACTTACAACACTTTAATCTCACAAATCCGTATTATTCGTTTGACTACCAGAATGTTCATTTCCTAGCTATGGCCACAGCAAAGAACTCAGTGGTTCCTTATAACAGTACTTCAAAACAGTTCGAATTTGTGAAGGATGACCTGACAGCGGCGCACAAGAACAAGAATATTAATTGGATTATTGTATACACGTTTAGACCATTTTATTCCTCAAATACAACACATCCTGGTTTAGACAAGTTGCAGGATCTCTATCATCCATTGTTTCATGAAAATGGAGTGGATATTGTCTTACAGGGTCACAATCATAATTATCAACGAACATATCCTCTTGCTTATAACGAGAGTAAAGCATATACTCCTATCATAACTGACAGACATACAAGAGATTATAGCAGTGATCCCAAAGGTCAAGTATTCATGACGATAGGAACTGCAGGAGAGGATCTCTATAATTTCACAAGCCAAGCACCTTACGTGATAACACAATTTTTACGCCATGGTTTTCTTAACGTAGACGTTACTCAGAATGGACAAAACCTCACGGCTTCTTTCTATGAAAATAGAGAGGGAAAGGATAAAGACCATTTTTCATTCATAAAACGTCCCAAATAGGTATACCTCAAACAATCAAACAAATTTTCAGTTCTCTTCGATAACGGGTGGGAAAACGATTCGTGCGAGATGTATCTTTGGATTCAAGTGGATCTGGGAACAAGGTCAGCATCCACTTAAAAAAGTGGATGTAGTATATTGACATACACAATCATTGACGAACTAGTAGGAACAAGATCTAATTGGATTAGGGGAGGTTTTCCTGCGTCAATATCACTGTATTCCAAATTGATTGTAGCTACTGTACCTGCTATACCCGCTTCTATAAGAATCTCTAATGACAAGAAGAGACATACGTGCATTGCCCCTTACAATCACAGTATTATTATTAATAGGTAGTATTGCTTCAGTTGCAGTCAATTCTATACAATCGATAGAAGCAGCATCAAAAGGTAGAGTTAGCAATGATTGCATTCCTCTTAGTGCTTCAGGCAACAACGTCTATGTCGCTTCGTGGGATAAGAAGACTGGCAACTGGGAAGTATTTGTTGCTAGAAGTACTGATAATGGGACCACTTTTGAAGATTCAGTTAACTTAAGCAACTCTCCTAAATCACGTTCAGATGATGCACATATATTTGCCCTCAATGATAACGTCTATACAACATGGTGGGAGACGAGTAAAAATGGAACAACTGTACCAGTATTTAGAGCCAGCAATGATAATGGAGCAACATTTGGGCCAATACTAAAACTTCCTGCTAATGGTACTATTGGAGAAGGACAAGCAAAATAATTAAAAAATCATTTTTTGTTATTGGCGTTACCTATATTTGCTATAAACAAAGTTCATTCATTTTAATTGAATGCCATTCGCAATAGTCATAGCGACTGCCAAAGCAATCTTAGTGTAAACGCATGTTCTATTTCCAAATCTATTGGAAACTCGGATGCTTATTTGAATTTGTTACTATGCCAAAATCTTTCGTGCTCGTGGCGTTCTGCTTCGATGGAATATTTCAGGGTGCAAAAATGACATTTCAAAATCATAGAATTTGACTGTGATCTTGGTTTTGCCGCTGAATCAAAGGATTTCAGGTTGTGCGGGTCTTGGTGAGAGCTTGTTTCTTTTTCTCTAGATCCTATCGGAGCTTTGCTAGATTCAGGATGGTTCCCTGGTGGTAACCCGTTTGACAAATGATAGTTAACCCATTGTGAAAGTGTGTATTTCCAATCATATCTATATCTGTCCTCTTGGTCACTTTCGTCAATTACTTTTGTATACTTTGTCTTTTCATCTGTTCTCGCCAGGATATATGGCTTTAGAACGATAGCAAAGTCATTATAAGTATCATCGGTCCATAGTTGTACGCGTTATCAGACATTTCCTTTGATTTCGTCCCTCCTTGGGTATATTACTAGGATAATAAAAGACTTCGGTTATTGCGCAGATATGATTACAGAAATCAGGCTAAGTTCATGTAATATTTGGATTTTATTGAAGTTGGCCAAAATGATTTGTGTTAATTAGTATGCCAGAGTGAGTCTTAGTCATGTTCGTGTTACGAAATATTTTAAATAATTGCTGCACAGATGGATCTGTGAATAAAATGGTTCCAGGCAAGATACTAACAACATTCGCAATCTCATTTCTCATAATTGGTTGTCTCTGGGATAATAATTACAACCTTGCACAAGCTGCAACCACGACCCCAATAAAACATCTTGTTGTTATATTTCAAGAAAATGTCTCTTTTGATCATTATTTCGCCACTTATCCCTTATCTTCTAATGATCCAGGAGATCCTTACTTTCAGCCTAAAGAAAATACGCCTTCTGTAAATGGTCTTTCAGGAGCACTCCTAGTAGATAATCCAAATTCAGTCAAGCCATTCCGCATTCCGAGAGAAAATGCGTCCACCTGTGACAATGACCATCTTTACACAAGGCTCCAAGAAGCATACGATGGAGGACTGGTAGATAAATTCGCTGAAACGAACGTAGTTTCAAAGGGATGCGATCCAGCAATAACTATGGGTTACTTTGATGGCGGTACTGTTACTGCGATTTGGAATTATGCGCAATATTTCGCATTAAGTGATAACTTTTTTGGGTCAACATTTGGTTCATCAACCCCTGGACACATTAACCTCATCTCGGGACAAACACACGGTGCATCACCACTCAACTTAAAAGAATCTGCCACTAATTTCGTAGTAAATGGTACTTTGATAAGTGATGCGAATCCCATATTTGAAGAATGCTCAAATGTCTTTACAAAATCATTTCCAAAGGCCTCTCTGAATGGCACTAACATTGGCGATCTTTTGATTCAGGCAAACGTTACTTGGGGCTGGTTTCAAGGAGGGTTCAAACCAACCAATATGACTGCAGACGGAAAGCCAGTTTGTGGATCTGCACATGGAATATACAAAGGTATTGCTATACCTGACTATCTCCCACATCATGAACCATTCCAATACTACAAGACAACTGCAAATCCCCATCACTTGCCGCCAAGTTCGATAGAAATGATTGGTAGTACTGATCAGGCAAATCATCAATACGACCTGTCTGATTTTTGGAATGCTTCGGAGTCAGGCAATTTTCCAGCGATCAGCTTTTTAAAAGCTCCTGCATTTCAGGATGGTCACGCAGGGTATTCTAATCCTCTAAATGAACAGGCGTTTATCGTAGAAACTATAAATCGTATTCAAAAACTTTCCGAATGGAACAGTACAGCAGTGATAATAGCTTATGATGATTCAGATGGATGGTATGATCACGTTATGCCTCCAATAGTGAGCCAGTCAGACGATCCATTAAACGACAAACTACTAGGTGACGGATTGTGCGGTACTCCTGCTCCAGGAGACTATAAGGATAGATGTGGGTACGGCCCCCGTCTGCCTCTCTTGATAGTATCACCATATTCGAAAGTTAATTATGTAGATCACCAAATTACTGATCAGACATCCATTCTGAGATTTATTGAGGATAATTGGTCCCTAGGACGAATTGGTGATCAGTCATTCGATGAAAAAGCGGGTTCAATTCTAAACATGTTTAATTTCACATCCGGATACCATGCCGACAAGCTCTTCCTTGATCCTTCAAACGGGACTGCTATATCTTCCTGATTATGTTATGCATCATCATGCCAATTGGATAACTCGTAAGAGTTTGATCTGGTTTGGTTTTTTACTAGATTCACTTCATTAGAACGAACTAAAGTGATGCCTGTCTTGTCTCATGAGGATGGCACAAAACTCTGATAATGAAATCAAAAAAATATCAAGGTTTAGAAAGATTAACGGTAACATGTTATCGTCCTTGGACGACTTGAGTGTATCTGATGCTTCATCATGATCAGTTATATTATCATCCACCTCGGCCTGCCTATTGAATTGTTGAAAATGAAATAATTTTGAAGAGGAGTGGTCAGAATTATGAACTATTTGTTGACTTTAGGATAAGGTGTTTGAATTCTTCTGCCTTTGAGAAAAGAAGAAGATAAAGCTCATCTAGATCAGATTCAGAAATTTTCATGCTCCGATTAGTGCTATATATCTTGAATCGATTGATAATTTGTGAAAAAACTGCACCTAATATGAAATCAAGTTCGTTAGTAACAGTTTGATCCAAGTCATATTTATTAATTCGCAAGAGTGCCGCAATTGAAGGTATTTCACTCGATGTATCTTCCACCGTCTCTTGAAACAATCCTATTATGTCTTCTTTCAATAAGATTCACTCTCTTCTAATTTGGTATCAAAATCCGGTATATAGACTATTATTGCTCTTTACAATAACCCGAGGTTTGTAAGATACCCTACAGTAGTTATGTGAATGAGTAACGTCATCTATTTTGTAGCATTTACCGCAAACCCATGATACATATTCTTTGCATATATTGCAAATAGCAGAAGGGGTCAAATGAGTCCCGCATGCCTTGCAGGATCCTCTGTCATACATCCTTCATACATTATGATTTCCCTCTATTAGCGTTGTGCTTATGAAAATTGAGGTTCCCTATAGATCCTTATGGATGACATTGACGAATGATTGTGGAAATATGTAAAATTAAGCGATATTGTTATAATAGGTTATACATTAATTCCAAGTTTTTGGCATGCTCACGTTTAGAATTAGCCAGAAGTTAGGCAAGAAGAATGGTTTATATGCTATACTAAAATTGAGGTGGAACTAATTCAATCAAGCTCCAACTATTGAAATCGAGTCACTTTACTTGGTTAATCAGAACTTAAATATGTAGAGAACAGAACTTTTGTTTGTCGTCGGTATTCTGCTTTAATGGAGTAAATTCGTATTTTATAGGCCAAAGACAGACAGACGAGGGGGCAAAAAATAACCCGCGGCCGAATACACCTAGAAGCGCATTTTATTGTGAGTTTAAAACTGACACACATCTTTGTGAAAAAGAAAGTATCTATCTAGACAAGAGATTTTTCTTAATGTGTAAATCTTGCTATTGGTGTGCATCATGTTTGATGGATGATCAGGCATATTTTTCAATATGCCCTGAGTGCCTCACCGATAAAATGGAATGGCTGCCCATTTCACAGTCTGAATGTTACAAACTCGATTTTGATCAGAGGCTGGGTATAGTTTTACACTTTTGGAACAATGTTGAAGGGGGTCACCCTTATTGAATATTGCAGAAAGTGAAATAGCATGTCAAATGATAGCCAAAACTTGCGGATGCAAGGACAAAAACAGAAAAGTTACATATTCCATAATAGATTCTTACCATAACCTCTGCAGCGATAAGAGGGATATAATATTGGCACAGATAGATGCTTGTGAAAGATTGTCAAAATATACTAAGGATGGAAGTGACCATTTCTTACTAGAACATGAGATAGTGGAATTGAAGTTAGCCTTGGATCTATTACATTAGTTAGACTAGTTCAAGGACTTCGAAAAGCCGCCCGTTTGACTATATTATTTTGCTGTTCTTTTACAAAGTAGAATTGGATTCCAAGACCTTTACAGATAGAACGTGCGTCTAATTCCAGTCAGATAGTGGACTAATTCCAGTAAGATAGTGGACTATTCACAGTCAGATGTCAGTCAGATATCAGTCAGATCAGGATACCCAAATTAGGCTACCCATTACCGGCAGGTGTTGATGAATCCGAACAACCAAACTTCACAATTACCAAAGAACGTATCCAATCGAATATAATTTGAAAAACCCCACTAAACCAACCATAACTTCCAAAAGTACTTCAAAATATAACGACCCCACGGGAGAAGTTTTTGTTGTGATTGGTACTGGTGGTATCAACTTTCACGGATTAACAGGAAAATCGTCGTTTGTTGCAAATCAACATGCTATAAGATTTGGATCCCTCAGTATCACCATATCAAGTAATGGTAAGACACTCGACGCAAAGTTTTATGGTAATGATGGATCCATTAAAGATAGCTTTACAATTACGAAATAATTACCAGCAACCAAGAAGATTGTATTTTTTGTTTCGCAGAAGTATATTCTTTGATTTCTCAGATTATACTTGTGCCTTGTAGTCAGCACGCGAGCAAATTCTTCAGAAATTTTCCGTCGCCACTAGCCTGTATTGATATCTGGGCCTCAAAACATATTACGAGATCGGTTCAACACCCTCATGTTTATATCCATTGCTTTGAAATATCATCTATTGCTCAAATTCGTTAGCCTAGTTATACTGACAATTTTAATAACAAACGTTATTGCAACCAGTGTGCTTAGTGGTTTTGATCAAGTGGGCGTGAAGTATGCCTTTGCCCAGCAAGGACAAGTACGATGTACTAATGGCAGTTTGGTTCCTTCTCCTACCGAATGCCCTTCTACTGATGTATGTCCGTCCCCCTCTGGACCAAACACTGTGGCTTATTGTAGTTTTAGGGAGCCTACGAAATCTTCTCCCACGGGAAGTAATATTCAAGAACAGCAAGAGGTTGCCATCTCTACTGATAAGGAAAGTTATCATCCAGGTGAGCCTGTAAAAATCATTATGCAGAATGTTGGCAATCAACCACTCCGTGTTTCTGGCCTGAACTATAACATCACGATCATCAATTTGGCCAATAATCAAAGCTATCCTCTTGTTCATGGAAAATCTTCTATACTCGCTGTTGACTCAGGTGCTTCAGCAAATGCCATTTGGAATCAGCTTGATGATAAAGGAAAACAAGTGAGTGCAGGAAACTACACCGTTCTTGCAATATTGGACTCCTTACGCGTGAACACAACGTTTGCAATATCTCGACAGTAAGTAACACTCACAACGGTAACAGCGTAGGCATTTACGACCCTACAACATTAATGAGTTATGGGAAGTTTTCTTGACTTTTTAGAACTTCCATCTGAAGAAAGATAGCTTAACTTTTTCCGATTCTAATAATCAAGTCAGTCATGAGATTGGCCTGTGGTGCGGATATTATGAATGTGGTAGTTAGTTACGAGTATGTTAAACCTTGCTATCCAGTTCTCTCATTAAGGTAGGTCTGCTTTACCTAATATGGCGATTCTTCTTCCGGATATACCTGCCACGACAACCTGGATTCCAACAATTAACAATGCTATTCCTATGAGAATGCCGACAAGAGCAGCACCAATCACAGGTGATACGAGTATAATTATTGATAGTATAATCTCTAATATACCTACACCGATGCTAAATCCTCTAGCCTTTCCTTATCCCCTACACCGTGAACAATCCTTGAGATACCATCAAACAGTAATGCAAATGCTATTAGAAATACCAAGAATATTGTTGGTCGAAATATTTCGTTTTCGCAACACCATCGTTGAATAACATTATTCGTCTCTTATAGTAGATGAACTTCCTTTTTGACAATAGCATTAACTGTTGAGACCACAGTAATTTTCTTGCTCTGTAATCAGTGTAGTCGTTTCCGTACCTCTAGATGTGTTAAGAGCAACAACATATTTCCAACAACGCCTGTCGAATTTTAGCATAGTATATGGCATTTCAGAATTCCATGGTCACAATTACGTTATCCTAAGCATCAATATCTAATTCCATATTTGATACTTTGAAATAAGTAAAGCGAAGTTGACTGAGATTCCCACGAATGAACATTCCGACGCGACCAAGCACCATGGAAGATCATGAAAGTAGAAAAAATTAAAATATGAAAAAATTCTCAATTTTAGAGTTATGAGTCGCGATTAGCCCATATTCTTACTAAACCCAGGAAGAAAAGATCATGATCGAAAAGACAGTTGTAATGGAACTAGGTAATTCATTTTCAAAAACACAAGTCAGTGGGAATATGGTTATCCCAGACGCTCCAATTGGTTTAGTCGTCTTCGCTCATGGTAGTGGAAGTGATAAAAGTAGTCTAAGAAACCAACTAACCTCAAAAATCTTAAATGATAATAATGTTGGTACTTTCCTCTTTGACCTCCTAAGTGAAGAGGAGAAGAAAGTGACGTAAGGGCTATGAATCTCATGTGTAAAATCCCTGGTCTGACTTTAAATAAAATTAACATAGGTTTGCTTGCAAAAAGACTTATTGGAGCCTCGGAGTGGATTAATAATTACTCTGGTCTAGGTAAATTCGAGTTAGGTTATTTTGGCTAAAGTACGGGAGCTGCAGCCGCACTTATGGCTGCAACAAAATATAATGTTGAAGCAATCGTTTCACGTGGTGGACGAACAGATTTGGCCAGTAAACAAGTGTTGGAACAGATAGTATCCCCATGCTTATTCATTGCTGGGAGTTATGATAAGGATGTAGTAAGAATTAATAAAACGACTATGAGTCAATTACGCGACATAACGGAGAAGAAAATGGAAGTTATTAATGGCGCTTCGCATTTGTTTGAAGAAGAAGGAAAAATAGAACAAGTAGCCAATTTGGCTGGCGCTTGGTTCAAGTCAAATTTCAAACAACGTATGAAAATGTCACCTTAGGCATTCAAGCCTCTAACCAGTCCTTTCCCAAATTATGAAACCCCTCGTTACTGCTATAGATACCTTTGATATCAATCAGTGTCAAAGTCCCTTCTAATGGTTATTTAAAACATTGTTGTAGAATTATTGATTCATTTAATTTGCCTACACGTGTATTTTCAAACTCTATAATGGGTGCTATCCCACCCGTTTCATCTTAGAACCGCATCGGGGGCATGCTGCTTCCTTGTGTTTAGTTCCGCAGCTCATACAGTAATAGTTAATTGAGTTTCCGGAAAATGGGGAGGACAATGACCCAAACATGCCCGCGCCCCCACCCATCTTCTTCATCATTCTGTTTCGCATGTAGAAATTGATGAGGATAAATATTACAATAATTAGGGGCAAAGATAGATAAAATGGCAGAAAAAGCGATAGTGTAATACTTATTCCTAATGAGATAGCTATCATTACTATATTATACATAAGAAATTGTTTGTTATCCATCTTCTGGATGATATTATATGATCAAACCACATTATTAACTTATATGTCACAAGGTATTTCCGTTCAGCAAATCTTTT
>JBBRRH010000086.1:0-16626 GCA_038201105.1 Nitrososphaera sp. | reverse complement strand
TGTTGTAGGATATCTTGTGGTATCAAACTCAAACTCTAATAGAAAAAAAACCCTTGCCTTATGGCTTATTCCAGTCATTCTCATACCGTTGCTATGGCCGGCATATGCGTTTTCAATCGGAGAATTTGATTTATGGCTCAAGAGTGTTATGTTCCAGCAGGGCCGCGCATCAGCAGGAACCGGAACAAATTTGAGCGCTGCTTTCAAGGATCTCTTCAAAATCGATCCAGCCACTATTATATTGGGATGTGCTAGTTTAGGATTCGTCGGATTAAGACGAGACATCTGGCTTCTGCTATGGATAATTCCTTTGCTATTATTTTCATTTTACCTAGGATGGGTTCATTATTTCCATCTTATACCAATATTTCCTGCGTTTTGTATATCCATTGGAGTAACAATTGATTACATGTTAAACAAAATGAAAAAAAGTATAACAAAAAAAACTGCCATTATCGCAGCTTCTGTATTAGTGCTTTTCGGATTTGTCAGTACAGTAACTTTGATGACAGTGAACACTAACTCGGTTCATTATTATGCACAAGCTTCTGTTATTAAAGAAATCTCCCAGAGGAATAATTCTGAAAATAATGAAACTAGTGGAGTAACACTTGTGGGCCATAGGATGTATTATTGGATACCACGATACATTTTTGATCTTGAATTTTTTGTGTTACCCAATAGAGTGCCCTTAAATTATGTACCAGATAAGATGGTTTTAGTATCAAACGATGGCATGTGCTGTTGTCAATGTGATTACTTTGAAGAATTATATGTTGCCACTACTCCAAAGTATGAATTTGAAAATGACGTTACATATTCCAATGAATCACAGTATCCATTCAGCAGTTTGCAACTGGAGACTAATTTGGGCAAAAAAGTAGAAATCAGGACAAAATAGAATTCCATCTTTGAACTTTTGTTATTTTTTTAGGTCATGATACCACTGGTAGTATTCTAAAGATCTTACCATATGGATAGGACATTACATATAGGTTTCCATCGGGGCCCACTTGAATATCAGTTATTCCTCCAAATCCTACTGCAAAAATCACATCTCGTGATTCCTTATTGCTATTGGCGACCTTATCCTTTAATTCAGCTTCCAGTACCAAATCTGTTCTGTTTTCGTTAAGGTCGAAATGGTATATTCGTCCCTTATTTATGTCACCTACAAAAAGATCGTTTTCATAATGACGCCCCCATTTTGCAGAGTTAAAAAATGTCAAAGCGGTTGGTCCAACCGTAATATTCCATGCAAATTTTGGATCTCTATAAGTTCCCTTTCCATCAAAGTCTACTAACTCACGAGTAAAGTTAGTTGAAGTGTTATTGAAATATCCTTTTTTAATAGGTACTGGGTTATAGGTAAAAACTGGCCAAAACCCCTGGACCTTGAGCCATCCGCTGTTGAAGCCTGGTACCACAAGATTAATCTCATCGCCAAATCCTGGTCCGTTTTCAGTGTCCCAGAGATTACCAGTAACCGGATCAAACGCTATCCCGAAACTGTTTCGGATTCCGTAAGCGTAATACATGTTAAGCGGCTTACCCTGACCAAGTAATCCTTCTCCTACTGCCTTGCCATCTACAGTCATTCTGAGTATACCGCCCTTTCCAGAAGGACGGACTCCATTAATTATATTGGAGCTTTGAGAATTCAATATGTAATCTAAATTGGCATCAGAACATACGTATTTTCCATTAATTTTTTGCGACCTGTCTACGCAGCTATCACCGTCACCAACTACGAGATATAAGTTATTGTCGGGGCCCGTTAGGATCTTTCCACCGTTATGTGCAGAGTGTCTGCTTTCTGAAAAATCAAATAAAATTTTTGGATTTATCAGTCTGCCACCTACGAATTCATACTTATAGAGTACATTTCCAACAGGCATTCTAGTGTATCGGGTATCGCCCCCATCTTTTGATGATTCAGTATAATAAAGAAATACAAAGGTTCGTCCATCTGTGGACTTCACAGTACTGATGCCTAGCATTCCCCTTTCACCTTCGTTGTCCACATTCAAGTCGAGTAATGGCTCATCATGAATAGTCCCATTGGTAACTCTTTGAACTGTTCCTTTGTCTTTTTCTAAAACTAAAAAGTCATTTTGGCCTAAAAATACCATGCTCGTGGGATGGTGAAGACCTTCAGCCACCAATTCTATCTTGAGCTCATCATCCTTTACGTAGGGGATTTGTTCTTCTTCTATGATTGTACCTGAAATGGCTACTTGAGGTTGGAGTAAAATGCTAAGAGCAAAAACTGTGATGGATGCTAAAATACAACACCAAATCGTATATTCAGTATTATCCAAGATTGTTCGTTCTATATCCAAACTTGTATTTCAACAAATATATCGCCCTCCTAATAGCATTTTTATATCTTATTTTAGATGAACATGAGAGAATACGATTTGTCTTTAGGGTTTATACTAGACGTACTTTGGTACGGACAATAGGCTGACGACTATGCACTCTCTCATATCATCTGTTGGGAAAATTGGGGAGATTTGTGATGTTTCTATGGCTTAGTAAACTAATTGATCTCAGATCTCGGCATAATCCTGAATATCGTGCCCCCTATTGATTTGTCATATGATATGCACAGATCACGAGGATGACGAATGGGATCACAGTTATCACCACTTTGATAAATGGAGAGAACGTATAAGTAGCCATCGGGCCCAAGTTCGATATCAGTAATACCTCCAAAACCACGAGCAAATATAACGCTCTGAGTTTCATTAGTCGTATTTACTACTTTATCTGCGAGGACGGATGGCAGTGTGAGGCCAGTTCTACTAGAATTCAGTCTGAAATTGTAAATATTGCCATTATGAAAATCAGATACGAACAAGTTATTCACGTATTGTGCGCCTAATTTGCTTGAATTCAAGAAAATTATCGAAGTAAGCCCTGGAGATGGTTGGAACCAAGATAGCGCAGGTGTCATATACTTACCAGTATTATTGAATTTATACAAGCCTCCAAAATCAGCCGTAATATTGCCTGGAGAATTCTCATCTGGCGTCCAAATGCCTTGTACTTTGTTCCATCCACTATTGAAGCCTGGTACTACAAGATTTATCTCGTCACCAAATTCTGGCCCATTTTCAACATCCCATAAGTTGCCCGATAAAGGATCGAACGCCATACCAAAACTGTTTCGAATACCATATGCAAAGTATTTATCTAATGGATGATAATTTCCAATGATTCCTTCACCCACTGATTTTCCATCTTCTGTAATTCTTAATATTCCAGCCCTTCCGTCAGCTTCCATTCCATCGGCATGATTTTGTGCTTTCGTTATTGTTGAATTAGAGTTCTTGGCATTGCTGCGATTAAGTTCCCCAATTGTCAGATACACATAACCTTCTGGACTCACAAGTATTTTACCACCATTATGCGCAGAATCCGGTGTAGAAGGCAATTCTAAAAGTAGCTTGGGGTTTACTAATTTGTCATTAATGAGGTCATATCGATAAAGTCTATTGCCTAATGGTGTTTTACCCTCAGTAACGTCATCGCCATCTTTGACAGACTCTGTATAGTACAAAAATACATGGGGGGGACCAGTTCTTGTTTCCTTCGTTGCTATTCCTAACATCCCCCGCTCGACACCATTAGCGACGGAGGCGTCAAGTAAGGACGTATTCTGAATGATTCCCTTTGTAACACGCTTGACTGTACCGTCATTTTTTTCTAATACTAAAATATCATCATTGGATAAAAAAGCCATATGAGTTGGGAAATTGATTCCTGTTGCAACTAATTCTACCTTCAAGCTTGTGTCTGTGGTCACCGGTCCACCAACATATTGAGTATTTAGGCCCGGCGGATATTTCGGATCATAGAAATTGGTGCTTGAGTTGCTGCTCTTCCTTAGATAGATTTCGTCATTCCCAGTACTATTATCCTGCCAAACAACAAATGTTATGTTACCAAGGGCTTGGATCTGCGGAGATTGTGAATTTCCTACATTATCGCTCAAATTTGCTGCATTTCCAAATGTCATTCCACCGTCAGAGCTCTTCCTTAGATAGATTTCGTCATTCCCAGTACTATTATCCTGCCAAACAACAAATGTTATGTTACCAAGGGCCTGGATCTGCGGAGATTGTGAATTTCCTACATTATCGCTCAAATTTGTTGCATTTCCAAATGTCATTCCACCGTCAGAGCTCTTCCTTAGATAGATTTCGTCGTTCCCAGTACTATTATCCTGCCAAACCAGAATAACGCTTTTTTCTAAAATCGAATGCTGCGGGGAAAAAAAAGGTGCAGTGCCACCAGCGGTGTGATATACAGATCTCAAGTTCGTTGCTGCCTCGACATTACTATGTGCACTGAAACAAAATGAAGTGAGAAAAACGGCTGTCATGAACAAAGTTACCCGCAACATTGAATTTCTCTTAATGAATATTTCATAACATACCGTGTTTAACTTACTAAGTACGAAAGAATACGGCGGTCCGAATGAATTAACTGGACACATCTCTTATTTTTGTAGGATACTCTATTAAATGTAGTCATCTGTGCTCTGAGTTTATGAACACTTCAAAAATAATTCGCTTGTCTCACGTCGTCGGACAAAGGGAGCTTCAAGCAAACAAAGTTATATGACTTGATTATTGCCTGATAGTAATGCCCACATGTGGCGTGCTCGTAGCCATTTCGTTGGCTCTTGCATTATTAATTTTGCTTCCATTTTCCAATTTATCAAGCCTGTGGATCCATCCTGCTCATGCATTATCAGATTTCAATTTTGATTCTGTTGGTGATTGGGGTTGTAACTCCAACACTCAAAGTACGGTAAATAACATTAAAGGCAAAAATCCTGAACGCATAATTGCATTAGGTGACTATTCTTATCAACCGACTGCTACGTGCTGGCTTAACGCAATTAATTCGATCAAGAGCGTAACGAGAATTAACATAGGAAACCACGAAAATGACGCGAGTGAAGGGAATAGTCAGTACATGAAGGCATTTGGTCTGAGTAAGCAGTACTATTCATTCAATTACCAAAATGTTCATGTGCTTACGATGGCTACTGAATTGAGCTTTAGTAAGGGATCCTCTCAATACAATTTCGTCGATCTACGTCTGGTGCCTTACCTGATAACTCAGGTATACAACCTGTAAGGATAGGGGCTAATTCTCAATCTGCTAATAGTTTCTTTGTTGGAAATGCAGATGAAATCAGGATATGGAATAGAGCATTGTCTTCAGAAGAGGTTGCAAATGCATATGATGGTAACATTAATACTTCGGGTCAAGTACTTTTTGTCCCATCTAGTTCGTCAATTACATCACTGAAGACTACAGCTGAGACTAAACTTAATGTAACTAATCAGACGCAAGCACCACAAAACGTTACCGCTCTGACTACTGCCTCTGAGAATGCTAATAATACAATGACCGCAGAGACTACAGGATTAAAGGAAGGTAACAGTCCGGATGAGAATAAACTGCCATCAACGCTGACTCCTATAATTAACGATACACAAACCACGGAAAAGAAGGTTCCAAAAGAAAGTAACAATAACGTCACTGTTGACAATTCGAACCAAAATGCAGTCAAGTCAAAACCCGTCATTCCAAAAACAACAGATGAGGATGGGATAACTGGACTAAAGAATATTCTCCCTGAAGCTAATGCCAAAAAGAATCCTCTAGCAGTTGAGGGCTCACAAGTACTTCTTGATGGCTCTGATAGTATTGATAGAGACGGCAAAATAGATCTATACCAATGGCAACAAATTAAGGGTCCAAAAGTTGCCCTGGAAGACGCGAACAATATTAAGGCGAGCTTCATTTCTCCTCAAGTTAATCATGATACAATACTGGTGTTCAAACTGACTATTGTTGACGATAATGGTGGCTCAAATTCTGCGATTACGACAGTAAAGGTTATTGATAATCAAGAATCACCTAGCATCCCACCTAAAATACGTGATCCATCAATTTCGAATCCTAGGGACAAATCTGTCAAAACAGGGGATGTCACTAATGCCACTGGGGGATGAAATTTATATGTTGAGTAATTAAAATTAAAGCAATAAAACAGTAAGAGATGTAAATATCATATTAACATAACGTGTAAAGCAAAAATAATTTCAGTACATTATGCACTTAGATCGATATAAAAATCTTAATACATGGGAGTCAAAATTATTGTATAGACTGTGCTTTCAAATCAGGATAATGTGGTATTCTCAGGATCAAAAGTGCTAAATTTCTCTATTATTATTCCCACGTATAACGAATCTGCCAATATTATCCGTTTAATCAGTGAGATTGAAAAAAATGTACCTGGACTTGAAAGCACCGAAATTATTGTAGTGGATGATAATTCGCCAGACGGAACCGGGAACATAGTAGAGAATTATGTTAAGAGTAAATCATCAGGCAAAAATGAAAAAACGGTGAAAAGGAATGGAGGCGAATTGAACGAGACTAGAATAAAAGTAATTCACAGGAAAGAAAAAAACGGACTGATCCCTGCAATTATGGAAGGAGTCGCGGAGTCAAATGGCAAATATATCTTGATAATGGATGCAGATTTTTCACATCCCCCAGAAGTGATACCCAAAATACTTGATAAATTACGAATTAATCCAAGATGTATAGTTGTGGCTTCGAGGTATGTTGATGGGGGAAAGGTGGTTGGCTGGCCATTTAAAAGACGACTGTTGAGCACAGGCGCTTCAAAACTGGCGAGGCACGGTTTGAATGTGACTCGAGTGAAAGATCCCATGTCAGGATTCTTCGCCCTTCCTCGAGAACTTATCAAAGATATTTCCATAGGTACTAAGGGGTACAAGATATTGTTAGAAATATTGGTAAAAAACAAGGGAGTTCAGGTTAAAGAAATTCCTTATACATTTACTGACAGGGTCTCTGGAAAGAGCAAAATGGATAGGAATGTAATAATGAATTATGTGGCCGCTGTCTGGCAATTGTATCTTTATGGACAGAATGCAGGACAGCGGACTGTAAACAAACAAGTCAATCGCCGATCGGTTGTTTTCTTGTCGAAAATTGGTAGGTACTACACAGTTGGAATAGCAGGATTAGTAATTAATTACGTAGCATCATTCCTTCTTGCTAACGATGTTGCCAACTCACTCAGACTCCTTTCAAATCTATGGTATATCGAAGCATCTATGGTGGGTATTGGAATTTCGACAGCATTCAATTTCTTCTTCAACAAGTATTGGACATTTGAGGATAGAGAATTTTCACCAGCGTCTACTGCAAAACAATTTTTGTCCTTTTTTGGGATAAGTGTAATAGGTGCAGTAATTCAACTGTTCATATTATACATGCTTGTCGAAAATGATATGCCATACCGGTTATCGCTTGTTCTTGCCGTTTCAATAGCATCATTGTCAAACTTCGTCCTGTACAAGAAGCTGACATTTAGAGAAAAGGTCTGGGCTTAGACCCCTGACCGTGTTTTATGAATTATCATAGTACATATTTCATTAAATACGATGTAGAGTATTTTATTTTAATACACTAATATTTTTTCTTCTACCTTAGAATAGCCGAATGAATTTGAATGCGTACACAACGGCTAATCCAATTGCAATTGCCAGCATTGGTTTCCATGGAGTAGCTGCAAGACGTGGAGCCTTTAATGCTATTTGGTGATTGTCTATAATGTTCGCTATATAATCTCGGACCTTGGCATTCCATATTCTATACTCAATTCTATGTGTTTTCAAAATTGATTCTATTTCGTAGATCACTGGCGATCGGACTGAGCGAATATGCTGAATATACTTCCTTGAGATCTCGACCTCCGCGTGAATCGCTATCATGCCTTTCTGGAGGTTCAGCAGCCGCAAGTGGAGCTCCCATGGGCTCTTCAGTTTTTTAGAAAACCCTTTCCCTATCTGGAAAGGCTTCCTATTTTCAAATTGTACCTTCCTAAATCCTTCTTCGAAGAGTGCTCGGATTAGCTCTTCTTTTCTCCTCATTTTTACCGCTATACTCAGATGATCCAGCAGGATTTCTTCGTTTCTTATAAAATCTTGAAGCCCCTTTACAATATTTATCCTTCTAGGATATGTAGTCAGGAATTCGGCCATTTATTGCGACTAAAATTTTTACTCGCTAGGCATATTAAAACTCTTGTGTTCTAGGACCTCACCTGTAGATTCCTTACCAGGGCTTGTTAAGTTTGACAAATATCCATTAAATCCATTACAAATGAATTCCTGAAAGGAATGGAGTGAATTCTGATATCGACATTTCAATAATATACGGATGAAAATGTTTTTCGTTTACCCTTAGTATACAACTACCTCAACGGGAAATGGAAATTTAAATTATTGCGTCCAAATTCACGTACATCAACCAGATAGTAATGAAAACTTTCAGAGTAGTTCCACAGCACAGGCGCGCGAGACATGGGTAATAATTTCATATTCTCTGCTCCTCGTAGGTACTTTTAGTATTTTTACTCTTCAAAATGGTCTAATGGATAACTGCTCAATATAATCGATCGCAGTTCTCGAGTTACTCAACCTAGGAGGAGTTGTCACTTCACTGACGTATTCTCAAATTTGGGTGAAAAATTTCTAAGGTAAATGTCGTTTGATGGATCAATCGTCATTTCTACATGGCTAAGTTTCCTATTCGTAAATCTAACTTCAGCACCACGAATTACTACGACAGGGGTTGATTCGTCGCTTTCGCCCATGATAAACACACCGATCGTCGCAATGCTATCCGCAATAGCCTTAAGTGTAACTTTTAGTTTTTTTCCGAATAGATCACGATTACCTCTCTGATCCTCCACAGGCTCGATTCCTGACACACCAACTGCAATTCCGGTAGTTCCTATTCTCGTTGGCGTGAGTCTACTGTCTGAGATGATGACGCCAATCATTAGTCCTAGGGAACGCATGAATTCTAGTCTAAGTGAATCTGCTGATGCAAATGCATTACGCGGGTATAAAATTACTTTGCCTTTAGGCGCATTTGACTTGTCAATTCCTGCATTGGGTGCAAGCATACCATCTTTGATACAAAGTAAGAAGCCAGGAATCCCGTTTATAATCATGTCAGCTTCACGTAGTACCAACTCCGTTAATTTTTCGTTCATTTGAAATCTTCTCGCCAACTTCCTTGCCATCGAAGTAGGCCTTACTCTTTGTAATTGCACCAACGATCCTTCTGAAATTGAGACAAACTTGCTTGAAACCACAACTACATCTCCATCGACAAAGATAAATCCGGAATTCACTATCGTTTTGAAAAGATCGAATTTTCTAGTTTTTCTGCGAACTCTGATTGCATAAACTTCCACGAAATTAATTACATCAGATTATAATATCTGCATTTTGTGAAAGGTTTTAATGTTTCAGACATGCCATTAATTCTATAAAGTGAAGTTTAATTGGCGATGACTATTACTGAAAAAATAATTGCACGGGCGTCATCAATGCCATCGGTAGCTCCTGATGATGTTGTATTTGTTAAGGTAGATAAATTAATGGTCCATGACGTCTCTGGACCAGGAGTAATCAAGGTATTTGAAGAATGGGCAAAAAAAGGTGTCCATCTTGAAAGGGTATGGAATCCTGACAAAGTATGGGTATCGGAAGATCATTTTGTTCCTGCGGCGGATAAAATATCCGCAAACAATATTATGAAACTTACCAACTGGACTAAAAAGTTTGGTATAAAAAGGCATTACAAATACGGACTTGGGCAGTATGGCATTTGTCATACCTTGTCTCATGAAGAAGGCCTGGTACTACCAGGTGAAGTTTATGTCGGAGGTGATTCGCACACCAACACTACTGGTGGGCTTGGTGCATTTGCCGTAGGTTTGGGACATACTGATATTGCTTATAGTCTAATGTATGGACAAATTTGGATAAAAGTTCCGGAAACTTTGTTGTTCAATCTGGAAGGTCAGTTACCACCACATGTAATGGCTAAAGATATCATTCTGAAGATTATTGGAGATATAGGGACGGACGGCGCAAATTACCGAGCGATGCAATTCTCTGGAGAGACAACAAAGCAACTGATAATGGATGAGCGACTAACGCTCACAAATATGACTACTGAGGCTGGGGCCAAGAACGGCATTATCGATGCCGACTCTATGACCGAATCATATTTGCGGGAAAGAACGCATGAACCCTTTTCTGCATTGAAAGGCGATCTAGATGCTTCTTATGCAGAGAAGCTCACCTACGAAATTGATCGACTCGAACCAACTGTAGCAAAACCTTACTCTCCTGGAAATATTTCACCTGCCAGAGAATTACAAGGGACGGAGATAGACAAAGCATATATTGGTTCATGTACTGGCGCGAAACTGCATGATCTGAGGGCTGCTGGTAAGATTATGAAAGGAAAGAAAGTAAAAGTAAGGACTGAGGTCGTACCCGCAGCTCAGTCAATATATCTAAATGCGATGAACGAAGGACTAATTGGTATTTTTCTTGAGTCTGGGGCTGTCGTTGGTCCGCCAACCTGCGGTGCTTGTTGTGGGGCCCATATGGGCGTTTTGGCCAAAGACGAGGTATGCATAAGTACCACGAACAGGAACTTTCCTGGCAGAATGGGAGACGTGGAGTCAAAAACCTATCTGGCATCTCCGCTTGTCGTGGCAGCATCGGCCCTTACTGGTATGATTACTGATCCGAGG
The DNA here is from genome assembly GCA_038201105.1 of Nitrososphaera sp. Classification (GTDB taxonomy): domain Archaea; phylum Thermoproteota; class Nitrososphaeria; order Nitrososphaerales; family Nitrososphaeraceae; genus TA-21. The sequence goes on along the minus strand of JBBRRH010000086.1, from coordinate 5,939 downwards.
GATATCTAGTAATGGACAAATTGCAAGGCACTGTTCACAAATATGGTAAAGATAATATAGATACGGATGTAATTCTTCCTGGTCCTTACTTGAAAATTCATGATCACGCCGAACTAGCCACGCATGCAATGGAAGGACTCGATCCTGGGTTCCCAAAGAAAGTGTCTCAAGGTGATTTTTTGTTGACAGGAGCTAACTTTGGGTGCGGCTCCAGCAGGGAACATGCCCCTATTGCACTCTCGTCTGCAGGTATTGCGGCTGTTCTTGCACCGTCTTTTGCACGTATTTTCTATCGAAATGCTGTTGATGGAGGATACCTCTTGCCTATCGAGATTGAGATGTCTGCAGTCGAGAAGATCTCGGACAAAAACACATTAGAAATTGATGTAGACAAAAATGCAATTCTTGACGTCACCACTGGCGAATCGTTTGCAATGAAGCCGTTCCCATCATTAATTAAAAAAATCATTGAGTGCGGCGGCATATTGCACTACAAACCATAGAGATTGGGTAAAAAGAAAGGCAGATTGCGAGAGATACTAAGTAAGGCACTTTATCATGAGGATATCCATTTGTACACTGTCTTATACCGTGATTTCGAGAGAGTAGTCCAAGTGTCATTGAAAGACTTCCTTTGCATTTCTAATAATCTTGAGACAATCCCAATAACTAGGATAATTGAGGTATGGAGAAATGATGAGATGGTATATAAGAAAATGTCAAGTATGCCTGTGCAGCCATAGAAATTAGAAACACTTGTGATTAGAAACGGCTCTATGATGAACTCACTTCGAATCCGTACTTGTGGAACTATATATCAGGATAGTGAACAGATGGTCTTTCATGTTATTCGATAAATAATAAACAGAAATTATGTACATAAGAAATAGACTAACGACAGTGTTCCATATTAGGAATAAGCGATTTTCATAAGAATGTTTTTTTGCTTTGTTATCAAGGAGTTTGCGACAGCGTAAATATATCTTGTTCAGAAACAAATTCTCGATAGAAATATGAGGCACAACAACTTCGCCATGTTCACCATCGTAGCTGCAAGTATTGTAATGACTCTAGGTATTTTGACAATACCTGCGTTTGCTGATAAATGTGATAAGAACGAAGATCGGAATTGTAACAATTCAGAAAAGGATCAAAAATTGAGCGCAACGAATGACTGTAATATCAAGAATCACAATCATGATAAAAGTCACGACAATACAAATCTGAATACCGACGATGGCCTAAGCTGTATTAGTGATCTTGCTAATGAGAATGATGTCAGTTCAGGTCTACTTGAATCTTCTACCGCAGAATTGAAGACATCGAGCGTTGGAAACGAGAGTCAAACCACAATCTCCGGAAATGAAACTCAGTCATCTGGTGAGACGCAAACGTTTGCGTTACCAATGTGACTGCCTAAATAAGAATGGGATTCGTGTCCCACAACAACATTTTTTTAAATAATCGTTTTTTTACTGGACTTCAAATGTCCCTCATTAAGATCCAATTACATGGGAACCATTTCAAAATCTTGCAAATACCATCCCTCTGGTAATAACGAATTTTTATCTTTTTTTTCTCCTATGCTTGTAGCATAGCGCCAGATTTTGGACTCTTTATCGGACACCACAAAATTTTTAATTTCTGTCAAAGCTGCCAACTCACTCTTCATAAATCTATGAGAAGACGATGCTCCATATCTGCAGGAAAAGCTACATTTGCAGTCAAGCTCTAGATTTTTTCGTCCTTCTGCGATAACTGGATATGCCTTGCATGCTAAAGGTCTCGACTCATAAATTTTACAAAGAAGACCCCCCTGAGGAGAACGTTCGTCATTATTTAAATTTAAAAATGGACAATAATCTCCATTTGGGTTATGACCCATTAGTTGATATGCCAATATTTGTTCAGGCCCGTCACTTGGGGCAGCAGTGCTAATTCCTATTCGAGGTAATATACAAATCTTGATTTTTAATTCACTAGCTGTTTTTTCAATGGATATCTTCTCTTTAGGAAGCAGAAGGACGCCAATTTTTCCATATTCTATAGAAGGGTAATACTCTCTGTAAATACAGCAGTCAGAGCAGCCGTCGACACACCGGAAGATTCTAAGCATATGAAGATTCCTTCACTTCGTTTATAATCTTTAAAACTATACTATTCAGTGGTATTTCTTCAAATCGTAAAAATTCTACTCTGTAAACATACTTACTCTTCTTTAACAAATTGAGCTCATATCCTGCATTTTCTATTTCCTTATTTTTGGATTTGTTAGCATATATTGCAAATCGAAGAATGATCTTATCTTCAAACCGTGTCTTAAACCGCTCGTAATTCTTGCTTATGGGAACATGTTTTATAAATCCCATTGAATCCTTTAGTAACAAACTTGAACCTTCGTGAAAAAGTATAATCCAATATTGATCTTTTTCTTCCACAAACTGTAATCTTATTTGATCGTCCGCCCATCCATCAACTGTTTTATTCCACAGTCTTGCGGCTGATATGCGGCTACTAAAAAGCAGTAATACATTCATATAAATATCATGATATCTATATCCTACTCCAAGGAATTCAGAAAACCATTTACCAGGGTTTGCACTCATGATTTTTGACTAGCTGCATCGAGATACTCTACTACGGCAATATATCTCTTGGGAAATTGTATATAGTCTACATTGTGTTATATATGCATTGATTAGATTGTCTCGGCCGGCAAATATTGAGTATTCGTCTGCCAATTACAGTCATGAATGTGATTATTTATTCAACTTTGTCTATTCTCTAAACCGGATCAGAGAATATTGGTTGCTATAAATATCGAATTTGAATTCGAGTGGCAATGGCATATGACATACGTGCACGCCAGATGTTCTACAGTTTTTCGACTGCTTCAATGTGACATTCATGACCCCTGTGTTTTTTGTCAATTTGTTCAGCCTCTTCCTTGGTAATAGGGAATTCTCCATTCTTAAGGAATTCCTCCCCTGTCTTTTCAAGAATCACGATCTTACAATTATCGCAAATGAGCTGCTGAACGATATTATTCATCTTCGGACCTAATCTTGCATTTTTTAAGACATCATATTTAAACGCTGTTAGCTACAGATCTTACCCATGGAGAATACTTGTGGTTATTACAATTCAGGAGACCCAAGCATTATTGTTTCCTCTTATCTTCCAAGCACTCTTTGAGCCTCGGTCCAATTAGATGATGGAGATGAATTGGGATTCAGGTCAGCAAATCCCAAATTAACTAACTCAGTGAACTGATCTTAATATCAGTTATATCTGTACTTCAATTTTGTTACATTTCTGCGATAAAGAAAGTAGATTAATGCTGTCAATAGGGATCCAATACTAATCATCATCATGTCAGAAAATCCATTCTTGTCATAAAATACATTACAGGCAAATTCCCCACTTATACATCCAAGAGTAAAGAATGCAATATTCCATATGGAATGGGAAACAACAGCGAACCATCCTTTTCCGCTTATCCAAGTTCTAAAACTCAAAAAAATTGAGGGGATAACAAATAACCAATTTGTGTATGCAAGAGCGTTTAGTTGCACTGTTGGAGTATTTAATATATGGATCATTGCCCACATGATCCCTCCTGCCATTACTACTATGTGGCTACCCGTAGCATAAAGAGGGATACCAAAAAACAATGTCTCTTCGATGGGACCAGCAAAAAGCACTGAAAGAATGGTAATCGGGATCGAGGGTTCATTATAGTCCCTTATCACATTCTGAATTAAAAGAGAGCCCGCTGCCAAAACTAATACACCTATTGCGTGATAAAAGAGAACCATGATAATCAAATATGGTACTGTCGTCCTACGATACTTTGATGCCCATCTTAGGGGATGGAAGTCCTTCATTAAATCATAAACAAAAGAATGCAATGGCGATTCTCAGTATTATTTGTGCCCAGAGAAAAACTTAGTGTTTTATCATATATCTTTAATATATTGACACAATCGTTGTAATACGTTGTCCGATCGTCTGGGCTATAAAGTAATTGTCGTTCGACCCTTAACTTGTACTTCGAAGGAATCAGCTTTTGTCCAATTAGTTCTGTTTGAGTCGTTTTGTCTCTATATTCTTGACATGTTCTTCAAGATTTTAGACTGAAAAGATAGGCACAGAGCAGGTAAAATTTTGACATACAAATGAGTACTCTGAAACCTTTTCGATATCCTTACCACGGACTTTTCCCTTAAAGTATGAGTATTTCTGTAACCGCTCCATTTCCAATCCTTCTTCAATTACGGCGGATATCGAATTAGGAATAAATTGTCTGTTCAACCATGAAGCCATAGACGAATCTACGATCTGATTAGTAGCATTGGCTCTCCTTACAATACAGATTTCTACAGGTGACTTTACCTTCAGATAAAGTGCAGACAACAATTGTCCAAAGCCAAATGGATTTTCGACGGCAGACTTGGCTATCAACTTTATTAATTTTGTTGCTTTAATAAGATAATCCTGTTCCTGAGTATAGTAATGTAATCTTAGGAGATTCGCCGCAGCTACTGAATTGCCGCTTGGTATTGCAAGATCATAATGGTTTTTTGTTCTCAGAATGAGCTTTTCGTTATCATCTGAAGTAAAGAAGAAATCACCACTCTTGGGATCCCAGAAATGCTCTATCATAGCATTAGTATACAATAGAGCCCTCTCCAAATATCGAGATCTTGAATCCACTGCAAAGAGATCTAAGATAGCCTTTATGTAGAATCCATAATCATCCAAATACCCGTTAATTTTCGCCTGTCCGTTTTTGAATACTCTAAATAATCTGTTTCCGCTGTGTGCGAGGTTATTTTCTATAAATTCAAATGCACTCTTACATGCTTCTAAATAGTTGATATTGCCAGTTACCCTGTAACCATCTACAAATCCTGACATCATAAGACCATTCCATGACGTTAACACTTTCTCGTCAGTTCCCGGTCTGACACGGGCAAGTCGAATTCCATATAATTTATTTATTGAATCATCTATCCTCGATGATATCCATTCCTCTGAATGACCATGCCTTCGCGAAAGTTCTCTCGTTGTTATTTGAATGTTTAGAATATTACTTCCCTCAAAATTACCTCCTTGAGTTATGCCAAAATAATCGCAGAATAGTTGAAAAATTTCAGCATCCACAATTTCACTAATTTCTTTATATGACCAAGTATAGAATTTACCCTCAGAGCCATCTGAATCAGCATCTTGAGACGAATAAAATCCCCCGCCCCTAGAAGTCATTTCTCTTATAACATATTGTAGGATTCCATTCACTACTTTCAAGTAATCAGCATTCCCCGTTATTTGATATAATTCAGAATATACACTGGTAAGTAGAGCGTTATCGTATAACATTTTTTCAAAGTGAGGCACTAACCATTTTTGATCAGTAGAGTATCGCGCAAATCCCCCTCCAACATGATCGTAGATTCCCCCAGCAGCCATTTTGTCCGCTGTAAATCGTACAAAGTCCCTGTACTTTGTAATCCCTGAAAGGTCATACGCTCTTAATAAGAAAAGCAAATTTGACGGATTTGGAAATTTTGGAGATTGACCAAAACCCCCATGAAGCGGATCACCCATATGAAGGAGAGTTACTGCTGCCTCATCCAACATTGACTTTTCTAATGTTTCCCCTTCGTGTGCCGAAACATCCATTGATGTATCCTTCAGCGCTTGCATGAATTCTTCAGTAGATGATATCACTTCGTTTTTTCTGTTCTTATATACATCGGCCAATTTTATTAAAATAGTACCAAAACTTGGTAAATCATGCCTATTGGTAACAGGAAAATAAGTTCCTACATAGTATGGTTTCTGAGTCGGAGTGAGGAAAACTGAAAGTGGCCATCCTCCAGTTCCAGTAGTGAGTTGGCAAGCTCTTTGATAGATATCATCAATGTCTGGTCTCT
>JBBRRH010000085.1:0-16871 GCA_038201105.1 Nitrososphaera sp. | reverse complement strand
TGACAAAGTTACAATAAAGTGTTAAAGTCACATGTTCCTTCTCACTAAGAAATGTAACCTAGCTGATTTATCTCATATTAGCATCTTTTACCAGAAATGACTTTATCTATTTTCGTTCTTTGTGCGTTAGTTGTAGGAGTATTTGGTCTTGTGTGTATTCACTCAATTAATGCATTGCCTCTCCCAGCAAACAATACAATAACAGCCAAACTAACTGATACTCTAAAAGATATTACCTCGAATGTTTCTACTTCAATACATGATGACATTGATAAGGTGATATCAGACACAATGGATATAACGATTAATAATGCAATGAGTCAATTAAGTAATGCAACTATACTTGAAAATAATGACGCAACAACTGTTAAGCTTCAAACTCAGCTTCCTTCAAGTGTAGATGTGTTGCCGGCATCCTTGCCTGTGTCTGTGTTTGGGTCGTCGAAAAAATAGTCATTACATGTACTGTGCAGTCTACGGTGTGGCTTATTTTCTTAAAACAATAGTTGAATCGAATTAGGAAGTTGTGTTCCCCTCCTGAATCGTCTGTCCGAGATGCAGACTCACATTCACAGTATTCGAGAACGGTAAAATTTATTTAAAGTGATGAATATTAAAGTGATGAATATTTATTTAAAGTGATGAATATTAAAGTGATGATTTGTTTCGATATTCTATAGATTAATTTCTGCAGTCGCTAAACCAAAAAGACTATTTCCATTTCAGATTACCCAGTACTACTAATACTGTGAGAGCTCTACTTCGACCTGGCACAGCACTGCAATCCGCTAAACTACAGATCTATTTCTTAGGGAAGCAATTGTCGCAGTTCTACCTACGGGACTCCACCACTTGTTTTGTTTAATCATTGTTCGAATGCGAAATCCATTGATGTCTTCAAAGATCAAGTCATTTGACTCTGCTTTGTCTTTGGGATGTTTCCAACTATTGACAAGTTCTTTTTCATTGATTCCAAACCCCAGTTCAACTTTGTTCTTGGACATTGCAGATTAATTCCTTCTATTTTTTTTGGCCGGATGCGTAACCTATAATCTGCAAAATATACCGTTTAGAGAAGCTTAATATCTCGGGTAAATTGTTGATACGCGATTTATTTTATTCAAAAGCAGGTCCTTTAAAAATGGAAATCATACCTCGTCCGGGTATTGTGACACTGGTCGTCCTTTGTTTTTTCAATGTCATCATAAACTAGATAACCATCAGAAATACTGCATAAATATTACAATATCAACATATCAATATCAAGATATATGCTGGTTCACCAAAGATCAAGCAATTTAGTATCTTCTATCGCTGGTGTTATTATATCTAAATTTGGAAATATCAATATCACTTTAGTAGGAAATGTGATCAGTACGATAGGATTCTTTTTGCTATTTATGTTTCATTCAACTGAAATTTTAATATCTATTAACCTAGGCATAATAGCTATAGGCTTATCATTTTCAAGGGTTGGGGGGTATAATATTGTCGCAGCATCAGCTCCAGAGCAATATAGCGGAGTTGCTTATGGAATGACAGTTCTTCTCTTTTATGTTGGAATGGCAATAGGGCCAACAATCGCAGGCCTTTATCTTCAATCGCACCCGATATCTGTAAGCACCATTGTAGGTTTATCATCATATCCATCTGCTGAATCTTATAATCTGATATTTCTTACAACTGGGGTGATTTCATTAATATCAATTGGTTTAGCGTTATTTTTAAAGAAAATACTGTAATAACAGAAACCTATAGTTTACATAGAAGTATTCTATTTTCCTTTTACAATATGGAGATGGTTCATATAGACTACAACGTATTCCAATTTAGTTTCATTCAGATATTAAGGCACACTTTAGTCATATGATCAAAGATAGGGAATGGGGTTACACCAATAATGATACCGCCAATTGTATTCTATTACTACTTTTTTTGATCTATACCACTAGGACATATTTAGGGTCTACTATATACACCGCAGATGGAGTCAAACCAGGTTACTTACTAGTATACTTTCAGGATTCGTCCGACTTTGTTTGTAGCAAATAGAACACAACATACTTCCAAACCAGTACATGAGGGATTCAGAATTTTTTCCACAAATCTCACAACGAATTTGGTGTCGCGTCTTTCTTTTGACTCTGTTAAATTTGAACATAAATCTTTTACGGCTTCGTTACTAATATTATCTGAGGTACACTTGACTAAGTAGACATTTGACACCATGAGAAGAGCCACTAACTTCTTGGTCATAAATGTACCAATACCAGTATCACCATGTATGTACATTGATAGCCAAAGATGTTTTAATAGGGTCTGTATCGTATTTGTCTGAATCATGTTTTACTATAAAATTGAACGCTACTTTATACCAGTTCGAATTTTAAACAAATTGGTGACAAAATATGAATATGATTTGCAATAAAGCATAAAATAGGTAAGGTTATTGGCTATATACATGAAGTACATTATTGTTCTCATTTAGGAGGATGTACCTCAAATCTATTATAATGCCAATTACATATATGACCTATCCCAACTAAAATTGTTGAATTAAAGTCGCAGTTTGAGCAACTGCAAAATAGGTATAAAGAATTCTTACCAAAAGTGGATCCAGCGTTGATAGAAGATCTATTGCTGCGTCTGAATGAAAATCCGCATGAGATTCCATCATATCTGGTGGAAGTTTTTACTGAGCCCAGTCTCGATATAGAGTCGATACGACGAATTATAATGACAAGAACGGGTCAATGTCCGGCTATATATGACAATGGGACACATTTTGCAGTTCACCAGAACTTGACCCTAGAAGAACTCCAAGTTATTTCACAAGCTGAAGGGGTAATAGAAGTTACCGGTGAATACTCCGGCGGTCTAGGATCTTGGGGGTGCTTCGCACGAACACAGACATTAGACTCAGATGCGGAGGGACATCAAATAAGCCCTGAGGAATACTCTGCGGCGTTAGGGAAATGTACCTCGAATTTATTATAGTAAAGGCTACGACAGGACTAGGAATTGACTGAATATGAAACCAAATTCAAACCGTTGTTAGTTCCATTACAATAGTCGTAGTGCTAGTTGTATTGACAGTGACTCAGAGCGCGATATTGCCTGCACAAGCAAAGGCGCAAGCTTCGGGACACGGCAACGATTGTCACCAAGAGGGTCCTGGACACACTGATCACGATAAAGACAACCGTGGTCCCAAGGGGAATAATAATGAACGCGAAGACAAAGACAAAGACAAAGACAAAGGCAATGGCAAGATAACTCCAACGATGGTTAATTTCTAATAACGTTACTATTTGGGAAATAGACCATTATGGAATGAATCTAGTTGTAGGTATGTTTTATGCTGGCTTAAAATGGCATCCTAGATTAACCGCCCGGTAAGCCTTCCTGCATACCAATTTCTCCGAATACGAGCTGGTCGGTAGAAACAATTGCGATTACTATCAAATATCTCTCTTGATATGCTCAATAAATACAAATATGACAGACATTTATAGAGTATGGGAAAAGCGCAGAATTGGATTCTCTAACAACCTTGCTAGTCTTGTACAGTATGTATCTTAGTCCCAGGCTCAGAGGCTCGTACCATGGGTGTAGAAAATAAATTGGAACAACAGATTAGTCGCAGCCAATAACTTTGAAACCATGTTAAGGTGAGATAGTTATTGGGCCCTGAACACTCAGATAAAGATGAGGTGAATACCGCCGATAATAAGCAACGTGTAAATGATTATATTGCCAGATATCCTGGCTCACATCTGAGGAAAATCAGCAAGGAACTCTCTTTGGCTATGGGAAATTTGCAATATCATGTTAACCTCCTAGAAAAAGGGGGTCTAATAAATTCGCGTAGAATGAACTTTCGTAAAGTTTACTATGCAGTGTCAATATTCGGAGAAAGACACAAGGCTATACTTGCTGTTCTTCGGCAGGAAACTCCGAGGGAAATAATACTATATCTGATAGAAAATCCTGGGGCTACTCAGACGGACATATCTGCTCATCTGGGGTTTGCTCCATCTAGCGTTAGTTGGCATATGTCTCGCCTTATAGATATAGACCTGATACGTAGTCACAAAGATGGGAGATTTATAAAATATGATATTGTGGGAGATGTCAAGGAAATAACGGCGTTCCTAAAGTCGTATTATCCAAGAATATGGGAAAAATTATCTTCCAGGCTTGTAGATTTGTTTTTGGATGTAGCGTCTGTTTCAAGATCGCAAGAGGAAAAAGGAGATCCTTATATCGGATAGAGTAGATGGTAACATGAAATTGTTGGTATCGGTGTTTTTTCTTTTGACGGTTGTTATTGTTTTCATTCCTACTACATTTACTTGCGCATATGTGTACGGACTGAATTCTCCTCAGAGTGTAGATAATGTAGAAGTATTTAATTTCAAAAGAGATATTGCTGAAATATTTGATTTGGGAAGTGGCGTATTCGCTGCTGTGCTTTTTGTATTGTCTCTAATCGCGTATGTTAGCTTACGACAGAAAAGAATGTTGTACGTGTCCATTGCCTTTGGATTATTTGCAATCCGCACTATACTCTCACGAAGCGATCTCTTTATGCCCGAAATAGAATCTTCACTTTTGGAAATGATGCTAGCAATTACCAGTTTTGTTGCTTTGTAGCTGTTTTTCGTAGCAATAGTTGGGAAGGAGAAAGTAACAAGGAAAACTGCAACTACCTAGTTTAAGGTACTCGTAGTATATACACTGGTAACATAGTGTATACTAGCTACAATATGTAATCTAATCGGATACAGATTTTTTAGCATAGATGAAAAACTTCATATAAGTCTGTAGCTACAAATTCCTAGCCATAACTCCTTTTCTGGATAACTATTTTACAATTGCTGTCTAAACGGTACCACAAATTACTATGAAAATGCCTATTCATTGACTCAGATTTCTGTAATTATGCTCTCTATAGATAATCTGACGTGATATGTTTAGCAAAATGTAATACAATGGACATAACTAAATAATGATATGACAAAACTTAATGAGAAAATAAATAAAGTATACTATAATGTGGTAATTAAATGGTTCAAATACCCCCATAATGATGATACCAAACGCATTTAGAGAGATGTACCCCAATAGTTAACTATACTGAATTGAAAATATGTGTGATGAAAACAAATCTTTTGTTGACCTTAAGCGCGATGACCGTACTGACAAGTGGAATCTTTCTTGCAGCTGCCATGCAGGCTTTTGGTCAAAGCAATACCACAAACAACATCAATCTCACATCAAACACTGGAGACCAAGAAGTAAACGATTTCCAAAACGATCAAATTGATTCGAAGGTAGCAGCAATGGCAAAGGTGCAGCCAGAACAAGCCAAAAGTACTGCTATTAGTAACGCCTCTGCACAAGCTTCCGATGTAAAATCAGTTCAACTCGAAGATGAAAATGGGAATCTAGTATACTCAGTTGTGATATTGAAGGACAACAAGACCTTTGATGTAAAGGTTGATGCAATTAACGGCGGAGTCGTCAGGGTAGACAATGATAGTGACAATGAGCAACAGGTTGAATCTGAAGAAGGAGAGGACCAATCTATCCGTGGAGGGTTAAATAACTCTAATTCCTCAGCGGCCGGAGGAAACATCTCAAGGTAGAATTCCCGTATTTTTTTCTACGAATATTCTGCGAAGTTTGATCTAGCCCGGCCCGCCTTGATATATTAACGCAGTGAAGCTAGGGTATTTTCAAGTGTACTCTTTCCTTGTTTACCCCAGGAGACCTTGAATCGTTTATACAATTATCGTGTCCATCTTTAATCGTCGTGACACATATCAAGTAATCTTCAAAATGGCTCGCGGAGTTCCTGGGAAACTTTGCTTTTACCTTAACATGATCTGGCCATGCCCTTTTCATCATTTCGTCAAAATCATAGGTTTTTGTTTTCTTAAAACCATCGCTATCTTCATAGTATACTGAGATCTTTCCAACACCATCCCTGTACTGCTTTTCAGAATATTCTAAATTCACAACAACCTCGAAAGGCTTTGACTTGGACTCTTCTTGCTGGAATGGATTATCGATCTTTGCTGTGGCAGCAATTATTGAGTTCGGCAGCAGCAGTATCGCTAAGCAACCTAACATAAGCACAAGAGTTTTGCACAAGATGTTCGTTTTAATACAAAGGTGGTTATTAGGCATATAGTTTACTAGATTATAGAATTAGGACTTTGATCATTGTTGGACTTAGAAGATCATTGTGGGGCATGAAAAAAGATAAAGGGAACTGAAGGACCCTGTGAAGACACTTCAGAGGGATGTTGATGGGACTAGTCGTTCAGAATTGTGTGGAGTGAGTACATATTATTTCACACACACTGCAATTAATATCAGAGACAGTACCGACTAGAGAAGGGAGTTATCACAAATATGGGGTACATCTCTCTAAATAGTGGTTGAATTAAGACGCGATTGTCGAATTAACGGCCGGTTTCAATTAGAGGACTGTCCCTCAAATCTTTTTATTAATAACCCTGACTAAGATGTGATTTGAAAAGATCAAACATGAAAGAAAAAAGCAGTATACTCTGGTTGAGTATTGCTATGGCTATCGGGGTCTTAAGCATTGCTCAATTTGATGTACCACTTGCTCAACATGCATTTGCTGCATCGTCAAGCCAAGAGGATAATTCGGGACCTGACAAGGACTGCAAACAGGAAGGCCCAGGAAATGTAGATCACGATGCGTCGTGCATGCAGAACCGATTACAAAAGATAAACAAATTGAATTTAATTCTGAAATAATAACGCCATCTGGTATTTTTAATGTACTCTGTGACCCAAAACCTATCGAGCAAGTCATTGCCAATCTGGTCAAGAATTCTATTGATTTTGTGCCGGAGCACGGTGGAATAATAACTCTACGAACAGAAACCGATGAGACCTTCCAAAATGTAATCTTTACCGTAGAAGACAACGGTGTAGGAATACCTGTTGAAAAAATGGGCAATCTTTTCAAAACATTTTATCAGGTAGACACAGGTTTGGCACGAAATCATGGTGGCACCGGACTTGGTTTAGTGATATGTAAGGGCATCATTGAAAGTCATGGTGGGAAGATTTGGATAGACAGAAGTTACACTAACGGTACATCAATTAAGTTCACTCTGCCAGTTGCAAGTACTGACAACCTGCGGGTTTGAGAGTGTGTTAGTATGATATACGCAAACAGTATTTTGTGATAAAATCCCAAGTTTGTTTTGAAACGACCTAATTCATTATATCAACTTCACTAATCATTGTTTATCTATAGTTTTAGTGACACAACAGAATGCGTTCTCTAAAGTCTTTGTTGTATATGTCATCTACCTTATTACAATTAAATAGTGTATAGAGTAATTGTAAATTTGCCATTTCTACGGTATCTGGATATGCACTCTTATCTTGTTTATTCCAGAATGACGGGAATCCTATTTTCAGTGTAGCGCGTGACTTGCTTGGCGGACAAATCTAATTCACTAATCATTGGGCATAGTTACAGTTTTTAGATCGCACTCTTAGTGACACTAATCTTGCAACGAGTGATGTGGCAGATCCAATTAATATTCCAATTCTATGATGATTCACTGCCTTCTGACTATTTTATTAGTATTGTCCTATTGTGGATCCTTAGGGTCATCAAAAAAGTAAATTGAGTGGATCTGGGTGGAAACAATTGGTTCGACGGATTTCTACATGGTAGAAGGAATCGAAGTTTCACCTGTCATGTTACTATTTTGTCCCATTCCTTGCATCTGCGGTTCACCTGAACTTATCTGACCACGTATAGCCCCTTTTGGATACTTGTCTGTATGAGTATTGACATAGGCACTTCCATTATTCATTAGGCTAATTAGATCAGAAACTTCCTTGCCCTTCAACGGACCTTGCAGATCATTTTTTGTTAGATTTCCAGTAAATCCTATTGTCGCTGGCGTATCCTTTCCTTTATCTGTCTTGGATTTCGATAAAGTAACTACAATATCGCCGTTTTGTCCTACAGTTCCATTATGTATATGGGCTTGAGTTATTTTCTTGATACCTGTGATATTAACCCAGTAGGTTATCTGTGAACCGTTTTTGTTTACTTGGAACGTTGTTGTTCCAGTAGAATTAGATTTTGTTGGTGGTATTTCATCGTTAGCTGATAGTGTTGCAGAAAAACTTTGTCCTTGTTGTGCCTTTGCGGAGTTTAGAACCATAGAGACAGTGCCTACAGCTAAGATGGCTGCTAGCCCTATAATTATGGAAACCGTATGTTTTCCATAATCATTATTCTATGTGTACATTTTCGAAATGGCGAAAGTAAAGAAATAGACACAACTGATCTTCCGAATATTAAGGAATTTGGAAGTTTGATAAAATACTTCGATAACGAAGGAAAAAAGATTGTACCTCAGTTCATTTTGTAACGATGTTAATTTCCAATAAAGCGATATGATGCAAGCAACTTTCAAAAAACAACATGAAAAATTAGGCAATGTTCCAGCTGATTATCTTGATTGGCATTCTAAACAGGAGTATTACACTGGGAGACAAATAATAATTAATGGTGAAATCAAACTGAATAGACAAGGAAGGTTCAGATATACCAAGATCATGTACAGTTCGCCAAACAATTTACATTATGAGGAAGTTCAAGGTAGCGATAATGAGGAGTTAAGACATGCAATACCTTAAACAGAGGGAGGGATCCAATTTGATACCATCCATCCTGATACGATTCATAAATCATTGGCTGCCAACGAATGTTAAATCTTGCAAAGCGTAATTTAATTAAAAATAGCTTAAAATAGTAATTAATGTATACATGATCTAATTCGTGACACGGAATTAGAATGCCACGAGTTATTCAATATTCCCTCACCCTTTTCCAATAAGAGCTCCCAATCAATGCATTGACATTGTTTCGTTAGCTGCCAAATGTTGTATAGCAGACCCATGTACAGAAACGGTTACAGAGTAACCACCTCGATCAAAGTTCAATGTTTCATTGGAAGTATTAACTAGTGCAATATCCGTAATATCTGTGGGTAACTGAGTATGATATAGACAAGAATTTCCCTCATCCGACAAATCCAAGCTTTTACCATTAAGTGTACCATTATTGATCGCTTTACCCACGTCCAAAGATTTTAGGTCAGGTGCAATTCCAGCCACTATCGTTGCTTTTGGAATCCCATCTTTATTACATGGAATTTTCATTGCAATATGACTGTGTCCTTCTACACTGGTTGCAAAAGGGGTAAGATCCATCAATAAGATGTAGTCTCCCTTATCCAAATGTCCTGTCAGTGGGATTTGCTGTGAAACAATAAGATTATCCAGGATGTGGTTTGCATGTTGTTGCACCGTATTATTCATTGGTGTTATTGATTGTCCAAATACGCCAGTCTTGTAGGAGATGGACGTGACTGTTGTTAGAGCTGAAATTATTAAGGTACAAAATATTAAATTCCTAATTTTATTTTCCATCGGATACAACTTAAGTCAAATCATATTTAATAGTAATACTTTATGATTACCAATAAAATTGCATTTCTTCCGGTCTACAAAAAAATAAGAGTTTGATTCTTTGTTCACTCAACCAAGAGATTGATCAGCAATTTGTAAGTGCATAATCGCACCATTCACATCGCCACCAGACAGTGCTTTCATCCCTTCTTCAAAATGTTTTATTACCTCAGGCGATGAGCCTGACATTGCTTGTTGCGCAGCGGTCAAATGAGTCATTGCGCCCTCTTTATCTCCACTTTGTAATGCTTTAATCCCTTCCTCAAGATGCATTTTTGCCGAATTTCCAGAAGTATTAGACATCGTCGCATTGCCAGAAGTGATATTCCCACTCATAGTGGTATTAGTCATATTTGTCCCCACGGTCATATTGCCACCCATACTTGCGTTTTGAGCAACTGCGGATTCCAACCACCAGGAACCATGTATTCCAGCAATGGAAACCATTGCAGCCACCAGAGGAAGAATTAAGGTCATTTGCTTTCTCATTGAGATAGATTAAACATTCAAAGATAAATGGGTTTATCCTACAGTCTGCTTCATATTTCATATGCCTAACTTGTGGTTATCAACTTAAACGAATATACTCAGAATTAGATAACGAACCACCAGTTTTAAGATTCAGAACGACAATGATCCAAAGCATTTGAATTGGAGATTTCAGCGTGTTCACTGTGGCTGCTGATCTGTATGCTGCCTCTAGTTTCTGCGATGTAACTAATTTGGCGAATGCTGATGGTATAACTAATTGGGCCAAAATAACATATAGATATTTGTACCATAATTCATTTTATCGGATTTAGTAGTGCGTGCGCATGTAGTTCGTATGAACCAGAGGAATAAAGTAATCACCTGATGTCATTCCGTTAATGACGTTATCTATCAACTGTAAAGATGCCGGAGATCCTGTGTGCACCCATACAATGTATGGAGAAACCGAAGAAGAACTCTTGAAGAATGCGAAAGAACATGGAATTAGTGTTCACGGTTACACAGAAGAGACATGGAATGAAGAAATACAAAAGAATTCAGAACATTTCAAGAAATTCATATCACAATCATAAGCAAATATTCCTCTTTTTTTCTTTGAATCAGGGAAAAAGTTCGTTTATTAGTAGTTGTTCTCTTTTCATTCTGTTTTTGCCAACGGGTGTTCCAGTCATACATTAAGACATAGTGACAAATCATGATCAAAGATTGGCAACGGATGGACGTAAGCATATCAAAGTGCAATTTGTAGTTGTATCTATCCTCTTAATCTGTCCTGGCTAAACTCCGGACTCCCATATTCACTTATCTTTGGTTTTCTTCCATGAACCTTTTTATGAACTTGCAAGCGTTTATCCTCTTCAAATTCCAACCCGCATACTTTACACTTATGGTCCAACACATCATATTACACCATACTAGCAAAAATGTATATCGATTCACACGAAACTTAATTCATAAGGTCTCATATAGGATGCCATATGTCCGAAAGTCCACGTATATCACAGATTGCTAAAACTTCATCCTCACTGTCTGCATTAGAAATAATTACCTTTACTATTCCTAAATATTAGAGTTTGGAGCAGAAGACAAAATCGATGACGCGTACTTACCTCTAGCTAAGCAGATAATTGATTCTTTTAAATTTATGTTCCATCATTCATTTAGATATAACATCATGACACGCAGTTCTAGTTATAGGTCGCAGATACGGAATATTAATATAGAATTCAATAGGGGTGGTAAGGAACGAGAATATTGAGAATGAGGCTTGATGGCAAAAATTGAAGATAGGAAATTAGATCTTGAAACAATTGCCAACAAAAGTCTAACTTGGGTAAATATCCAAAAGCCTACTCGTGAAAAGATGAAGGTGCTAGAAGAAGGTTACCTCTTTCACGAATTAGACATTGAGGGCTGTTTATCAAAAATTCAAATTCCGAAGATAGACCGACGTGACAATTACATTTTCGTTTTGCTTCATTTTCCCACCATTACGAAGGAGGACAGTATACCCCGTTCTACTCAGCTCGCAATATTTGTAGGGTTTGATTATCTGGTTACAATACAACAGGGAGAATTAAGAGCACTAACTGAGATGTTTCAAAACTGTAAGATCAATGAAAAACAACGAGATTCATTTATGGGTACGTCTTCTGGATACCTACTTCACAGTATTATAGATTTGTTAGTTGATGACCTTCTACATATTCTGATGAAACTTAAGGGAAATTTGGATGATATAGAGGATGTTGTCTTTGACGATAAACTTTCAGCTCCGAGGGAAATCGCGTTATTGCGTAGAGAAATCACAACTCTCAGAAGGATAATAATTCCATTGAAGCGGATTGTATTGGATCTCAGCAGAGACATACAAAAGTTCTCTGAAGAAGACCTGACTTTGTATTTTGATAATGTTAAAGATCATATTGACAAGGTGATTGAGATACTCGAAGAATCAAAGGAAACCATAGAAATCTTCAAGGATACAGACTTTATGCTAAGCACAGAAAAGTCAAATAAGATCTTGGCAGTTCTCACAATTCTTTTCACTCTGTCAATTCCCGTGACTGTCATTGCAGCTATTTACGGAATGAATGTAAATTTGCTTGGAGGTACTGAAACTGGATCTCCCACATTCTTGGGTCAATACACGTCACTTATTTTACTGGTGATTGCGGCTATCGTACCTGCGGTAATCATGATCTGGTATTTCAAGAGACAAAAATGGATTGAATTGGAATAGTGTTGGAAGCTGTTCATGTGCCATTAGAAAAATACATTAAATCTACGATTACACCTACATACATTATTGGCGATTGACTATTTTGATCCGTATCTGCTATATGGAGAAAAGTAAAATATACAGAATTTTATTCCAAATTATCTTACAGTTATAAAATCTGGAAACTTTAAATGTATTAATATTTATACATTTATCTCATGTTATGGAAAAAATATATTGCTTTTTCTTATCTGCGATAGTTTTTATAATTCTTGTCTCACCCACGCTAATTCAGTTCTACCACGTCCTTGCCCTCGACGCAAATAATACATTATATAATGATTCCATACTAGTCCAGTCAAAATATGACAAGAATCCAGAAAAGAATTTGGTAACGGTCGCGACACAACACCGCCAACAAGAGTTCGGGGCCTATCGATTGTTCCAATAAGCAGTACTCAACTTCAACTAAAGTGGTCGGAAAATAAGGAATCTGACCTTCACCATTATATTGTTTATAAAGGTACTAAACCTAATTTTGCGCCAACTAAACCTGTTCTCACTTCTAATACTAACTCATATTCTAGTAAGGGACTCACACCATCTACTGTCTATTACTACAGGGTTGCTGCAGTGGATAACGCAGGAAATATCAGTCCTTTGTCTCGCGTGAAGTCGGGCAGAACCCAGATTGATTCTTCAACTGAGAACAAAGATGATATACCACCATCTCAGGTAGTTGGCGTAGTCGTCAGTGTTGCCAGCAGTACCACGCTCAAACTAGCATGGACACAAAACACAGAGTTAGACTTTGGTCATTATAATATTTACAGTGGGACTAAAGAAGGACTTAATGTTACTCCGGGCAAGACTTCTCCAGAGTTAACATCCATTGCTAATTCAGTTTCAATTACCGGATTGAATCCATCTACTAAATACTACTACAAGATAGCTGCGGTGGATAACACCGGTAATATTGGCCCTCTTTCCTCCGAAGTGTCAGCCAGCACTCCTAGCGAACAAAATATAACATCTTCATCTAAGGGAGAAGTTAGAAATAATAATCAAAATCCAACTAGCGAGATTGCTAAACAAGACACAGGTAATCAGGGTGTTGAGAATAAAAATATTGATACTAAAGTTTCAAATTCGCCAGTACTTCGAAATCAACGCGACAAATCGGTTACACCAAACTCCTCATCGAGTGGTACTTCAGCTGGGGGATCACAGGGATCAAACAATCAAAACTGTGTAGGCCAAGTCGTGAATTCTACTAACATACATTGCTCCCCACCATCTGGATCACAGGGTTCACACAATCAAAACTGTGTGGGCCAAATTGTGCATTCTTCTAATACATCCTGTGGACCTGCTAGCAGCGATGGCACACAAGGCCCACCTGGACCACAGGCTCCACCTGGTCCAACTGGATAAACGGCGACTATTGATATTCTATTTTGATTACGATTTATTATTTGGGAATGCACGAAGTACTCCATGGCGCTAGCGTCTTTTAGTGTGCTATTTGACGGCTACGGTCCCTGTCATCCATGGGTGTACAGTACACACATAAGTATAAGTCCCAGGTTTTTCGAATGTCACAGTAAATTTGGTTATTGGAGGCCCTCCTGGGGGAGCCTGACCTTCAGGCCAAAGCCAGCCAGAATTAACAAAACTTTCCGTCCCATCCATGGTATAATTTGAGTTTGGGGGAAGATAAGTAACCTTCTTGCCAGTAGAATCTATTACAACTGGCATAAATGCTCGAGCGTTTACCGTCACCACAGTTTTTGTTTGGGGAGGTTGGTCTGGAATGGGTGCAAAGAGCGGTTGTGCATTAGAATTTGGATCAGGAGACTGAAATTGAGTTGAATTAGGAACACGGAAGGGTGCAACAAAGTCTGGGAAAGATTTATTGTCCTTCATAAAAGTAACAGAATGTGGTTCTGACACTGGTGTTGGATTATTCCAAGTTATGCTATCGCCGGCCTTGATTTCAATATTCTGAGGTACAAAACTAGTTAAAGGAGAGGTGCTATTTCCCCCTCCTGCCGCTACTATTTTAGCGCTAGTTTCATTCGTCTGAGCATGAACTAGATTAAAACATGTCGTCATTATTAGAGTAGATGTGACTATGAATGCCACTAGAATTATTAACGGTTTATTTGTTCGCATAACCATATGGAAAGAATAATTCTGATATTTAAATAGTCCTGAATCTTTTGCTATAATTTAAGATTAGAAAATCTGATTTGTTAATTTAACGTCTAATACCTTCAGAATGTTTTATTCCTCTTTCAATCCTTCTATAATTACATTAAGATAAAAACCGGAGGCCAACCATTGATGATGGACTCGATCGACCTCCAGTAAGAAAATGCTGTTAGGAATGTCAAAATATGAAAAGTTTTGGAATGTCAAAAATTATTTCAGCAAAGTTAATACCATCAATGCTATTGTGTCCAGTATGTAATAGGAGTTTCGGCTCACGTTTTATTTTGACTGCGGGAATAAATAGAGGGACTTACACACCGGCTCGAAAACCAACGCCTGACGCGCCTTGTATTCACGAAATGTTAAATATGTAAATATGTCAGCCGTTTTGATTATTTGCGGTGAAACAATTAGTACGATCCTCTAAATGTCCCCGCTAAGTTACCACAAGGCTGTGAGGGGTGCCAATTTCATATATTTATGACCGTTCCACAATAATTATAAGAAAATCCAACTTTCAACTCATTGAGGTTTGCAAATGGTCGATAGTTTGCAAAGAACTGGTACTTTCGGAGTCTTGTGTTAATGTACATAAAAAAATTAACGACTGTTAATCACCGTATCATTTCTCGGCTGATTGATTCTTACGTTGCAAAAATAAATTCTTTATTTGGCCGAAGGCCCAGTGTACTTAATATCTCATTTACTATTTTACTATTATCTTTTGTCCTTTTGGGGACACATACCTACGGTGGATCGCCAGCGTTACCCGCTCACGATATCATTAATAATAGTAGTGACATAGCTAGTAACAACAAGGTAGTCATTTTAAATTTTTATGATAACCCATCAACTCAGTTTACAAATGCTAAACCAATTTTGGATAAATATAATTTTAAGGCCAGTTTCTTTGTGGTATGCAAATGGATAGATACGGCCCTTAGTAAAAGAATGTCATGGAAAGAGATACTACTCTTAAAAAATGACGGACAGTACATAGAATCCCATACTATGGATCATCACAGGTTAAATAAGATATCCACCGGTGCACTAAACTATGAAGTGGGACAGTCGAAGAAATGCTTGATTACCCATGGCATTAATGCCTCTGTGTTCGCACCTCCCCATGGAAAGGACTGGAAAAATGCGACAATCATTGATACAATAGCTAAATACTATGACATCTCGATGGGTGGCTTTTCTAAACTAATGTTTTTAGACTGCGATGGTTATAAGAAGTTGTATAACCAAACTAATTGCAGAACCCATTTAGATAATGGTACTCTAAGTCCTGTAAACAGATATTCTATTAGAGAATGGAGTCACAATTCCATTGATAATGCTTTATCATTTAACGATCCGCAGATATTAAAGAAATTTGTTACCGAAGTTAACTCGCAAATTAAATTTAATAAAGGTGGAATAATAAGGGTAATTCCTATAATAGCATATCATAGTATTGATAATAATAAAACACGAGACAGTACTGACGTTAATTTGTTTGCTCAAGAAATGAAATATCTTCATGACAATAGATTCAAAGTAATGACTATGCATGATCTAGCATACGATAAATATAGCAACAATCTATACATAAAAAATAACCACTCATTATTGAATATCCCTAGAGCAACTTATGGGTAGTAGTTTTGACTTGACAAAAGGCAACTGATTTTTTTAGTAGTAGCAAGCTCACTTCTCTGCAATCTAGTGATGTTCAAGAACTTTCAAAGAAAAAATTCGGAGACGTGGATATTCGGAGACGTGGATATCAGTATCTAGCTCGGCAGTCAATCCATTTTAAATAATACAGAAAATCGGCGTCCTCTATGAGATGCCTTGTAAAGGAAGGGGTTAATCTTCCCACTTTACTTTACCCGCCTTCATAACAATAAATTCGTATATTCCAATGTCAATACATCTAACACCTATCACTCTCAAGTTATAGCAATATCTGAAGTCAAAGACCATTGGCAAAGATGTTTTTGATAGCTTTATTATAATCTCCCATAATGCTTCCATGTCTATTAGAGTGAGTGGCAATTATATTTCAGGAAAAGTCCGAATATATGGTACTGCGAAGAGTAGATTTCAGAAATTTCAAATGTGATTTCTAACTATTGAGAATTACACTGCTTTAACCAAAACTAATACCTAAAGTTAGAAAGCAAGAAGCAGTTAAAGTTAAGATTTGCACTTGATTTAGTAATAGAATTTCATAGCAAAGGTAGATGTGTTGCAAATTGCAAGAAAAATATCTTTGATGTGAAGATCTGCAACAAATACAAAATTAGAATATATTTCTCTAGGACAAGTCATCTTTGATAACATCATTCCATCTCTGGAGTTTATCTTTTTTACAGCGGGATTTACCACGGCTATAATATCACGCAAGTCC
>JBBRRH010000084.1:0-17096 GCA_038201105.1 Nitrososphaera sp. | reverse complement strand
TACGATGCGCACGTACCTGGCATCTACTTCTGGAAGATTATATCCTTCAAAGTCTAAAGTACTCTCAGTGCTTGGGCGAGTTAAAACATTTGTAAATGAGTTACTATCATTAGAGAGCGAGATAATAAAATCACTGGTGCGCTCATTTCCTTTATACCAAGAGACATTTACGCTACATAGGTTGCTTTCCTTACCCAAATCCAGGGTAAGAGATGATTTGACACCGTGATTCGCCCACCTTGTAGTCATGTTATTGTCAATAACATTCTGTGGAGGGAAATTAGCTTGACTTCCGGAAGCTTTAGCAGAAGATACTGTCATCTGACTGCATGAGACAGGTTGACTTGGAGATGAAGATCTCACTTGGGAGACAGGACCTGTCGGATTAAGAACAAGTCTGCCAAAGACCTTGGCTTCTGAAATACTTACCCAATCACTCAAGGACGATCCAGTCACCGTGATTCGCAGATATCTTGCAGCTATGTTTGGAAGATCATAACTTTCAGGCTCAGATGTAGTTCCAGTGCTTGATTTCGTTATTAGAGCCTTCCAGGATTTGGTATCATTCGAAACCGATATCGTAAAATTAATGACACGTTCGTGCCCTCTATACCACGAAATATCAATATTACACAGAAATCTTTCTGCACCAAAATCGAAGGTTATGAGTGAACCCCGACCCAGATTTGACCATCTGGTATTGTAATTATTATCAATCACGTTCCTTGCCGGTGAATTAGATTGACTGCCACTGGCCACGATGTCATATACGGCCAACTGATTACATGAGCCAAAGTTAGCAGTATAGTCTCTTAAGAAATTTGAGAGATCAATCTTGTTGCTGGTCATATTAGTATAATTTAGTGAAGGAGGCTGGACTTGTGGAAATTGATCTTGATCCTGAGAAGGAACGGGAGATTTGGTTATTTGAGGTGAAGGCAGCGGAGGTGGAGACAGAGGGGCTTGCGAAGTATTTCTGTTAATGGAAGGCAAGGGTAAAGGCACCTCCATCTGACCACTGGCGATCGAAAATATAAGAAAGTACATGTTCAATGAAACAGCGGAGATCATGAACAAAGCGAAGTAAAAACATCCAATGAAAGTTGTACTTGCCAATTGTTGTCATATTCCCACATCGCTTTATCAGACGAATTGTATAATCGTCTAGTCAATTTAGTCAGCCACATTAGCCTTTTGATTTAACTTCTTCGCATAGTCCTGCAGCCCTTGCAGATGAAACTATTCTACCTCCCGCTATTGTAAAATCTAGGTCACATCGGATCCGTTTCTTATTCCTGGAGCACTTTATGAACAAACGAGATCGCGGTTGATCCTTCGCCCACCGCGGATGCAACTCGCTTGATGCTGCCACCACGCACGTCACCAGCCGCGAAAACACCCGGCAAACTGGTTTCAAGCAAGTATGGTTGACGTGAAAGAGACCAACCTGCAGCGCTCAGATTTTCAGACGACAGATCGGGACCGGTATTAATGAAGCCGTTTGAGTCGAGCACGATACAACCATTAAGCCAACCGGTATTAGGATCGGCACCGGTCATCACGAACACATGTCTGATGGTGTGCTTCTCAGTCTGACCTGTCTGACTGTTTCGCCAGAGAACGGAATCAAGGTGATTGACTCCTTCGAGAGCAACAATCTCCGTGTGTGGTCGGACTATAACATTCGGACTTTCTTCTATCCTACGAATCAGATATTGCGACATACTAGTGGCTAAACCAGCGGATCTTACTAGCATGTGGACACGAGTTGTCGTCTGTGCCAAAAATACAGCAGCTTGACCAGCTGAGTTTCCTCCACCAACAACAATTACTTCGTCTCCTTCACACAATTGTGCCTCCACAAAGGTCGCACCATAATAAACGCCTGCACCCTCGAATTGGGACAGGTTTTTCAATGGTAGCTTTCGATATTGAGCACCTGTGGCAATCAAGACATTACGTGCCGGAATTTGAGTTTTATTCTCGAGTTCTACAACGTACGGTTTGTGGTGGCAAGCAATTCGCGTGGCCTTAGCAGTAAGCATCTTAGCACCGAACTTCTGTGCCTGGAGATAAGCTCTACCTGCCAGGTCCTGTCCTGAGATCCCTGTAGGAAATCCCAAGTAGTTTTCAATTTTAGAACTTGATCCTGCTTGGCCACCAGGAGAACTCGTTTCCAGTACCAAAACGTCCAGTCCCTCTGAAGCACCATATACTGCGGCAGCCAATCCTGAGGGACCGGCTCCGATGACGACTAAGTCGCGCACCTGAGTTTGATCGATAGACTCGTTGAAGCCTAGGCACTCTGCGATTTGTTGGTTACTGGGATTCCGTAATACCACTTGGCCTCGACAGATCAATACTGGTATCTCACTGGCAAGAATTTGGAAACTGTCCAGTAGATTCTGTACATCGGGATCACGTTCTAGGTCTATGTAGGAGTATGGGTGTCCGTTGCGCACTAGAAACTCTTTGATCCGCAAAGTACCAGCAGAATATATTGACCCTATTAGGACAATGTCTCCAACACCAGCAGCTATTAACTCTACTCTGCGTAGAATGAAGGCCCTCATCAGTATGTCGCTGAGCTCAGCATCAGTCTGTACCAAACGGAGCAACTCTTGGTGATCAAGTTCGATGACTTTGCCTGGCTTCGTAGCACGAGCTCGAATTAAAGACCGGCGGCCAGAGAGCATGTTAACCTCTCCCGTGAATTCACTATAACCATGTATGGTAACGAGGGTCTCAAGGCCACCTAACGGGCGCACAATCTCCACTTCCCCTGATATAACAACAAAGAACGGTACCGAAGTATCTCCTTGATCTATTAGCACATCATCAGGCTGTACTGAACGGGTACGTCCATGCGCCGCAATACGACCGATCTGAGCTGGTGTTAATTTGGGAAATATTTTCTCAACACGAGAGTTTGTTAGAGGAAGTCCCCTGCGTGGATTGCTCATAATTATCGCTTCTTGCAGTTGCTCATCATATAACATACTCATGATATATTAAGCACTGATGCTTGTTGGAAGTGACCCAGCGGTAACCAAAATACATTGCTCACATTTGTATTTTTTTGTATTCGATGACATTGAATCATAGTTTCTGTCATACTATAAAACGATTGATGAGCCAAAGTAAGTTTTTCAGAAATTCAGAATCTGACCGTCTAACTTTTAAATTTATTTAATACTCGACACAAAAGCTTGAAAATGTCAGTAAAAAGAGTTTTAACACCCATGTCCAATGACCCATGACTCTTTTGCAAATTCACTTAACTAAAAAAGCCATCAACTGTTATAACTCATGTGACTGAGTACTAGTTATGAGTTTGAACATTAATTGGGACGAAGTTTTGAAGAAAGAAGCACGTGGAATAGAGGATTACGATCTCGGAGAGGTACACGCAGTAGAAGCGGACACAGTAGTTACCAAGAAAGGAGTACTGGACAAAGATAAATTTTATCTTCCAAAAAATTTAGTAGAAGCATTTGATGGTCATAAATTACTTTTCAGAATAGCGAAAGAAGAAGCACAAACCTATCGAAAGGATTAATCCCTCCGTCTTAATCTGCCACCAGTTCAAAGTCCTCACCTTTGAACTCGTATATCTCCAACTGGTCTGGATCTTCTTGTTGGATTTCTGCCAAGTTGAGAATGCTTCTTACATTATCTGTGGTATCATAATATAACAGAAATAAAATGACCGAATCTGGTTGCTCTTCCATCTGTCTCTTCACATAACTGGCATAAACCTTTCGCATCGTTTCTATATTAGATATAATATCAGGTAATGATGTCCCGTTGGGACCTGTAGTAGTCGGTCTGAAATTTCGTTCTCATTATCATACACACTGACATTCGAATCAGCACCTGAAGAATTAGTCGATTCCTCATCGTCTAGCACAGTAGAGGGAGTTTAACATATGATATTAATGTGATATGCGATAAGATAGGATGCTGAATTGTTATGTGACGGTAAGCTTCCTTTCAACAGATCTGCTAACAGAAACAAAGTTGCATGAGACTTTTTTCACTCAGATGAGATTGGTTTCTTTAAATCGAAATTATGTACTCCTTCTCCAAGACTTGAATCGACACATAGTACATTAGCTTGATGAAATCTTGACCATGTTATTCCACAAGAACAACATTTGAAATCAAGTTTATCCACAACTAGATTACTCTCTCTGCTCATTAGTTTTCAAATAACCTCTCAGACTATCCTCGATATAATCCATTCAACTCCAAATTGTTCAACAAAAAATAGAAAGCATTAGACAGAAGCAAAGGTATATTTTGTACGCGTTAAGTTGTCTAAAATGGAAGCCCAAAGTACTACACTGTCCGCCCTATAATGTTTTGATTAAATTCATGTTTGAGAAGGTCATATTCTTTTAAAATTTTTTTCAAAATAGGCACATGGAAGAGCCTCACTTCAAACTTATCTATGCCATTAAATACAATAGTGCGCAAGGTCAGTAAGGGTTGTCTTCAGCAAGAAATTGTGTTATGATAGTTAATGATAATGCAGACTTGGTAAACCTTTTTAGGGATGCTCTTCACCACGAAAGAATTGAAACAGATGCCTCCAATAATCCAACTTTGGCTTTAAAGAAAATAAAATTAACCCCAGATCAGTTTTCACTCGTACTACTATGCAAGTCAATCAAAAGGATCTGAAAGAAACTTCCCAAAAGAAGTAAAAGCCGTCAGCAAAAACATCAAAGTCGTATTAACTTCAGGTTATGATTTGAGTGCAGTTGATATTTCAAAGGATGGGTACGATAAATTTTTACACCTTCCAGTGAAACTGTCTACTTTAGTGTCAACAGTGAAAGGAATGCTAGATTCTTGATATTATATTTTGCTATCGTTCGATTTAAAGTGTGCTATGGATTTTTAAAGCATCATTCGCACTAATTCACAGTATTTACCTAATGGTTTGATCGTCATATAATGTGATAATCTTAAATGGGATTGATTTACTAAAAAAAATAAGAGATGAAGCCGTCGGTGAAGGTGTTATTAATGAGTGCCTTCAACATCCAAGATTTATTTAAAGAGTACAAGAAGGAAAATGTTGTAAATAAATTTCTTGACGAGTGGCCCACTACCGCTAGTCCCTATGGTGGCATGCTGGAATACTGGCTGACTTTATCTACAACTGATTTCAGTTGGGCGGACCGAGAGACTTTCATTGAATTGGGAATCAGAATGCATGTAGCATATTTTTTCGTTACCAGCCAATCGTTACTTATAGTCGGCAGCTGTTATTGATTTCTTAACTTGCTGTTGATATCTCAATAGATTTTAATGGCCATATGATTGTGCAATTAAAACCTTCAAGGACTAGATGGGGATCTCTGTCTGTCCTTGGAGTTCAATACGAATGAATTTCAGTTTTGTGTTGGTACAGCAATTTATATGTCTGGAAGGTCTTGAAGCATTTTTCACATTTCCATTTAATCATTCTTGCTTCCGAATAAGTTTCATATTTGCGTTCATCATTTTCGTATTGTTTAGTTCTAGCATTGAATTTAGGCATGTTAAAATTAAGCTCATGTCTTTTTGACTTCGGCTTATGCACTAATAGATGATGAGCCTATAGATATAAATAAAATCAAAGATTCACTAAATAAAAAAAAAGAAAAGGATTTCCTATGATTCGAAATCTAATTGCTCTTCAGGACTACTTGTTATTGCTATTGCCAGTTGACTTTTCTAACATCGGAGGCGGGTTACTACTCATTGCTACAAGCAATTTATTGTCAATGTCGTTTATTGCTTTGAGTGCTTCGGTTGCCTTTCCCCCAGCTATGTCTTTTCTTACGTCATCCAGAGTTTTTCTAATATCCTGAACGTCTGATGTAGTAAGTTTCATTTTACTTGCTGAGGTTTGGTTCACGGATGTCTGGGTAGCCATTTGTGCTGCTGTTTGATTCATTGCTGTTGCGGTATTGTTCATTGTCTCCGCTGTCTGGTTCGACATCATACTCTGATTTTGAGCGAATGCTGTACCGATACGTCCAGTATTGACTACGGTGGTTGTTAAAAGTGCTGCCATAAGGAACATTCCAGCGGTGAAGCTGAATACTGTTGTTTTGATTTTATTCATCATATTTAGACATCCAACATTGATTATATTGATTTCAGCTACGCACTATGAGACGATCGATTCCCATTTTTACTTAAATCTTCATCAATCATATGTTACTGCCACGTAAACGAATCTTGACTCGTGATTGGGGAAATAGGGTTCGATAGTTCGTCCCTTCTGTTTTTCTAGCTAACATGTATGAGCCTTTATTAATTATTGTGACCACTATTTGGTGATGCATTTTAAGGACATTAAGTTCAGGGCTTTATTTATTGTTTCAAGGCGGGGATTGTCTGATTCGGAAACGAGATGGTTTAACGCGCCTAGATCCTCTTTTTATCCACAGTTCCTGAATGATTGCGACCTGTTGTTCTGATTTTGCAGTTACACTCAGAACACCTTAAAATATTCTTAGGATATTTGATTCTACACCTTGAACAATAATTATGGATTTCATAATCTACGCTAGTTGTTCCTCGCTATGCGTGTGAATGAACTATTCCTTCTACTTCAATCAAACCAGGCTCTGGTGTCGGTCCACTATTGTTCTATTCTATAAAATCGCTCATTTTGTTTTGGGTTATTCATTGATATGATTAAAATGACAATGAATATTTTTACCAAGATTAACTAAGTTAAGGAATCATTAAAACATGGCTTATAGCCAATCAATCGTCCTATTGTCGATAGGAATATCTACGGATTGGGAGGATTTGTCAATTTACCTCCCGTCCGTTACAAGTAAGCACTGATACCGTCAGAAAGACGGATTGTAAAATAGCCAGGGACATAAATTGCGGGTTAGTATTGCAATAACTTTTAAACCAATTGCTAAGAAAGAAAGTTATTAATAAGACTAATAGATAATTGTTCGATAAGAATGAGGAATATCCTATTGTTTGTAGTCATTGTGCTTTTTCCGGTTTTCTCAATCTTCAGTATCCAAACCGTCTTCGCGCAGAGCATCGAGAACTGGCAAACGTATGTCGACCCCGCAAAAAGATTTATGCTATTTTACCCCCCAGAATTGCAGACAGAAGGAAAAGAAAATTTTCTGAGCAGTGTAGATTTGACTCTAGATAATACTGGTTTTGCAAGAGAGTTTAAGATTACCATTATGTATAATGACGATGATGCATCTCTAGTGGACCATGCTCAAGGTCTACAGATTTCACCGGAAAAACACCTACTAGAAGTAGAAGACCAACTCAAACCATCTTATCAAGTTTATAACCTAGGTGCAAGAGTTGCACATTCCAGTGATTTGTACGGATTTCCTACAGTAAGTAACACTATCGACTACACAAACTATCTTGGTGAATCTGGACGAACTAAAAACATCCTTGCGGTTGTTAATGGCAAAGGTTCATTTTTATTCTCTTACTTTAATAGCCAAGATGCTTTTAAAGAATACCTTCCCATAGTGAATCAAATAGTCAAGTCTATAGTAATTCTAAAATAGCACAAGCAGAGGTTTGTGTGGGCCACGAGTTGTTTTTGATTTGAGAGTTCTCATAGTTGACGATAACGATGAAATTAACGAGGTGATTGAGACGTACTGCACCGCTAACAATATTGACTGTGAAATAATAAATGATGGTAAGCAAGGCTTAGAGGTGATACGAAGTGGGCAGTTTGATCTAGTACTTCTCGACTTGGCAATGCCCAATTTTTCGGGACTAGATGTTGTAAATTCATTGAAACAAGGTGGATCACTAGAATCAAAAAATATAGTCATTTTTACTGCTTCGTCTAACCCCAAGGTCTTGGAAGAAATGAAAAATAATGGAGTCAAAGAAATTTTCAAAAAACCATGTTCGTTGGAGGATTTAACAGAGTTGATGGAGAAATACAGTCATAACAAATGAATGTTTATTTTCCTAAAACGAGAACTACAACGGTTGCACCTACTAATCTTGCTTTTGCTTAATAATTGAAAAAATCCAATTGTTCGTGTGTGGTCTGCTTAGATCAATTAGAGAGGTCATAACTTCCACTACTGATATCCAAAATCAAGCAAATTATATCCAGAACTCTTTAAAGTGCCTTTCACAAATGGTCTAAATTCCCTATCGGGATTCCATGCACACTCCTGATCGAATAGGATTACAGTGTTGAATCTTCCTGTACCCGGATGTTTGGAATAGTTCTTCCCACATTTGATGCATTTATTTTCCATTTCGCCTTGTCTTTCATACATAATGATCCTACTATGTAAGACATTATATTGATAGTACTAAAGTTGAATGCCCAGAATCATTATTCCTCTACAGCTATCTATTCAGAATATAAAATTACACCTGCCCAGATCGCCTTTAATAACTAACAAGATGTCTGTACTATCTTAAACAGCAAAAATAATTTCCTTCAATAGTAAAATATGATCCGTGAACTGGGAGTACATCGAGGAACCTATAATGAAATATTGCCTCATGCTAAAATTTTGTCTGCTCCTTTCATAAAAGTTATAGGAAAAGGTATACGAATTTTGAATAACAATATATACTGATAAGACAAAATTAAATCATGCACCTGGAAGAAAAGTTAATTTTATCTTGCAGCGGTCTCGTTAAAAGAGGTTCCTCAAATTGGGGAAGATTATAGGAATAGATCTGGGAACAAGCAATTCTGTTGCAGGAGGTGTAGTCGGTACTAAATGTACCATTATACCTGCGGCTGAAGGCCCAACTACTGGAGGAAAAGCATTTCCTTCCATTGTTGCTTTTACTAAAGAAGGCGATCTACTCGTGGGCGAACCTGCAAGGCGTCAAATGATTTTAAATCCAGATGGCACTGTGATTGCAGCGAAGCGCAAAATGGGAACTGATTTTAAATTTCACATACTTGATAAAGATTATTCACCTCAGCAAATTTCTGGATTTATCTTGCAGAAGATAAAAAACGATGCGGAATTGTACTTTGGGGAGTCTGTTGACAAGGCTGTTATAAGCGTTCCAGCTTATTTTGACATTAATCAAAGACAAGCAACTAAAGACGCCGGAGAGATAGCAGGATTGGAAGTGGTCAGCATCATTAGTGAACCTGTGGCCGCATCTCTCGGATATGGATTAGAAAAAGTTCAACAAGAGAATCTTAAGGTGATCGTATTTGATATCGGAGGGGGAACACTGGATGTGACAGTAGGGGAATTACGCGGGCAAAAGCTAGTTGTCATGAGCACCAGTGGAGATACCCACCTTGGTGGAACAGATATGGATGACGCATTGGTCGATTACCTGATCGAGGAATTCAAAGGGCAATCTGATTTGGATGTACGACATGATAAAACGGCTATGGTGAGGATGAGAGAGGCAGCAGAAAGAGCAAAGATTGAACTTTCGAGTGTGGTTGTAACCGATATCAATCTGCCATTCCTTGCAATCCATCCCACGAAAGGTCCACAGAACCTCGTATTATCTATGACTAGAGCGAAACTTGAGGAAATAGTATTTCCAATGATCGAAAGATGTAAAGCACCACTTCTTGACGCGATCTGGGAGGCAAAGCTAACACCTGATAATGTTGACAAGATAATATTGATAGGAGGACCGACAAGAATGCCAATCGTCAGACAGCTCGTTACAACGGTCATGGGCAAGCAACCAGATTTCAGCAGTGACCCAATGGAGGCAGTTGCAATAGGAGCGACCATTCAGGCGGCTAGATTCACGAGTGATATTGATTTCATCGCGCCCCAAGATGTCACCCCTCATAACCTAGGCATAGAAGAAATAGGCGGTATGGCACACACGATAATTGAGCGTAATACCACTATTCCTACAAAACGAAGCAAGTTATTTACTACTGATGTCGATAATGCCACCGAAATCAAAATTCACGTTATACAAGGAAAAGGTCCTACGGCGTCTGCCTGTGTTTCGCTCGGGACTTTCGTTCTGTCAGGGATCCCACGTGCCCCGAGAGAAGTGCCAAAAATTGAAGTTACATTTGATATTAATGCAGATGGGATACTTAACGTTACTGCTAAAGATCTGGACACGTCTAAGGAACAAAGGATCACAATTACCGGAAGTAATAAGACAACCAGAGAAGAAATCGAGAGTGCAAGAAAATCAGCCGAAGAGTTTGAAACTATAACTAAAAGAAAAAAAGAAGAGGCTGAAATAAAAAATGAAGCACGGGACTTGATCAATAAAGTGTCCAGGCGGATAAAGGAGGAACTAAGTGGTAAGGTTAAACGAGAACAAATAACGAGCATTACAAATTCTGCCAACGAGCTCGATGACGCAATCAATACCCGGGACGTATCTAATATTAAAACTAAGATCGAAAGATTGAAAAATGCTGTTACAAAGTCCTTTTAAATTATGGAACAAAAAATAAAAAATTCTTGACTGTTGCCTTTACAAATAAAATTAAAGTCAGATTTTTTTCTTAATAAAACAGCTACATAGAGACTTGGTGCCCTTTGAACTACTTACCGCTTCCTTTGTTGTATTTCTATATTCATGTTACCCTAATGCGTCTGCCGCACCCTAACCATTACCTGGCAACTTTTACTCTCTTATTCAATGCGAATATTCTGATCTTGGTTCTAAATATTTTGGTTTTAAGGCTTATTCAAGAATTACTCTTCACTCACCAGTCTGAAAAAGGCTTTGATTCGGTAATGGTATTATGGACATTGTAAAATAAAAATTGTTAAAGATCTTGGAATGAACTCCAAATGGACTTTTCTATCGTTACTGGATTTGTGTATTTTGGCAAAATTAAGATGAAGAGAGAGTCAGAATGGCAATGCAAGCACAAAGTTCTGACAATTTGGATTGTTTTGGCAGGATGATGAAGATGATGAAGATGAAATTGAAGATGAAGATCCGCTTCCTGCATCCCCGCCGTCACCACCATTGGCGTTTCCACCATTCCCCCCATCAGCACCATGGGCAGCGCCAGCATTACCACCAGATCCACAAGGAGCTCCTTTCGCAGCCCCTGCGTCGCCAGTCAGGCCCCCATTTCCGCCAAGCCCACCGTTGGCTGGTCCGCCAATTCCCCCAGGACCCCCGTTCAATCCGGTATCTCCTCCTTTACCGCCTATCCAGCCATTACCTCCAAAGCCTCCTGTCGCAGCGCCTGCATCTCCACCGAGTCCCCCGTCTCCTCCTATGGCCGAGCCACCGTTGCCAGCTGTACCGTTACCACCGGTTCCTCCATCTGCATTCAGAGCAACCTCTCTACTGGTTTCAGGAGAATTTGAATCGACAGTGGATATTTCTCTCGGAAGGGATGTATTTTGATAAATCAAGTTCGATGCATTACCTTCAGCAAAAGCCGTAGGGGATCAGCTTCAAGAAAAGTCTGCCCAACAAAACGCTTACAATCAAATGGACATATTAACAAGCAATGCTGTATCAGGCCCTTCTTGCCACTTGAAATTCAAGAAAGAGAGGTGCCTTCCGATATAAAGCCACTGAACGAGATAATAATGGAAGGTAGTTTTAAAAAATAAATACGCCCATGTAGACGTAGACGAAACTCTGTCACAACTAGTGAATCATAAATTACATCAACTCTTGCCGCAGATTCATTCAACGAGAAGGAGCGTTACCTTTTATGAGTAGGTAAGATCCAATCTCTGCCATGTTCTCCAGTTTAGTTCTCTGTTAAGTTGTATATCTAACTGGTTTGCATTGCACTAGACTAGTCTCTGAGCGACAGGCGCGATAAGATCCCCACGTAATTATCGAACATCAATCAAACCAATGATCAAGTAGGAATTGAATACAAGTATGATTCCTACAAAAATCAAGGCAAGCAACGTGGTGATCTTTCTGTTTACGAATTCTCCCATCAGTCTCTTGTCTCTTGTAATGATTACGAGAGGGATCATGGGAATTGGTATCATAATGCTCAATATAACTTGACTGTAGACAAGGATGTTGAGAGGATCAAGGCCTAGCATAATTGCTATCGTAGTGGGAATAACATTGATAAACCTCGTTACAAATCGCCTAATCCAAATGTTTACCTTTTTTCCTAAAAGACCTTCCATCATTGCTTGGCCAGCAAGAGTACCCACTACAGACGACGCAATACCAGAAGACAGTAGAGTTATTAAAAAGACAATGCCTGCTGTTGCTCCAAATAATGGTAACAGAGTCTTGTAAGCGTCAGATATTGAAGCCACTCCTGGATTGCCTGTGTGAAATGCTGTGGCAGCCATGATCATTATGGCTGCATTAACCATCCCCGCAATGGTTAGTAAGACGACATTTTCCACAAGATGTAACTTTCGAATTCGTCTTCTCTCATCTAGAGGTTTATTTTCCACTTTATTTTTAGTTAGCCAGGAGTGTACAAAAAGAGCATGAGGCATTACGGTAGCACCGATCACTCCCACGGCCAAAAGTACGGCATTGCTGTTGGATAGTAAGGGAACAAATGAATGATATAGTATGGAAGACGGGTCAGGTTTTGTAATGAATATCTCATAGAAGTATCCAAAGCCTATTATCGATACAAATATTACAAATAGCCTCTCTATGAGGTAAAATCTGCGTTGGGTAGACAGCGTTAAGATTATGAGGACATCTAGAGCTCCAAATATTGCCGCATAAATCAAGGGTATTCCAAAAAGTAAATTTAGAGCTATCACAGTCCCCAAGTATTCAGCCAGGTCCGTGGCGGCAGCTGCAGCTTCAGCGGCCAGCCAGTAAGGTATTATGTACTTTTTTTTCTTTAATTTTGCGCGTATTATTTCTGGTAACGATAAGGCTGTAGCTATGCCAAGTTTTCCAGACAAATACTGAAGGAGCATAGCCATGCCACTCGAAAGCCAGACAACCCACAGGAGGTCATAATTAAGTGATGCGCCTGCCTGAATATCGGTCCCGTAGTTACCAGGGTCCATATAGGCCATGCTCACGGGAAGTGCAGGACCTGTATAAAGGAGAAGTCGTTGTAAGGATTTTTTCCTCTGATTAAAGAGCTTTGAAAAAAACATTCAGCTGATTAAATTATGGTAGCGTATTATATTAGCGATAATGTCTTCTGTCACATCACTCAAGTTCCTAGATATACTTGGATCGAAAAGATTTCAGTTCTTCAAGACCATTAGCTTCACCTTCATTTATTATCTGTTTTATGGTTTCTGGTGAGAAATCAGCGTTCTGCTGAGAATAAGGTCGCGAAGGACTCTTTCGCACGATCCTGGTGACACTTAAGATCTTTGCACCATACTTTCTAACCAGCAATTCATAGCTTTTTTCTATTTCTTCCATTTCAGCTTTCGTGAGATCGGAGTAATCGCATCGCTGTAAAGCTTCATATAATTTTTCCATCAGGTCAACTTGCTTATTGATTAATTTAGAGAGCTTTATGAGACTAGAAGTCACAAAACATAATATCTTTTGCCCTTGATTGCAGTGAAGACGCCAACAAGCCGCAGAATTGGAACTTGGCTTAGCGAGAATGGGCGAAAAATAAAAGAACTGACATCATGATTGCATCAACAGCTATCAACGAAGGGGCGACCTTGTTCACTTTTGATAATGATTTTGATGTCTTGGAAGATTTCGGGTTAAGAAGAATCAGATAAGGCCGGAGGAGGCTTAAGTGTAATATCCCTCTCTTGCCAATGGGGAAGCGAAGTCTCAAAGCCGATGCCACTTGGGCTGCCTGTTACTACTGCAATCCTCTGATCGGAACTACTAACTGTCAAACGTCTTATTAATTTGATAGCTATTTCTATGTTTGGCCCTGTCACTGTACATATCTTTTGATTGTTCGTGGTTGCATCATTCATCTTTATCATTGTGCATAGCCAAGCCATCATTCTTAACATGAACTAGTGACCTCTAATACTGTTGCCTTCTTAACCCAAAGATGTTTATCCTTAAAGTTATGACTAGGAATCATTAATGCATCATAAAGAATCTTCTCATAATCAAAAATAGGATGGCCAACCCAGTTCTTAACTGGTAAACTCACGACAATATCCAAAACGGTCTATCATTTAGTCTTTCAAATGTTTATGAGTCTTCTATTATTGGCTGTAATTTGCCTAACTGTGTATTTGGTTCTATTCTTTGATGCTGGACTATGTTCCTTAGTCTTAACTGCACTCGTTACCCAGTATTACTACTATAATAGTTCTAAGAATAATTTCGAAGTTTCCTTACTCTCTTTACTAGTTGAATATGCAATTGAAACACCAATTTTTGTTTTTCTTTTTTATAATGATAATAAAAAAATATACATAGACTCGGTAACAGGCAATAAAGACTTAAACAAAATTAAGACGGATTTAAAAAAGCTATTTGCGGCATTTTCAATTTCGGATGTGGTTTATGCAATCGCGCAAATTTCATTTGAATTTAATCTACTTCAACACACTGGAATAGCACCTTACCAAGCATCAGTATATAGCTCACTAATCGCATGGGCGATCTTTTTTGTAATTATTAATTTTAGTATAAAATCTGTGCGTCTCTTTGATAGACAACAATTAAGAAAATCAATGGAAATATTGCTGGAGCTTAGATATGTCATTCTAACGTTAATCGGTGTCATTATTCTCGTCAATTCGTTTATCTTTCTTTCAAACATAGAAACTAGAGTCATTTATACAAATTTGACGATCAATTTCACAGCAGCAATAGCATTAACTATTGCTATAATAGTACTGTTTAGACAGGTGAAAGCACACTCACAATATAGCAAAACCTTTGCATTTCTCACTCTTGGCTTGAGTTCTTGGTTTACTGCTGAAATAATATGGACATACTACCAGCTAGCACTTGGAGTTGAAACGCCTTTTCCTTCACCCGCAGACGGCTTTTGGTTAGCAGGCTACGCGCCTCTGGCATACCATCTTTATCGTATCAACAATACCATAACAAGGAAAGTCATAGAAAATGATACGGTAATTATCTTATCCGCTATTTTAGCTACAATATTAGGATTTTTACTTTATATTATATTTGGCCTTTCGGGTCAGCATCAAGGTATCCTTGAACTAGTTATTAATCTGGCATATCCTGTCCTTGATGCAGTTTTACTAGTGCCTGCAGTTGCAATATTGTGGAGCTTTAGGAAAGGAGAACCAGATTACACACATTGGACAATGATAGCACTGTTCATAATATTCATAAGTGTAGCGGATATTGGCTTTGACTACGCTCTGGCTGTTAATGAAAAATCTGCGAATCAACAGGAATGGGTTTGGGATATGTTTTACAATGCAGGCTATTTGTCAATTGGGGGTGCTTTATTCTGGTATAATAGATATTTGGTTTTGACAAAAAGTGACGTAGTTGCTGCACAATAATACTGAATGGATAGAATGAAAATGAAAAAAACCCTAAAGCTGGAAATACAGCGAGCTGAAATCTTACGATCATTTCACTCCCTAGGGCACTTACACACTGGTAAGGCTCCTTTTGTCTATTTGTATCACAAAGCACTTGTCGAATGCTCTTCACGATTATGCTTGTCTAACTCTTCTCGCCCACCAAACAAAGAAAATTAAATAAACTAATTAAGAATTATATTCGCTAATCAATATTCATTATTCTTATGATCAAGGGTGTGCGACGCAATGGTAGCTTAATATAGCCAATATACCATATTTTGTTGAGTGAGATTCTTAGCAATCTTGGCGGCATAGCGACAAGTGCATAGGATTTGCAGCCTTCGCACTAAGCGCAGTAACGTTGTAGTTAACAACTGCAATTTATTTTTTTGAATATCAGATTATTACAGTCTGAATAGCATGTTAAATATCTTACATTGATTTTCTAATTTTGATCTCGTACTATTCTTGAAATCTTATTCTGGCAGACGATAATTAGTAACGGC
Source organism: Nitrososphaera sp. (assembly GCA_038201105.1). Lineage (GTDB taxonomy): Archaea > Thermoproteota > Nitrososphaeria > Nitrososphaerales > Nitrososphaeraceae > TA-21. The sequence goes on along the minus strand of JBBRRH010000084.1, from coordinate 1,174 downwards.
AATGGAACGGGCTATTATCATAAGTCTTGTGCTCAGAAGTTGCATATAATAATAAAAGATTCAATAACGACGAAATGGAAAAAAACTGGTTGGCAAAATCAGTTTCCTTTCTATGCTTCAGGACTGATGGATTCAAAAATTAAAATTTTGTTTACACGATGGGCATCTATCATATTGGAAGCCCTTGTCGCAATCATCGGTCATAAAGCATTCCACAAACTGTACATTGATGTCTCCGTAATTTCTTTGAAATCATTGTTTAAAATCATCCTTATACTAAATTCTACAATATCCCAAACTTGTTTGATTAATTCAGCTCTTGTCAAATAAACTAAAATGAAATGTCATAGATGCAACAATCAAGGTCATGTTTGTCAAAAAAGATGGGGTGAATCTATACTGGTTCGCCTGTCGTTCCTTGATTCTTATCTCTTTTGACCGCTGTTGGTTCATGTGAGGCTATCTTTTCTGGCGACATTGGATCATTGCTTCCAGATTCGCCTGTTTCTTCATAATCTTTGGAACTTTCCTTGCCTCTCTCTTTGTCATATTCATCGCCTAAATCTTTACCAGGATCTGTAACTTTCTTAGCAACTGCCTTAGCTCCAGCTTTTAGCTTGTCGAATGTATCTTCTATTTCATTTGCCATACTAGCGAGTGTTCATTAGGATTTATACCAACATTTGGTGTACTGGAATTAACAACGAGAAACGTAAGGTCCAAAATGACAGTAAAATTATTTTGGAGATGACTTTCACCTAATGCCTGTGACCTAATTCTGTTTTTACATCGTCGGCTACTTTGACATATTCGTGATTTGCTACCCTTACCTGTCTCTGTCCACAGTCTTCACATTTGAAGATCCTTCTGCTTCCTATCTCTTTAAATTCACCAGCGGATTCTTCCCTTAAAGCAACCTCACCTGTAAGTCTTAGGTAGCCTTTCTCGCAGATCGAACATAAGTCAAGTTCTTCACTCATTTCTAACACTCCATATAGTAAGACGATAATCAATGGAAATTTAATTTTTGCTGAAATTTCATTTGATAATAATAGCCTAGGTTTTGATATTAAAAAAATGAACTACAAATACTGACAAAGTTACAATAAAGTGTTAAAGTCACATGTTCCTTCTCACTAAGAAATGTAACCTAGCTGATTTATCTCATATTAGC
>JBBRRH010000083.1:0-17373 GCA_038201105.1 Nitrososphaera sp. | reverse complement strand
GTTTGGTATAAATTCTCTAACCTTCTCTAAAAAATCACCATATCCACATCCTACATCAAGATATCTTGGTTGCGATGATATCGACTTTGCTATAGCTACCACTCTCATGACATCGATCTTTCTGTACGCAAAATAGCTCCCCGCCAAGAAAGGAAATATGAAACGATCATGGAAAGAAGGCGGATTAGTCTTCCTAAATTCATTGTATTTTAAGTATGCTTGATAGAGATCATCAATTTCAAATGGCATGCGTTATCGTATGAAAACATTTTGACGCATTCAATGGTATTATATTTTTTGTAATTAAGTTGACTACGAATTAATTCAGCTAGGCCCTGATGTCCAAAAGGCTTATAAAGTTCGAACTTAACTTGTTTGTTATGGCACGTTCGTTCGAAGAATGGTGGACGTCTGTCCCACTTGATTTAAAGCAAAAAGCTCGCAAAGGTGATGAAGCAAACAAGCCGTTATTAAACCAGGTTAACTACGTTCTACTGCATCTTCATCTAGCAGGAAAGCATGATGCAAAGCCTAGTCATGAAGAGCTAAAGGATTGGCTGCATAGCGGTCAAGTAGACGTACTAAGAATGGCACCTAAGAAGTAAAAAACCATTATTTATTTTATTTTTCTTTTCTTTTTACCGTATGTTATAACACTGTTTTGAACAAGGCATAGTGTTTAAATAGTTTCAAACATATGCACCTGTAGTGAATTAATGAATGCCAATTGCTATACTACCAGATGTTGATGAACAAAGGTGTATTGGCTGTGCACTGTGTGTAGAAATTTGCACCGCTCTCGGGCCAGATGTATTAAGAGTAAAACCAGTTGAAGGATGGAAGAGAGGCAAAGCATTTGTCTTCTATCCAGAGAGATGTATTTCCGATGGAGCATGTCTTGGTGTATGTCCAACACATGCAATATTCTGGATGAGACCAATGGAATATACCTCTGGACAACCAGTTGCTCTGCACAAGAACGGTGTCTTCGACAAGGGCTGGGAAGAAGGTTAAACAAAACATCTTTTCACAACCACTATTTTTTACTTTTATTCACTATACGCATTTATACTTGACCTGACATAGCCTGCAATCTAGCTTTTTATATTTACAAAACAATCCTACTGCTATCTGTCATATTTCTTTTCATAGTTAGTGATCCTGTCCTCTAATTGAAGGGTATAATCAATTTCATCCGTTCCTTCAAGTAACATTCTTCTTTTCATCGGATCAATTTTGAAATTTATGATCTTCTTGTCAGTTGAAAGTGTTTGTTCCATCAGGTTCACTTCCACATAATTATCAGCATCAAGACTAAAGAAATAATCAATTTCCGCTCCTTCAAGTACAATAGGCAACATTCCCGTCTTGAAGCAATTATTAAAAAAGATGTCTGCAAAAGAGGGAGCTATTATCACTCGAAAACCATAATCAAATAATGCCCATACGGCATGTTCACGGGAGCTACCGCATCCAAAGTTTTCTCTAGTAAGCAAAATTAGCCTTCCTGCGTATTTCGGATCGTTCAATATGAAATCATTCCTCAATTTGTTCTTCTGATCAAAACGCCAATCATAAAAAAGAAAGTTACCATAGCCAGTCTTTTGAACTAATTTGAGAAATTGTTTCGGTATTATTTGATCTGTATCTACATTGATTATGTCTAGAGGCGTTATTTTACTTTTAATAGTCTTAAATGAATCCATATTAAATCAATCAATTAATTTCTCTAATCACTAGTCATATCCATTCTCTTACATCAACAAAATGTCCCTGAATTGCAGCTGCGGCGGCCATGATAGGACTAACAAGATGTGTTCTTCCACCACTGCCTTGCCTTCCCTCAAAATTTCTGTTCGATGTACTCGCACAACGCTCTCCAGGAGCCAATATGTCAGGATTCATACCCAAACACATGCTACATCCAGATTCTCTCCATTCAAAGCCTGCCTCTTTGAAGATCTTGTTCAAACCTAATTTTTCGGCTTGTATTTTTACCTGTTGAGATCCCGGAACTATCATGGCTCTTACTTGAGCAGAAACCTTTCTTCCCTTGACAACCAACGAAGCTTCTATAAGGTCTTCCAATCTTGAATTGGTACACGAACCTATAAAAACACGATCGATTTTGATATCCGTTATAGGCATGCCAGGTTGTAGATCCATGTACTGTAGTGCACGTATTGCCAACTTTCTTTCGTTCTCATTGCCTTTCGCAAATTCATCTGGATGAGGAATATTACCCGTCACATCTGAAACCATTGAAGGATTAGTTCCCCAACTGACCTGCGGAGCCAGTTGATCTGCATTCAAAGTTTCAATTTTATGAAATACTGAATTTGGATCACTTTTTAGATTATTTTTCCAATACTCCACCAATTCTTCATAATACTCTCCTTTAGGAGCGTACTTTCGTCCTCTTAAGTACTCAAATGTTGTTTCATCAGGAGCGATTAATCCGGCTCTAGCACCAGCCTCAATAGACATGTTACAGATTGTCATTCTTTGCTCCATAGACAATTCTGAGATTAGTTTTCCTTTATACTCTATTACCGTCCCAGTTCCACCATCGATTCCAATTTTTTGTATTATTGAAAGTATAATGTCCTTAGATGTAATAGCATGTGGATTTCTTCTAGTCCCCTCAATATTTATCAAAAATGATTTTGGTTTGGACATCCATAAACACTGTGTAGCCAAAACATGTTCAACTTCACTTGTACCTATTCCAAAGGCAAAAGCTCCAAAAGCTCCATGAGTTGAGGTATGACTATCACCGCAAACTATTGTAGTTCCAGGAAGGGTAAAACCCAGTTCAGGACCAATTACATGAACTATGCCCTGGTACGGGCTATCAATATCAAATATCGTAATGCCAAATTCTCTACAATTCCTGGTCAAAGTTTCAATTTGAATCTTTGATGTCTGGTCGACCATAGGAAGTGATCTATCATTAGTAGGTACATTATGATCCACGGTGGCAATTGTCGAGTCTGGTCGTCTAACCTTCTTGCCTCTTTGATGTAAACTTTCAAACGCTTGAGGGGAAGTAACTTCATGTACTAAATGCCTGTCTATATAAATTAAGGATTGTCCCAATCCATCACTATCTTTCTCGATCTGATTGCCATTAACTACTATATGTTCATCCCAGATCTTATCAAATAGTGTCCTTTGCATCGAAGGTGATATGTAATCCATACAACTCTAAATATATCTATATTCCATGAATAAGCGTAATCTACCAAAAATACTTAAATTTAGTATTGTTTGTGGATAGTACAAATATGCTTCCATCTGACAATAACAAATACGATGAATTTATTTGCGATAATATTAAGAAGGGCACTACTACTTGTGCATTGACATGTAAAGACGGCGTAGTTTTAGCTGCAGATACAAGGGCTAGTGCAGGTTTTTTTATAGCAGATCGGCATGTAATGAAGATTCAGAAGGTAGACAAACATATTGGAATGACAATTGCAGGCGGCGTAGCTGATGCACAAAATCTAGTTGATTTGCTAAGATACAATGCAAATATATACAGACTATCAAATAAAGAGCCAATTCCAGTAAAATCTGCGGCAAGACTCACCTCGAATGTGCTATTTAATCAACGATATTATCCATATTATGTGCAGCTAATTCTTGCCGGATATACAGCCAACGAGGGCGCACAGATCTATAATATCGACCTATTTGGATCCATGACAACTGAAAAGTTCATCTCAACGGGCAGTGGTTCTCCTGTAGCTTACGGTTATCTAGAAACAGAATACAAGGAAGATCTTGGTGTAAATGAGGCTTACAAGATTGCAATAAATGCTATAGCAGCGGCTATACGAAGAAATTCAGGTACTGGAGATGACATTAATGCAGTTATTATAGACAAAGATGGCTATAGAGATCTATCAAAAGAGATGAAGGAAGCCGTCGGAGCTGTTTATTAGCTGAATCAAATTGTAAAATAAATGGAAGTAGAAATTTAGGTTCTACCATCATATTATTATTTCATATGTTCTAATAATGTTGGCTGACCTTCCCCATCACTCTTCCTAGATTTCTTGTCGAGAACCTCTCTAACCTTTTGTGCCCGTATACGACCAAAGCCTGGGATTTTAGCTAGTTCCGCAACTGAAGCATTCAATGCTCTTTTTGGTGTATTAAATTCTTCAAGCATTCTTGCTCCAAGTTTACTTCCAACACCAGGTAATGAAGAAAGAACAGACAGTTGTTGTAAATATTCCTGTTTGTTCTTCTTTATTTTTCGGAGCAGAGGCCCATCATCAGAACGTTCCTGCAAGGATTTGTATGCCATTGCAACAAGAAGATTTGTTGTATGTGTTCCTGAAGGTGTATTAATTAAAGGAATTCTGAAATCCAAAATTATCGCGCTAATTGATTCATAAATCGATCGAGTCTTATCAGAATACGGTAAATTTTTTGATTCGTATAATAATTCGAGATCCTTTATATTTCCTTCAATTATGATTAGTGGAGATGTAAAATATTTTATAAGCTGTGAACATTGAATAAATAATCTTCCATCATAAATCGATTTTAGAAGGTCATGGACTGTTTTTCTTTCTACTGCTGTATTGGATGAGATTACATAATCACCAACTTTGAGCGTAGCAAAATCCACAGTTATTCCAGCTTTCATCAAAAGTTCAGGAATAGAACTGGACTTCTCTCTTCTATCCACTACAATTCTAAGGAACACATATGATATGACAAAATAGTCATTAAATACCTTAATTGCTAAATAGAGTTGTTAAGCCTCAGGTGGGATTTGGACCCACGACCTAAGGTTTACGAAACCTTCGCTCTGCCAGGCTGAGCTACTGAGGCAAAATGTCGAGTCGAGTCACTCTAAATCACGTTTGCAACATTTAATATAGATTTAATTATTATTCATTTCCTTCAACAGACCGAAATCCCCTTTGGTTGTTCTATCCAATAAATTGTCATTAGAAACTATCTATACTTGAATTTGGATGGGAAGGCTAAACCAATACCAATAGCAAATATCATTCTTAAAATATAGTGAAAGATATTCAATTTTCTTATCCACTATCAATAAATTACAAAATGGTTCTCCAGTGATCAAAGACTAAATATTACAAGAATTTAACCTTTAAACGTATGAAAATTTCGATATCTGGCATTCGAGGAATTTATGGTGATGATCTTTCTCTCCATGATGTAGTAAAATTCTCGAGAATATTCGGCTCTTTCATCGGTAAATTTGGAACAAAAACTTGTTTTCTTGCAAGAGACACTCGCCCATCGAGTGATATATTACTTAAGACAGTTTGTGCAGGCCTAATGGCACAGGGAATAGATGTATTTAATATCGGTATAGCGCCAACACCTGTAGCTTTTAGAGAATCCAGAAAGTACAAGTCGGCATTGATAGTAACAGCTTCGCACAATCCTCTTGAATGGAATGGTTTAAAATTTGTCATTGAGGGTAGAGGAATATTCGAAGATGAATTAGATTCAATGTTAAAAGGTTCCATTTCTTCTTGTACTACATATGGAAAGGTGTACGATGTTCATTCTAGCTATATCCAAGATGTTATAGATTTAATGAAAAAAAATGGTTATATTGAGAATAAAGAAAAAAAGAAAATTATAGGTCTTGATCCCGGTGGAGGAGCTGCCTGCGGTTACGCACCAGAATTATTCAAAGTGTTAGGACAAAAATGCTATTCTGTAAATGATGTAGCAACCATCTCATCCAGAACACCCGATCCTACTTCTGATGATCTGCTTGAATTATGTGAGCTTGTAAAAGCCCACCATCTTGATTTCGGATTTGCATTTGATATGGATGGAGATAGGCTTGTAGTAATAGATAAAAATGGACAAAAACTAACACCTGATCTCACACTTCTGCTATGCGTCACCAATACACTTCACCATGGAATGAAAAAATATGTTACGAGTATTGATACGAGTAATGCTGTTAGAGATCTGGTGAAGTCGTACGGGGCGACTCTTGATTATTCAAAAGTTGGCGAAGCAAATGTAGTTCAAAAAATGATAGAATTGGGTGCTGAAGCAGGAGGAGAAGGAAGTAGTGCTGGTTTCATTATGCCAGAGTTTAACATGTGCAGAGACGGTATCCTGGCAGGCGCCATCATATCATCATCAAGTGAGAAAGTGACTGAAGAATGCATGACAATGGCGTCCAAGTACAAAGTATTTCGTTCAAAAATTCCCATCGACTCATCCAAATATTCTTCCTTGATTGAAAAATTGGAAGACAAGTTCAAAGAAGATTCGTATGATTTGTTAAAATTGGACGGTCTTAAAGTATTGGCAGATGATAACTCATGGATATTGATTAGACCATCTAATACAGAACACGCTCTCAGGATCTCTGTCGAATCAGAACCAGATAAAGTGTCAGAGCTTTACAAGAAAACGAAAGAAAGGGTAATTTCTATTTATGAACAAATTAAATGAGAAGGATATTATACAACTTTTTGTTTCACGACTTATCAGAAAATCTGCCCGTAGGGGTGCAAGTGATGATATAGCCGTTATTCCAGTCAAGACAAGTCAATCTCGTATAAATCTCATTTTAAAGTGTGACATGTTAGTAGAAAGTACAGATGTTCCTTCTTTAATGCAACCTTGGCAAATTGCAAGGAAGAGTGTTATTGCGTCTGTTAGTGATTTAGCCGCAAAAGGTGTGAAACCATACGCATGTCTAATTTCTATCGGAATTCCCAAAAAGTATTCTGAAAATGATTTAAAGAGCTTACTCTTGGGATTTAGTAAGGTTTCAAGAGAATACAAAGTTGACATAGTTGGAGGTGATACCAATGAATCTAAAGAATTAGTAATAGATTGTAGCATGATAGGATTAACCGATATCGATTCGAACAGTATACCTAAACGGAACGGGGGCAAAGCAGGAGATCTCGTAGTAGTTTCAGGAAAATTTGGATATACTTCTTCAGCACTAAAGATCATTTTTTTTCATCCTGCGACAAGTAGTAAATTTAAAGCTAAGGCATTATCTTCGATTCTTAACCCAAAACCTAATTTCGCATTCGGAATTTCCTTCGCAAAATTTTTTTCGTCTTCTATGGACTCGAGCGATGGACTTTCTTGTTCCTTATATGAGCTAGCTCAACAAAGTAATATTGATCTTCTGATAAACAGGTTACCCACATCAAAAGATGTCTGCGATTTTGCCTTATGCAATTCCTACAATGTGGAAGATTTGGTTTTTTTTGGTGGAGAAGAATATGAGACTGTAGCTACCATACCAAAATCAAATTTCAAAATGATGGAAGCAATTGCAACAAAACAATATATCAAGATGTATGTGATTGGAGAAGTAAGTAATGGAACTGGTAAAGTATACTTGAGTTATGATAATAATAAAAAGTCTAACAACAATAATAATAAACCAAGACTATTAAAGAATCAAGGCTTCATGCATTTTTCCAGATGACATAACAATGGTGGATAAATCTAAACTATTCTAGAATAATGAATACAAATAAAGAAAAGGGTTCTATACTCTCCTTCCCCTTCGTCCACCAGGCTTTCTAGTTGTATCATGCGGTATAGGAGTTACATCATCTATTCGACCTATCCTGAATCCTGCTCTTGCAAGAGCCCTGATAGAGGCTTGCGCACCCGGACCTGGAATGCGGGGACCAACTCCGCCTACAGCTCTCACTCTGATATGAAGAGCATTAATTCCCTTTGATTTTGCAGTATCAGCTGCAGCGACTGCAGATTTCATGGCTGCATATGGAGATGATTCATATCTGTCAGCAGTAACATGCCTTCCGCCAGAGCTGAAGGATATTGTTTCTGCACCAGTAATGTCAGTAATATGTACTAACGTATTGTTATAACTACTAAAAATGTGAGCAACTCCCCACTTATGTTGAGTAATTTCGTCAGTTTCCGACATAAAATGTATTATCATTTCCCAAAGGGTGTTAAAAACGTATTGAAGGGCAATATTTTGTCAGGATATGCCTTTCTCAATGGACTTTAACCACTTAGCTCAAGACGAGTGATAAAAACGATATATAAGCAATATTTGAGATAATGCATTGTCATATGTCTGTTGTTTTAGTCTTTTGTATTATCGGAACTTTAATGAAGGGTTCCAATCGCTAAAATATATATGAAATGGCCGCTAAGGCGAAAGAATACAGATGGTACTTTTACGTGTAAATATTGTAGTATGAAGTTCGAAGATGAAGAAAAAATGAAAAGACATGCAAGGAAGGCACACAATGAAAAAGGTGGAGATATGCCTAATTTCAATCCTTTCGGTGGTACATGAATAGTAAAAACATTTCATGTCTTAAAATGTCTTAAAAAGCAAAATGTTTCCAATTCATGATGATACAGAACGAATTCATGGCAGGCCGTATCTAAATTACTGTCTAATTTTAGTCAATGTGATAATATTTATTTACGAAGTAATCATAACAGGTTTTTTCACTAATGAACGCGCAATAAACGCTCTTTTCCAGAGATACGGTGCTATTCCAAACGCAATATTTGCAGGGAACATACCATCTATATTTACATCGATGTTTCTACACGGGGGAATAGCTCATCTGATTGGAAATATGGTCTTTCTTTTCGTTTTTGGTGATAATATAGAGGATAAATTTGGCCGTATGAAATATTTGATAATTTATTTAATGTGGGGTGCAGCCGCAGCAATTACACATAGTTTGTTTGCTGTCTATACAGGCAATGGAGCCACAATTCCCGCTGTAGGAGCTTCGGGAGCAATTTCTGGAGTACTGGGGGCGTATTTGGTAATGTATCCAAAGGCCAGAATTTACACAATAGTTGTTGCATTCTTTATAACAACGATAAGGATCCCTGCAATAGCTTTCATTCCATTCTGGTTCATAATGCAAATTGTATTAAACTTCATAGATCCAGTAGGCGGTGTAGCTTACATGGCTCATATCGGAGGTTTCGTAGTTGGCCTGGGAACAGGATACTTATGGAAAATGCTTAAATTCCAAAACCCGATCTCTTTTCAACCAAAGTGGCAAACTTTCAAGAATCGACCTAATATGGTCGAGATGGGAATTGGCATCCAACCTGAAATAATAAAAGGACCAGATTTTTATGAAATAATTGCAGAGGTACGAGGCTTGACTGGAATCTCGGATATTAGAACGGATTACAATCCCAATTCAAAAATAATGAAGATATATACACCAAGATCAAATGAGCCTGAAGTCAGTGTAAAATTACCAGATGATGCATCGGATCTAAAAGTAGATCAAGTTCAATATCTAAATGGAATATTGCGAATCCGTTTGGTAAAACAAATATAGGACTTGACCAAAAAATTTGCTATACTATGTTATCTGAATATTTCACATTAAATATATTGACATAATCTGAATACATACAACATAATAGAATAATTGGCAAATCTATCGATCTATCAATCAATGGTAACGATATATCTTTTCAGGCGCGCGAGGTCAATATGATCAATATGTTGATTTATTACTTATAACATATAATGAGATAAAAACCCTGTAAAATTATTATTCACTCAACAGTATGGAATTTACTTTGTAATTTGATCCATGACTGAAGAATCATAAAGCGCTTTGCTTAATTCCCTATATTTCCTATTTATGAACTCCACGGATTCAGAAAGTTTCTTTGATTTGCCATACTTAAATCGAACCAACTCTCTGTGCCTCCAATAATGCTTTGTTTCTGTAACATAAATTGTTGTAAAATATTCAGCTCCAACAAGGTTATCGGGCAATTTAATATTATGCGGAAATAGGTATTCGACTCCAAACCACTCATCGCCATCAGGATAATCATTGCCAGTAATTACATCAAAAAATAGATGCAAAACATCTTCAACAGTTAAACCATCAGTATTACTCATAGGATGTTTAACATAGGATTTATGATAATCCATATTCATTAATTCCACCTCAAAGTATGTTTTTATTATAGCTCGGCGGAAGATTTCATTCGACTCTTTGAGGTTCAAAGATAGTACAAGAAGAAATAACTATTTTATAATCTATTAACAAGACGCAGTAAATTAATGGCATATCACTAGTGATATTTAATAAGAACTAATTTGATGCAGCTATGAATGAGACTACACATTATATTCTCATAAAGCGGTACTCGAACTCACTTATGTAAAGTGCCTCCTCACGCAGTCATAACCGCTCCATCCATTTGCCGTCCCATAACACATTTCTTCAGATTTGTGCCATCCCTCCATCAACGAATAGTTCATCCAGTTCCCTTTGGCGGCGACCTATAATGAGAACATATGCGCCCTCCTGGACGAACAGCTGTGCTGTGGCAAGGCCTATGCCACTGCTTCTGCTTGTAATGACCGCGATTTTCCCTTCAAGTATCTTCTTGATTTTACTCATTTGCCGCCATTAGTACTGTTCCCAAAGAATTTGAATAGCTGGTCTATTGTAAAGGCCGGCTGCTCTTCTGGAATCCAATGTCCCGAAAGTGGGACTGTGATGCCAGTTACATTTGAGGCTAATGATTGTAGCGAGCTGTATGCAAAGTTACCCGGATAATCGCCGCCTAAAGCCGGATAAATATCGCCACCCAGTGCTAATACAGGTGTTGTTATCTTTGCCTTCGCAGTTTCTTTGTTCTGCTCTGCATCAATAGGAAAAGCTCGAAAATGTTCTAATGATCCACGCAATCCACCTGGAGCTACAAGGTGACTTGCCCATACATCAATGTCTTGCTCCGTTATTGCAGCCGGATTATAAGCTAATCCCCTCATAAACCATGAAATATATTCTCGCTCTTTACCTTGTACGAGAGCTTCTGGTATGTCACGTGTTTGATAGAAAGTAAACCACCAAGGTCCATTCTGACCGAAGGCTGGAGGTAGAAAGCCGGGGAATGGGAAATCCATGATCACCAATTTGGTTACGTTACTCGGATGCTCCGCGGTATATGAAAATGCTGGCTGACTTCCGACATCATGTGCTGCTAGGAAAATTTTATTAAAACCTAACTGAATCATCAACTGATAAATGTCCTCAGCAATAGTCTTACCATCATAACCAGTTAATGGTTTTGAAGAATCACCAAAACCTCGAAGATCAGGTACTACTACAGTATAATTCTTAGCCAAAGCTGGCATAACATGTCGCCATTCATACCACGATTGTGGATATCCATGCAATAAAACAATAGGTTCTCCTTTACCACCCATCACATAGTGCAACTGAATTCCATTCACAGTTGCCATATGATGCGAAAAAGTCACATTATCAATCTGAAAAGATATGCCATCCAGTAGATGTTGTTGTTCAGTGGACGTTAGATTAACTTGCGGCTGTCGTTGTGCATTAGTAATTTGAGACTGGATAGATCCAATTCCAAAAAGACAGACACTTGTTGCAACCACTATGAAAACTGAAACATAGTAGATGAGATTGTATGAGACAGAGATATTCCTCATCGAACTATTGGTTCGATATTCGTATTTAAGTATTATCAGGATTCAAGGGAAATAGACTATAGGGTAAACCAGTCCTAGCTATCTACGTTACCTTTTATAAGTAACTATATAGTTAGTGTGACGAAGAAAGTTTGAACTTTTCTGACACTACTCACATCTATTGATGCAATATATTAAAAAACAGATTTGATAGAAGGCTGAATCAGACTCGACATTCGCCTTTCCTGCTACATGGTACGACAAGAATGAAGAGACTCTAAATTAAGTAATGTAGTACGAACCAAAAATGATATTAACGATATACACCCTGTCAAACTAGAAATTAATTGTCGGCCATAGACCCTAAGCAGTATAAGGAGACTCAACGTCATAACTGGGATAGCGTAGCTCATGGCTGGGAAAAGTGGTGGAGGACAATTGAGATAGGTGCTGAAAAAGTTAGCAGGCGATTAATAGAACTTGCTTCCATAAAAATAGGTTCTAGGGTCCTAGACATATCAACAGGTATTGGAGAACCAGCCATTACTGCCGCAAGAGAGGTAGGCAACACTGGTCAAGTATTAGCTACAGACATTTCATCAGAGATGCTGTCTATTGCCAAACAAAGAGCCATCCATGCAGGGTTACAGCATGTGATTGTATTTAAACAAGGAGATACAGGGACAATGGAATTACCAAATTCAACATTTGATGCGGCACTATGCAGATTCGGATTGATGTTTTTACCCGATCTTGACACTGCCTTATTGAATATTTACGGATCATTGGTAAATGGCGGTCGCTTTGCAGCTGCTGTCTGGGCGTCACCAGAAAAAAATAGTCTATTTGCATCGACAATGAATACCGTCATAAAAGAAACTCGTACTTCGCCACCTCCTGCTGGAGTCCCTGGACCTTTTAGCCTATCTGATGAGAGTTTGCTTAGAAATTATTTTGTCAACTCTGGATTTAAGGACGTTACTATTGAAAGAATGAACGTGACCTTCGATTTTGGGTCGTCGAAGGAGTATGCAAGCTTTGTACTTGAAACGGCTGGGCCTCTCCAAGAAATGCTATCAAATGAAAGTCCTGAGAGAAGACAAAAGATATTAGAGACAGTTTCTGAATCAGCCAGAAAATTTGCGGATAACACAGGCAAAGTCAAATTCAGTAATGACGCTATATGTATAATCGGGAAAAAATAACCAAGCTCGAGTAACTGTGTTCTACCTATTTCGGCTGACCTTTGTTAACAACATTCAGTGGTTTGGGTTTCAAATATTCCATCTAGCTTTAGATTCTAGTACTTAAGCTTCTTTCAAGGCAAAATCAAAGAAAGACACAGATCGCCTACAGAAAATTTAAAGACTAGCAAAACAGACAGTATTTCATTGTATGGAATTGTAGGGTTAATCGTACTCTTACCTTTAATTTGGCTATTGGCTGTGTCACTTCTGCCAATATCGACATATGCTACAACAAACGACAACAATACTGGAGATTTCGTAGTTTCTAATACAACAATTTTGAGCCCCCAGAGTAATGATAAAGCTATCACAACACAGACTATCTTGGGCATATTGAAAAATCCGTCCAACAAAAGTATTGATAATGTGGATGTATTCATACAAGCCTTTGATTCGAATAATGGGTTAATTGGATTCAATAATTCCACGCTGTCGTCAATAATAGATTCGTTAGGCGTAAGAGAAGAATTACTTAGAACGCTCCAATCACCCTTTCAAATATCTGTTGATACAAGTATCGATGATATTTTCGACCATTACAAGTTAATGATAGACTAGGCACGTCCTCACAAAACAAAACCTTGTTACCAATGGTATTGGCAGAACAGATGCCATAAGTTGTATAATGTCAACCAGAATTCCAGATTCAAGAAAAGAACCTACCAACAAAAGGGTCTTTTAATAAGCTTAACTTATATATACAAAAAAATTATCTTCCCGTAAATGAATAATTTCATATCATTTGCAGTAGTTGTTTTTATGCTATCCGTACCACTATATTCTCTATCAGCATTTGGAGCAGATAATGTCACCTCGAATAAAAGTCAAATAACTGAGGATCAGTTTGTTACGTACGATAACTCTACACGGGGAATAAAGATAGATTATCCAAAAGGATGGACTGTAATAGATCAATTCGGTTTGGGATTTTTCTCCCCAAAAGAAAATGATTCTGACACGTTCCAAGAAGGATTACTCGTATCCAAAGGACCTCATGGAAACGAGTCAATAGATAAGTTGGCAGCTGGAGTACTGGAAATCTACAATTCATCGTTACCAAACTTTAAACTCATAGAAACAAAGGGATTGACCTTTCATTGAAATCCAGCTCAAAACTTGATATATACGTTTAATCCTGGCAACGGAACAATTAAGGTCTTGGAATCTGGAGCGACAGAAAGTAACAGCATCTATATTTTTCAATATAGGGCCCAAGAGAACAAGTTTGATTCCTATTTACCAACAATACAGAGAATGATTGATTCCTTTAAGGCTGCAAAATAGTTCAATCTTCAAAAACCTAAGACGATCTAATACCTATACTTTAATAAACCAGATATAATTAATTCTAGTTATTGACATTAAGAGGAGTAGTTACTATTATTGCTATAGTTGCTGTAATCGGACTTGGTGAATATTTCTTTTTCTTTTATGGGCGTTAGTCAATATCGTTGTAACTTGAGAAAGATAAATCACCTCTACCTCAACTTACTAGTGCAAAATTTCAAAACCTTGACTTTACCATAGAAATCTTAGAATACCTCGGGTTGTTCTGCCTCTGGATGTTCGGAATCTATATGCGCTGCAAGAGCTTGTGGCGTTGAGAAACCAAGTCCACATATTTTACATACATAATCATCGGCCAAATTAGAAGCGGGATTGGAATCAGACATTTGGCTGTTATTATATGTATAATCTTGTTTTACCTTTTTAGTATTCATTATGTTAGTTTGTTTTGTTCTGGAGATTAGAAAAATGGTACCATCATACTACACCTTTCGTATAGGTTGCGGTCATAGAAAAGTCATCTTGTGAGCACATAGGTCTCCTTTTCATCTTTATTTCTATGAAGGGTGCTTTGTTCGTGTTTTGTTTTTCTGACTAGGAACTTTGGCTTGTATCTTCCCAAGAACAGTGAATTTCCTACTACTGTTAGCGAGCTCAAAGCCATCGCGACACCAGCTAACATTGGAAGCCATCCAAATATTCCTACTCCAAGAAATGGTACTAGAATACCTCCTGCTATTGGTATCAGCCCGGTATTGTAGGCAAATGCCCAGAAGAGATTTTGTTTTATTTTAGAAACTGTTTTAGTTCCTAGATCAAGCGCTATGACAACGTCCCTTACATCGCCTTTTATTAATATGATACCACCGGTTTCTTTTGCAACATCCGTTCCTGAACCTATTGCAATTCCCAAGTCAGCCGTGGCTAATGCCGGTGCATCGTTTATTCCATCTCCTACCATTGCCACCACCTTACCTTCTTTAGATTTGAGGTTGGAAATTACCTCTTCTTTTTGTTGAGGTAACACTTGGGCTATCACCCTTTCAATTCCAAGTCTTGAAGCAATATAGTTAGCAGTCCTTTCGTTATCTCCCGTAAGCATTATTACCTCTTTACCCATTGACTTGAGTGAGTCAATTGCTTCTCTTGCATTCTCTTTTATGGTATCTGCTAATGTTATTATCCCCGATAGATTCCCGTCAATTGATATCAAAACAGCTGTCTTGCCTTGATTTTCGAATTCCTTTAATGTAGAATCTATATTTTCAGGCACAGGCATATTAGCTTCTTCCATCAGTTTTCTAGTTCCAACCAAGATTGTACGTCCTTCATGAATAGCCCTCAACCCAAGACCAGATATAGCTTCAAATGAGTCTATATTTGCAATAATCGCCATTCCTTCTTCCTTTGCTTTTCTTACTATCGCCTGTCCAAGAGGATGTTCCGATCCTGATTCGGCAATCGAAGCTAGTCTAAGTAGTTCCTTTTCTCCCATTGTAGATAGATCTATAACGTCAATAACAGACGGTCTTCCTTCCGTTAGTGTGCCGGTCTTGTCAAATACAATCGTGTTTACTTTGCTGGCTATTTCCAAATACTCTCCACCTTTGAATAAAATGCCGTTTTCAGCAGCCTTTCCAGTACCCATCATTAGTGCCGCTGGTGTAGCAATTCCAAGAGCACACGGACATGCTATAATCATAACTGATACAAAAGCAAGCAGACTGAATGTAAATCCTATACTCCCTATGAAGAACCATCCAAGACCAACTCCTACTGCAGTGATCACTATAGCAGGAACAAAATATTTGGCAACTTGGTCAACTAACTTTTGCATCTGGGCCTTACCTGTTCGTGCCTCTTCTACCAGTGTTATTATCTGTGATAACACTGTATCTTGGCCAATCTTTGTAGCTTTTACCTTTAGCAATCCACTTTTGTTAATAGTAGCACCTATGACCTCATCTCCTTTGGACTTGTCTACTGGAATACTCTCTCCAGTTATTGCTGATTCGTCAATTGATGAGGAACCTTCTATTATTACCCCATCTGTAGGTATTCTCTCACCAGGTCTTATAACTAGTATATCTCCTTCTTGAATCTGCTCTACTGGTATTTCGACTTCTTCGAATTCTCCTGTTCCTTTTACTGGACGCAATACTTTCGCCATGCGTGGTTGTAGGTCCAGTAGTTTTCTTACTGCACTGGAGGCTTTTTCTTTTGTTTTTGTTTCTAGTAATCTTCCTACAAGAATTAAAGTGATTATCACAGCAGCAGTTTCAAAATATACAGATTTGAAGGGAAAGAAATTAGGAATGAGAGTCACAGTTGCGCTATACAAATATGCGGCTGATGTTCCTATTGCGATAAGTGTATCCATGTTTGAAGCTTTTGCTTTTATGCCATCCCATAATCCCCTATAGAATCTCAATCCAACCCAAAACTGTACTGGGGTAGCTAAAGCCAGCATTATGTAGCTGCTGATGTGCATCATATCCATCGGTAGAAGATTACCAAACTGGCTTGGAAACATGTGAGGTAAACTAAGGAATATTATTGGAATCGTCAGTGCTATACTTATTGCTACGTGAATCTTTAGCTTCTTCAGTTCCTTTTCAGGTTCTGTGAACTCATTTGAACATTGATTACTACAGAAAAAATATTCCTTTCCGTCGACTGTGTGCCTGATGGAATCTGGCTTTTCTTCGACAAACATTCCACAGACTGGATCTTTTGCCATCCATTATAGTACAGATAGACGGAGATATAATACTAGGGCTTTACAACTGTAAATTATAGATACTTCTTGCAGCTTTCTTCCTTCAACAACAATTTAGAATGTGCTGGCAGGCAGTGTCTTGTTGCTCATTAAAAGGAACCTTCGTACGATATTCAGGCCACCTAATCATCATCCATTATAATTCATGACTTGAGATAAGTGACATTAACTGAGATGCAATTTCCGACTTGAGACTATAACTAATGAATATTTGATGTAAAAATCAAGGTTAAGAAAATAATGAAGACCAGTGTAGCCATTGTTTAAGTTTTACTTTAGAAGCGATAATAATGCCACAAAACTAACTGTCATCATGATAGCCATTGAGCCAATGAGACCTATGATTGCTGGTCTTGAGTTTAACGAAATTTTTCTGAATTTCAGTTTTTGAATCTTTTCGGACATAGTTTTTCCTCGTGATAATTATATTTAAGAAAATACCCAATTTGCACCCAAATCAAATACCGCCCTAAATGTCTGCCTACAATTAATATAATGCTCAAGAACTTTTACTTAGCGGGCGGGGGTCGCCTAGCCTGGTAGGGCGTGGGATTGCTAATCCCATGTTCGCAAGAACTCGTGGGTTC
>JBBRRH010000082.1:0-17606 GCA_038201105.1 Nitrososphaera sp. | reverse complement strand
TCTTAAAGGACCTGGCTTTGAATAGAATAAATCACGCATCAATAATTTACCTGCTTTCGTAACGGTTACGAAATAATTTACGTTAGTGATATTATCACCAGTCTTGGCATCATAGAGACGCAACTCGAAAAATCTTTTCTGATGCGTATCAGAAGTCAGGACAGGGGGACTGACTTTAGTAAAAAGACTTGCCTGTCTATCGCCTACAGTTGCAGGCGGTAAGTTTTCTTGAAATAAACCGTCAGAGAATGCAAGTTGTTTCACGCTGGGGACGACAAATAAGCAAAATACTAGTAATATCATAACCGTGACGCACATCTCCCTCCTCATGCCGGTTTGAATCTTACAAGCCGTTATTTTATTTATAAGTTGATTACAATGGGTCATCATTCTTTACTCCACGACAATATTAAATTTTGATTCCTCGATAAACATACCCATTGGTCTTCCTGCGACGGCTTCTACTGTAATGTCAATCATGTAAGAACCGGGAGCTGGGAATTTTACCATTTGAATGGCAGTACCGTCAGCGGATTTCTGATCCTTGACTTCCTTGAGTATCGTATCGTTTGAGGTTGTAACTTTTAACCCATAACTAACTTGTCCGATTGCTTTCTGGGAATTGTCCATAAAAAGGATACCTAATTTTGAATCGTTCCCAGCTTTAATTGGAGGAGTCCAGAGTAATTTAATGAAATAGGTACCGCGAGCCGTCTCTTGGGTTAAAGGTGGTTTTGGTATCTCCATCACGCTCTTTGGCACCTTTGGTTCTCCCTGTCCTACTTGAAGTAATTCAAAAGCATATTGTAAAGGTGGTTTGCCTGTAGTCACGTCAGCGAAAGTCTCAGCTTTTACAGGATATGGGAGATTTGGATCAATCCAAATACGATTGTCAACTCCCTTGTGCCATAAAATTACTTTGGTGTCATAACTTCCGCCAGGTACTGTAATTTTTTCCTGTGCACCAGGAGCAATGGGAGAGCCTCCTATTGACGCTATTTTACCCCAATATTGAGCACTGAGGGATTGACCAGGTTTCGGAACAAAGGCAGAAAGCCAATCCAGAGAACTAGTATACGCACTCCTATAAGGTTTCATCTCAGATGGTATTTGTGAGGTACCTAGGGCAGTCAAGTCAAGATCGCTCAGATGCAAAGTGCCATTGACAACTTTACCCTTGTCTACGATAAACACAGGAACAATCCAATAATGCTTGTTGCTATCAAATTCCTTAAAGTAAAGCGTTATCGTAAAGGGCTGGCCCTGATTCGTGTCATGTTCTTGCACGCTGTACGTCAAATAAATCCCCGGTTTTGCGCCTTTTCCCACATACCAGTTCTCGGCTCCGTAAGCATAATTTGATCCTAGCTCAAGTGTGGTAAAAAGAATCAATAACACCGGGACTGTAAAAAGTGGCAAAAGTGATATCAAGATAATAGGACTCCTGCTAGAGTGAGTTTTATTCTTCAATTTTAACTCTATTAAATTAATGTGATAAGATGTATTTAACCGTATAGATGTATCGAATAGTCTTTGAAAAGTAAACCGATTTTTAATTTAGGGGATATGTATTAGACTAGGATGCCATCGGACGGAACTATTTATTTCATATTCTTTAATAGATGTTGAACGCTTCTAACGTATATTTCAAAGGCCACGCTTTCATTGCCTTGAAGAACATCCCTTGCAATAAAAGACCTTGCGACGTTTGTTATGATCCTTGATAGTTCTCGAGAAATTCGATTAATTCCATCTGGTGTTTGCTCAATCTTGAACGATTTATTCTTAAGTAAAAGAACAGAGACAACCGCTCTCGCTCTCTCGAGATAAAGAGGATAGAAATAACGTCCAATATCACGCGGTAAAGAGTCTAAATCATAGACAAAAAAATAAGCTATGCTTAAGTAGAATATTTGGGTAATGCCGTGTGCTTCTACTTGCTTTTTCGCAATAACGACAAGATTATTGGATTTTAGTAATTTAATATGATAGTTAAGTGAAGGTGGTGATAGTCCTAGTTCATTAGCCAACTGAGTTTGGGTCATTGGTTTTTGACGAAGTAGATCGAGAATGGCCCTCCTCATTGGGTCAATTAGGATCTTGGCAATTTTTGATTTATCGACTATAAAGACAGCCTTCATTTCTACATATTCTCTGCTCTTAAGGATTTAACTTTATGGTATAATTTGGTAATACGAGAATTCGCGTCTCATGCGATAAATCTTTCTTTGCCTAAGTGAAGGGAGCGAGGAGATTCATTTAGGAGACAATCCGATAAAAAGAATGGCGTTATAGAAACAGAAAAGGACCTCAGTTTGATGAAGACTGTATACGGAAGACTCACGCACACTTAGATATCTCTAAATGGTTAAATATCATAAAACGCTTAGATATGTCATAATATGATAGGACAGACTCCGGGTGTATGTCTTATTGCTCTTTTGTTTACGATGCTAGTTCTTTTCCCGTCGTCTCCAAATCTGATAGTGGCACATAATTTCAGTTCTGACGAAAGTTCCTCATTTCTCTCCTTAGTCGATCAAATAAAATCAGCAATATCGCCGATCAAAGATGATATTTCATCTAATATCACACTAGCCAGAACTCAAGCGCAATATGCAAGAATGCTACTGACGGGAAATGTATTAAAGGAACTAAAGGAACGGAATCAGAGAATTGCAATGGAACTATCTCAAATGCTGGATTCTCTCCAGCGTTTAACGGAGCAGAATACAAGTACTCTTGGCACCATTAATAATGTTATTGCAGAAGCAGTAACGGTTAGGATAGACAAAGACCAACTCAATAACTCAACCGTACAAGGATTGACCTTAGCCAATGATGTAAATAAAATTCTAGATGAGTATTCGAAGGCTTTCAGTGCCCAATCAAACGATATGGTTATTATGAATAATTCAACTGCCATGAAAATGGATGAAAAAAGCCCTATGAAGGAAGCTATGGAGGTTAACGGCAGTAAATCGCTGACTGACTTGGGCGCATATCAAAGGGCAGTTGCGTTAACAGACATTGTAATCGAAAGATTCAACAATCAGATAAATGGCAACTCTGATACAAGTACTGAGATAGAACAGTTAGTTAAGATATTGGGTCAGCTTAAAATTGCTTTACAAAATAAAATGCCGCCAGCAAGTATTATGGAAATAGTGCATGGTCGAATACATCCTAATTTACAAATTGCATTTGATTTGGAACTGGTTAGCTCCCCTCTTCGGGGAACAAACAATATGTCAATCTTAAACCCAGTGAATATAAGCTGATACTAGGGATGTCGTACATGCAAATACAAATGTTTTTCAGCCTTACTTTATTAGCAGAGATAAAGAATACCTGTCTTCGATCCAAACTTTATTGTACGAAATGAGATATGTGGGCCGAATGAGAATCGAATTTATAACGTTTACAAATATTTATAATGCATTTTTTCTTTGTCGTAAGAACACATCCATATTTTTTTTGTTCTTTATTATATTATCAATTAGTACACCACTAATTTTTTTACCCCGGTTGGCATATGGGCACGCATTTGTTACAAGTAGCGATCCATCTCCATCACAATCTGTTGCAAGTTCTCCTTCCAAAGTGGACGTATTCTTTAGTGAGCCAGTAGATGTCAAGTACAGTAAATTAAAAGTACTTGACCAAAACGGAAAACAGATTAACACCAATGATTTGGATTACCTAAATGGAGATCAATCTTCTTTGTCTGCCACAATGCCTCAGTTAAAGGACGGGGTATACACTGTATCTACAACTGTACTTTCTCAAACCGATGGCCATGTCACTGATAACGCTTTCGTTTTTGCTGTAGGCGAAGCTGCAGTTCCTTCAAATGTAACCCATTCTAATTCTCAAGAGTCTAACTTCTATATTCCAGAGGCACTAGCCCGATTTCCCACCCTCGTAGGACAGGTAATTATTGTTGGTGGCGCATTCAGTGCCTATTGGCTGTGGAGGCCCGTTTACAGGAGTACTGGCGTATCCTCTTTGTTTTATGACATACGCAAGATAATGGACAAAAGAATGGTGTCATTATTTCTGATAGGATCCACAATTCTACTCATATCGAACTTTGCTATCTTGGTAATTCAAGCGTCTTCAATCTCTGCTGCCGTAATTGATGTTATAGCAACTAGATTCGGAATGGTGGTACTAGCGAGGATAATCTTGTCACTATCTTTGTTCTCTATTTCTATCTATGAATTTAAATCATATCGCAAATCACCACGTATACTATCGAAAGGCGGAACTGCGGGAATAATGACTCAAGGCATCGTTTTGCTTTTAACCACAAGTTTCATGGGTCATGGTGCTGTAAACAACCAATTTTCTTCTATCACTCTTGACTTTATCCATAATTTAGCAGCCTCATTATGGATAGGTGGAGTTATTTACTTAGGATTTATTCTAACTCCGATTTTACAAAATTACAAGCCAATGAAAAAGGAATATAAAATTGCACTGTTATCACTTATAATCCCAAGATTCTCTCTAATTGTAGTAACTATATTTGGATTTATAGTATTCACAGGACCTTTCTTGCTGTATACTCTTGACAATAATTTAGGTCAGGTACTATCATCATTGTATGGCAAGACTCTCATTGTAAAACTAGCTCTCGCAGCAATTATGGTGGTATTTGGTTCATATAATCAGTTATCAATACATAAACAAGCACAATCACATACCTCTATTGTAATTTCTGTAACGACTAAAGGTACCAGCAAAGATACCGATGACCATACTGAACCAGATTTTTCTAACGATAATCGTAGAAAGCGGACAAAGAAAAAAAGAGGCGACCTAATTTCCAAGTTCTCCATCACAACCAAAATTGAATCGATCATTGGTATACTACTTCTGGCCTCCGTGGCCTTCCTAGTAAATACCGGAGTACCCGTTAATGAAACTGCGGACAAGCCCCCAGATCAACCATATAGCAATGTCGTATCGCAGCAGATAGAAGACAGATTCAGATCAACATATTTTGGCGAGAATAATTCACGAATACTTCTTTCAATTGAGCCATTTACTCTAGGAAGTAACAATTTCACAATATCATTTGTTGATTCCAAGAACGTACCTCTTGACATTTCTTCGATGACTCTCAAATATACCGAAACAGAAAAATCCATAGGGCCTATAACAATTGATGTTCAAAAAGTTTCCAAAGGTATGTTTTCAGCAAAGGGTGCTTTTGGAATACCCGGTCTTTGGAGTTTGCAAATAGAAGGGGTATTAAATAAGCCTAATGCTCCTGCTCTCTCTGGTACATTCAACAATCTCAGAATTAAGCCAAAACTCGATCAAATGCAATTCAATATAACTGAATTTAATACTCCTAGTAATGCGACTCAGCCGCTCTATCCAATTTATGATAAAACCAGGAACTCCATTTGGGTTGGTGATACGGCTATCGACAGCGGGCAGTTATTAGAGTACCGGATAGATAGTAACAAATATTTTCAACATCACATAAACGATAGCAGCATTATTACTCTGCTGGCGCAGGATAGCAAAAATGAGATTTGGTTCGTAGATCCAATAGCCAAACATATTGGCAATTATGACCCGGTAACCGGCAAGTACCGATTATTTCCACTTCCAAAAAACATAGTGCCGTCTGGTATTGCAATCGATGTTAATGATAGTTTGTGGATTAGTTCCTCTACATCAGGCCAGGTTCTCATTTTTGATC
Source organism: Nitrososphaera sp. (assembly GCA_038201105.1). GTDB lineage: Archaea > Thermoproteota > Nitrososphaeria > Nitrososphaerales > Nitrososphaeraceae > TA-21. Next base: position 11,887 of record JBBRRH010000082.1, on the reverse strand, counting down.
CTAAAACAGACCAAATTATAAAGGAGATAAATTTGGAGAAAGGGGCAAGGCCACTATCGATTGCCATTGATCCAGTGTTAGGATTGGCGTGGGTTGCAGACGAAAGAGGAAAGCTTGTCCGAATTGAGCCAGCTAATAATTATAACATGACTGTATATATTGCAACTAGGCTTAATACTACCCTGAAGAGTCCAACCGGCCTTCTCTTGGATAATGTTGGCGGCGATATCTATATCTCTGAGCACGAAGGCCAGAGGATATCGGTATTTAACACAATAACAAAGATATTTCAAGAATATCCACCACTTGATCCAAAAGGGCTTCCCTTTGGAATGTCTCTCGATAAATATGGGAATCTTTGGGTTGCAGAACACACGGTAAACAAAATCGCGGTTATAGATCTACAGACTGGTAAGTCCAAAGAAGTAAAGATTCCTAATTCGACACCATTCGTGCAGTGGCTAACATCAGACTCAGATGGCAATATTTGGTTTGCAGAACAAAGGGGTCATGCACTTGGTCTAATAACAAGTAAAGCTAATCCATCACAAATACCTTCTCCTGCACCAACTCCATCCATAGCCAAACAAAATAAAGGACTGGATCTGATTGTAAACTATAATGTATTGGTAGCCCCTGCCATAGCGATAGGAATAGTTCTTGTTGCATTTATGTATGTGAAAACTTTAGTGGATAGCAGAGTTGGCGAAAGACTTCTTATAAAGTACAAAAATATTGATAAAAGTTAGAATTGATGAGAGGTTACTCTGCACCAGTATCAGAAGTGGGGCGCAAATAGCAATGGGCTATATTCTGTAACGTGAAATGGATCTGCCTTAGTATTGCTGACTAAGAATACCCAGTAGTATGAAGCAATCTATAGACAGACTATATATTGCTACAAAATTTTTGAGCATTATTATCATCTGTTCCAGATTTTTGATATAACTGCATTTGTCTAGTTTTTCTGAATAGATTCTTACATTTGAGATGTCTATTTACGTTTGAATTGGCTATTTTGTATGTATTGTCATTAAATTGAAGTATCCCCCCCATATTTTCGTTCTATAATTAAAAATAAAAAAATAGAATTGGATTGTATAATTCCCGCATCATCAGCGCTTTGCCAATAGAACTAGCCCAACAGCTCCTGTTAGTAAGCGCCTATGATCGCAGCAGCATCCTCGATGTCTCGTCGGTGTTTGTAAAACGCAAAAGAACGAATCGGAAAACATTTTCAAAGTCTATTTCAAGATGGACAATAATCTTCTTTGATACAAATCTATATTTCAATTTCAACTACTCATGGTTTGCAGAATTATACAGAAATATAAAATATAGTTTATTACTCAAATAACTAGCCATTTATGCAAACAAAACAATTTCCCGTGGCCACGATATCCATTATCGTACTTAATGGTATAATTTTTGGCATAGGAGTATTATTTGGAGAGCAAACACAAATTATTCAAAATTACGGCTTTATTCCCGACCATCTTTTTCATGCTAGACAAACTACATCTTCAGTACCGCAATCATTGTTGCGCGATTCTTTAACACGGCTAGTAACTTCTATGTTCGTACACGCTGGCTTCATCCACATTGCGTTCAACTTGTTTGCGTTGGCTTATCTTGGTGTATATGCTGAAAGAGCAATTGGAGTTCCACGGTACCTCTTGATATATATTACATCAGGAATAGTCGCAGCACTATTCCACGGTGTTATAGCTTCTTATGTTTTACATAATGGAACAGTGGTACTAATAGGTGCGTCAGGAGCTATTTCCGGTGTACTAGGAGTAGCGGCCGCAGCTGGTAATAGAAGGGCTTATTATTGGCTAGTGCTCCAAATTGTTTTTGCGGTAGTCGGTTCGGTAAGCGCACTTCCAATAGCATTTACCGCTCATGTGGGAGGATTCATTGCTGGAGTGATAATGACCAAAATACTAGTAAGTTTAGAACAAGCAAAAAGAAAATCGAGATATTCTCTGCAGCCATAAAACAGATAAACTCCTAGAACTGGTCTGTCGACGAAATGCTAATCCTGTTATAATGGTTGATTGACCAAGTCCCTCACATCTTGGGAATTTCTATAGTCTTGCCTAGATATCCGATTCGAAGTATTTTTTTTCAAATCAGCCTTAATATCCAGTAAAAATCAGTTCGTAACCTCAAGTATTTGAATTCTGGAGTTTCGCGTATAAGTGACATAGATATTGCCTTTGTTATCTTCGGCAATGTGGTTCTTACTGCTGATTTTGTGGGCATGATTTCATCGTAATCGTACTTTAGAGCAATTTCTTTGTCGCTATCAAATAAATCACATGCCTAAAACGACTTTGTCCCTGCCATCAATAATATTTTTATTTCTTTTTTCGCGTTTAGATGAAACTTTTCCCTCCAGTAATTATATTTGACTTTTCGATCACTAGCCAACAATTCTGCAAGAGAACCATTACCAGTTAAAGTAAGTATCTTTGTTTCAATTTCCACAAGAAAATCAATACAATTTTCTATTTCGTCATAGCCATAATCATTGATATTAAAATCATGAATTTATCTTTTCCATCTCCTTTTAGATAAAGTTGGGCCTCTGAATTTTATAATCTCTGTCTCTAACAGATGACCTTCGTCTAATACCAAAAGCTCTCTTTCTGGAAGATTTTTCTTGTTTGGCAATGATGCTAGAAACATTGAATAATTGAAAATGGAATGGCTTGGAGTCAATGCCATGTTCAACTGGTTAAAATATTCGCACGGTTTCCACAGACCTTTTTCTTTCACGTTCCAGCTAGTTCTAAGGAAGCTCGTTATATGATTGACATCGAGGGTATGCAGTACCAGGTTAGCTAAGCATGCATTATCGCTGAAATTATCAATGAGTACGAGTTTGCATTTGCCGTCCCTCTATAGACGACACCCCCCAGATCCAGAAATGGATTCAATAATGTCGTTGCTTTGGAGAGGAGCGTACAAATTGAAGTGTTAGGTAATCTGCAAGCATAAATCATTAATATATCAAATATTTGCAATTATAATAGCACGCAAAGCTCTGAACTTAGCATAACTATAGACCGAATAATAATACGCAATTATCTTAGTAGTACTCATTTTCAAAAATTTAGTTGTGATTGTATTCATTACTTAACCATGAAGGTAGCTAACCAATTCTTGATACTTGTTTTGGTTTCGGTGTTAATTGGAGCTTTCGTGACCACTAATATTCAGTTGAGTGCATATGCTGCTAGCCCAGGAAAGGCGTTTATTGCTGCGGCAATTATAAAACTAAAAGCACATAAGAATAATCCCACTCAAATTCCAATAGGTATAGGAGATTTCAGGCACGATCTGAAGGATTTTCTTTCTACTCTTAGACCGTAACTGGAGACTTTTTCGACTGACCCCTGTCAATTTTCCTCAATATACCTTAATATCTTCTGTTCAATCACTTGCATTGCCTGCCTTTCGCATGATCTCTTCTATCTGTCTTGAAGGTCTAGAATCCTGCAATAAGGCCAACATGGTACTAAATGGGTCCGAGTAACTTGCCTCAAGACCAGGTTGTGATCGGTTGATTCGAAATAGATTCGATCTCCTTGATGTTAGTTTGAAGTTCTTGAACCTCTATTCGCGGTCAAGGGAAAGAATAGATAAAAATGATCGATTTGCCAGCTATTCATCTTAATCAGCTTCAATTGAGTGCATTCCGCAACGCAAATGAGTATGAATCATTAATTCATCCAGAGGTAGTTCACTGAAGTTAATACAAAATAATATCTGAGGTATTGTCTACTTTTTTTTATAGGCTTTAAATCACATATGCCAATACCATTTCTAATTATTCGATTTGAATTCAAGGAGTGTAGCTTAGCCGAATATATCTGTGGTCGTCGTTTGATTTCTATCAGCAGCGGCTGTATTTTTTATGTCGACAAGGCAGGTGTAGGTGACATAAATACCATCATTAAAAATTGCTCTGACTTCAAGAGTGAGTGTTCCATAAACCTTTCCGAATGTAAATTTGTCCTTCCCAGTCTTAATCAAAGGATATACTTCTGTTGTATCTGCATCATAGTCGATCCCGAATGCATTGATCTCCCTAGGGGTTTTGGTGAACTGAAAAGTGAAATTTTTATCAGAAGGCATTTGAACTACGGGTTTGTAATCATCAGCCAAATGGGGAAAGTTTAGCTTATTTACCCCTTCCTCATTCAAAACCACAAATGGAAGCATATCATAGCTATGATTTGCATATATCATTTTTGCTTGCGGTACAGTTGAATTCAATTCATTTTTCGCAGACATAGAATCGTTTGCACTGGCATACACAACAAGAGTGTTGCTTTCGTGTATAGGTCCCGAGCTATACAGTAAGATAGTAGCCAAAGTCGCTAGTGATACGAAGATTATTAGCGAATTGTAGCTCCTGGGAACGGACATTGCATTTGATCGTATTAAAATTTGAAAAGCGTACTTGTCAATAGTAATTCACAATGGTAAAGAAAAATATTCCCTACCTCATAAATCTTTTTTGGCATTTAGATATCTATGCGACTGCTATTGGCTCGTCTTGTACAATTGATAAAGTTGACATATACATGATATCATCATAAAATCCAGACGTTCAAATCTATTCATTTCATTAAGGTGTTTGGATAAAGAACTATGACGCCATGTCGGCCATCCCGGATGCGGCTTGTATTTGGCCTTTGTTCGCAGTTGTGTTTGATTTCACATCAAATAACCCCATCCAGCCCTTGTCTGTAAATTCGACTTGATGAGCGTGGAACATATATTCCCCGGGGTAATCATACTTGAATTCGAGGATACCCCTATCGCCTTGGGAAAGAGTCACTATATCTGTCATATAATTAGGTGTTTCTTCAGTTCCGGCCACCGTATAGTTGTACATTGTGCCGTGAAGATGAAATGAATTGACTAGATCGAATTCCAACATGTTTACAAGATATATCCTATAGGGCTTTCCTGTCTGCAACGTTATTGGGTGAGTCATATAATCAAAGGCTTTACCATTCACAGTATAGATTTCGTTATCTCTATTAACGTCAGCTTTATCCGCAGAACTACCTTTTTTCACTTCGTTACCTTTGGAAGTACTGGATTTATCCTGTACGCCTCCGGAATTTTGATCCGCCTTGTTATTATCAGAAGATTTTGTATCCTTATTTACGGGAGAGCCTTTGTCATCTGGTTTCAATTGAACTGCTTGTTGTAATTGCTTGTCTTTCCCTCCACCACTATCTCCTTGTAAGTCGTGACCAACCTTTAGTACGGGGGATTTAAAACCTTGGTCATTGTTAGATTCGTCAACAGCAGGTATAGTTATAGGTCCTTCTTGATCAAAATTCAAATCATATCCATTCATTAACATGACAAATTCAGTCATCTGTGACCTTGGAACCTTGGGATCTATGATCATCATACCATACAATCCCCTGTTTATATGGTCCGCGACAGGGTTTACATGGCAGTGATACGGGAATACGCCATAAGGCTGAGCAATAAATTCGTAAACAAAACTGCCTCCAGGTGGTATTGCGCCGCCTTCATAGCCTCCGATTGACACTCCATCGACTGCAGCTGCATGGATAGAATGAAGATGCAAGGAGTGAGGATGTTGGTTGCCTGCACTGTTTATGACCTTTATTCGCACATGATCGCCCTGGGTGACTCTCATAGTAGGACCGGGTATAGTACCATTGAATGTCCAGCCATCAAACATATGTCCTTGGTCAGATATAGGGATCTTTTGATTTTCATCTATTATAAGGGTAAAATCTCTGGTGGTCTGACCGTCCAACGAAGTTGATACATGGCCGCAATTAAAGTTTGTCAAATACTCTCTAGAAGTAGGATGTTTACTCAGATCAGTTGTACAGTTTTTTATTTTATCATATCTACCCACTGAAATCGGCGAAGCATTGGTAATTTTTGAAATTGCGGGAATCGATCCGGTCAATAGCATGGAAGTAATGATAGATAGGAGTAATAGGAGATTTACAGGAAGTTTCGTGCGCACAAATTCGTCACTGTATATTATACATAAAAATGTTTACAATGTTCTCTTATTGAGTATCATTCCTAACAATAGAAATCTTTAGCATTTTGTCTTTGTCATTAGATATTCTGGAAAAACTCGACAAACCATTTGAATTTCTTAAAATCATCTGACGTTGTCCGAATTACTGAACATAGCTACAGAACAAAGCAGCTATTGCTATCAAGATCCTGTACTAATAAACAAGTCAGCTGAAGTATTCGATTCCTCTACTTTCTCATAAGAGCATTCTCAAAGACAATCAACGCCCATGGGTTTTCGTATTCGTCTGGCCAGTCCAGTTTGCCGAATTTGTCTTTGCTAATAACCTTAGGGACCTCAAAATTTTGGCGTTTATAGGGGGAATATTTCGTGAGAGAATTCTATTATCTATTCTGGCCCGCCAGCGCTGTCCTTTTCATTAGTAGGCCCGCTCTTTTCAAACGTCTGCGATGTCAGATCGCTATCCTGATCGTTACCCGCTTAATTCTTTAGCTGTAATTTATTTTCTTGCTGTCCGACTAGCTGCTCTTGGGAATTCTTTATTTTGTTGTCAGTCTGATCTGATATTGCTATCTGTTGCCGCTTTAATAATGACGGACACTTTTGCCCTATCTAACTTTCCATTGTCATGAGATACCGTGTAGGTGAAAATATCCATGCATTTAAAATCAAGTCCAGGCGAGAATATTATAGTACCATCTTCGTTAATAGTTACAGACCCCAATTCCAATGGCAGAGGCAAGAGAACAAGAAATAGTTGCCATTACAAACCTAAACCCAAAGACAGTAACGTGAAAAAAAGAAGAAATGGCTGCTACTATATACCTAAACCCAAACAAGAGTCAGAGTCAACGTAAGGACCTCGACCCCACCAAGTGTATCATTTTCTCATATCTTGGGAATTACTATAGTTTTGCGTAGATATCCAATTCGATGTATTTTTTTCAAATCAGCCTTAATATCCAGTAAAAATCAGTTCGTAACCTCAAGTATTTGAATTCTGGAATTTCGAGTATCAGTGACATAAATATTGCCTTTGTTATCTACGGCAATGTCTTCAGGTTCGTTCAGTTGCTCGGGTCCTTTGCCGAAACTTCCCCAACCTGTCAAATAGTTACCTTCACTATCAAACATTTGAACTCGAGCAGTTATTTTGTCTATAAAGTAGACATTATTCTTGTATTTATTATCGTAATCAACTGCAATACCCGGTGCGGTGTCCGAGAATTATCCTGTGCCGTTTCCAAAGGATCCCCACTGTCTGATAAAAGAATCGTTACTGTCAAGTACTTGAACTCTATGATTCTTCATGTCAGTTACGTAGACATTATCATTATCTGAATCGATAGCAATACCATGTGGGCCATCGAACTGGCCTGGTCCTGCACCTTTTGATCTGATAGCTTCTATAAATGTGCCATTGGAATAGAACTTTAGAATCTGGTTTCCATTCCTGTCTGTCAGATATATGATTCCCATCGAGTTTACTGCGATTTGGTGAGGAGATCTTTGGGCGTCACGGCCGCCGGTCCAGTTGTATCCCCATTTTGTGATAAATGTGCCAGTGGAATTGAATTTTTGAACTCTATGGTTGTTCAATTCTAGAGAATACAGGAACTTTCCTTCTGGGTCTACTGTTACGTCATGCAAACCCAAAAACTGGCTGTTATTAGTTCCAGCAGAACCCCAGCTGGTAACAAATGTTCCATTTGGATAAAATTTTTCTATGCGCTTATTCCCTGTATCGCCAACGTAAATGTTACCAAAACGATCTACTGCAAGGCTATGTGGAGTCCTGAATTGTCCATCGCCAGATCCTTTGGAACCCAGCTGCTGTTTGTATGTTATTTCTGGCTCTTGGGCATGAACATTGAAGCAGCTCGCAATACTTGGATAAATGAACTTATCAAATAAGGCAATGAGCGACATAAAATAATATTTTCTTATGCATATTTATATAATCTTCCAGGTGCGTTTTTGAATGTGTGCTCTGATTTTCTCTTGCATTCTGGTTTCATTACGTCTTCACGTGTGTAGCCATGGTCCTTAGCCGGATGGGTATTTATATGTTCTTTCATTTGGTAAAGGAGCTATATACAAAATATCGCCAAAGTAGCCGTTTGTCCGTTGTTCTCGCTTAGAGTCATACTAGAAGATCAGGGCCATGGGTTCTTTGAACACTCTAGTGGGTTTACCTGAAATTGAGTTGAATAAATTAATACATCAATTCACTGCGTGTTAGTTCTTTCACTTCACTAAGCATAGCACTTGGGGCTGCAAGGACTGTTAATCGATTCGCGATTGTGATAGGTGGATTCATGTTTTTTTCAGATATTTTGTAAAGCGCCATATTATCTGGGCAATTGTAAAATCGCAAATTGGAGTTTTTCTAGTCTCTTTGAATCATCGATTACTTTGAATGGTAAGGAAGTATACATTGCATGGACAGATGGTACTTTGGGAAACAGAGAGATCTTCTTAGCCAAGAGCACAAATGGTAGAGATACGTTTGGAAAACCCGAAAAGTTGTATCAATGTTGTTAGGAACTACAGCGGATGTATGACAATTTAATATGGTTGCCAGATCCTTTTTGTACAATTATTGAGTTTTCAGAAAGAAAATATCGACGCATTGCATCAATTATGCATCAGTAAAGTCATCCTGTAATATTCCGTCCCGAGAGTGCTTGTAGGGCATGAAGCGATACTACTACCGTTTCCCATGACTGGCCCTCTTTTTCTAAAGATGTTGAATGACATCTTCACAGTTGTTTGCATTCGTATCTCCTTCTGCTGGATTAAAACCTATCACTATATCAAATCCACCGCCACAATCGAAGTAATCTGCTCCAGGCCCGCCTTGCAGTACATCGTCACCATCGCCACCATAGAGTTCATCATCTCCGTTACCAGCCGAAATAAAATCGTCGTCAAAGCCGCCAAATATGATGTCATTACCACTGTCCCCGTTTAATTGATCCAAACCAGGACCTCCCTGAATATTGTCGTCCCCACTGTTACCAAATATCCGGTCGTCGCCATCTCCTGCCTGGAGCACATCATTGCCAGTTCCTCCTCTCAAAAGATCATCACCCGTGAGCCCAACTATCACATCTGGTGATTTGCTACCATCAATATGATCATTATTGTCAGTACCGATGCAGAGATGTAATCCTTCTGATCTTTGCCATACTGTAGGGCATCTATTTCCGATTGCATCGACACCGTAAAAGGGGACTGTCATATTGACGCTCAAAATTACAGATACAACCAAAATAGCAAATAGTACGCTTGGGGTTGTCAAATGGTTTAGCATATAGGCTGATCAACCTGACGTTAATTAAGTGTTGATTAATAGATTTACATACGAACTTCATTCTGGAACGCAAATCATATAAGTATAATTATGACTATTACATCAGTTCTCTCAGGGCTATGGAATCTTCCAACATTATTGCCATCTTTTCAATAATTTCTCTGCTATCCGTTATCAGTTTTTAGTATCGAGGGTACTTTAATGCGATCACTATTCTTTAGATGTTCGAGAGCAGTACTGTAAGATAGCCTCGAACTATTGCTATTTCTTCCCTTGCTTCGAGGAAATCACTTACTCTACGGCTCGTAATTACTACGGCCTTTAGTTACACATTAACTAGTCTATCAAATTTATAGTTGCTGCCTTTTTAATCAATATTAAATGGAAATCTTTGCTCCTTTTGCAAAGTAAGCCTATGGGTATGTTTTCTTTACGTACTTGATTTTATTACCGTCAGCTCGGCGTCGATTGCGCCTTGAAATACTTTATAATAACATATTTCACATTGTCTAAAGACATGGTGCCGTTACCATTGGCAATCCTAGTAATACAGTTGAAATATCTTGTTAGTGCATAACCAGAAGCTGCGAATAAACTCTGAATAAGTGATATAATTACCAAGATTCCAAATGCCATAATAACGACGCTTTTTAACTGGGTCATCGTCACCTATTTCTCCGAATGTTTGACAGATGTCCCGTTTACAAAAATTTTGTAGTAACATTTCAAAACTTCGTTGAGAGTAGGCTCAGTTTTAAAATAAGGGTCTTTTTGTTTTTTAACGCTGTGCTACGGAATTACCTATGCATAAAAGTGTGGCCGCAGTCGAGTGTCTTGTTATCGGTACTGCATCTCCGAACACTTGGTTTTCGACGTAATGAAAAAATATAGTAAAGCCAATTAAGACGGCAATACAACTGCTCAAAACGCATCGCAAAGATAATTTCAAGACAGGGTTTCATAATGTAGCCAAAGTAAAATTTGTTAATTTCTGGAAAAACAGTCAGGAAAGCGTAATATCATCTAGACGAGTAGATGGTAGCGGATATTGATGAAGAGACAAGTTATTTGATATTTGGGATGGATTTGGTGGAATAACTGATACGGATATCGGACTAACTATTCAATGCGTTGTCTCAACTTACTCTTATCAAAATTGTAGTTTAACCCTACGTTTGTACTTTCTGTCTCTGTGAGGCTTGTTTCAGTGCTCTTCTGTTTGTTCTTCATTTCCATATTCCTCAACCACGCGTTTATAATAGCTCTTATTAGAACCGATACAGTAGGCTGTTTTACCTTCTTTTGAATATACAGTTCTCTTGCATATTTTTCGACTAACTCAAAATTTGTAGCAGATATCTTCGTTGAAATTACTTTCTCAAGCTTTTGGCCTGAAGTTTTTCGAGGCATAATACTACCCATCATTCTTCGTAGCCGGGTTTATTATACTTTAAGTCTAATGGTAGACATTTATACTCGTCTCCTTCTGTTTTTGGCGGGCATTATTTGTTTTGCAGTAGATTTCAACCATTTAGTGACATCACTAACAGTAGTTAGCACCGACTTTGTATGTCATTTATCACATTTATCATACTCGATAGATATTATAGACTCCTAGAGACTTTTTGTAGAACTAGAGCGAATACCTCACGCTAAAATGGGACTGATTTCACATCCAATTCATAGACCTTTATCTAAAGAAAAACCATGGTTAGCATACCTCACGGTAATATCGATTATTTAATGGTTCTGTCAGTCTTACAAATTTTAACGAGTAAAGACTTCACTTCACTCTCAGATGCTGATGATCTCATCCTAGATGGGGTATGAGAAATCCCGATGCATTATCGTCTCACATACCAAATGAAAGTAGCATGCATCATTTGGAGAGAAAGAAAGCGGTATTGTCTTGCGACAGGACTGTCGGGGAATCCTGGGCTACAATACGAAAAACATGGCTCGGGTTTAAAATCGCCCATGCCAACTTTGACCCGGGAAAAATGAAATACTACGCCTCTGTTATTATAAAAGTACAACGCCAGATGGGCATCCCCGTCACACATTTTGATGAGTATATTCAGTATATTCAGGACAAGTACCTGATCTAATGATAGCACAGTTCCCATTGCATCAATTAGCCAATCTTCCATACTCCTTTTCATCACCCCCTTCCGAGCATCTGGTTCTGGCATGTCATTGTAAGATATTTGGTTCTGGCATGTCATTGTAAGAGCCTTTCTCATGATTGTGTATTAACGGTGGCTTAATTAAAGCAACTAATACTCATAATGGCCCGATAAAGACAAAATAAAGACATTCTATATCCGAGCTAGAACATAACTACAATAAATCCAGCTGAACCAGCCATTATGCCCGAATGATTGAATAGCTAGGAATTCATTCATCATTCATCATTCATCATTCATCATTCATCATTCATCATTCATCATTCATCATTCATCATTCATCATTCATCATTCATCATTCATCATTCATCATTCATCATTCAT
>JBBRRH010000081.1:0-17615 GCA_038201105.1 Nitrososphaera sp. | reverse complement strand
TTTACGTTTGATTGTGCTGTTGTATTTACCTCAGCAGGCTGTGAACTTTTAGTAGTTTCAGACAACTGACTTTCTCCTTCAGATTCAGAAATAATATAATCAGCACTACTTTCTCCTCCAGCAAGTCCTTCACCCCTGTCCTTTTTCTTTACGTTTGATTGTGCTGTTGTATTTACCTCAGCAGGCTGTGAACTTTTAGTAGTTTCAGACAACTGACTTTCTCCTTCAGATTCAGAAATAATATAATCAGCACTACTTTCTCCTCCAGCAAGTCCTTCACCCTTATCCTTTTTCTTTACGTTTGATTCCATACTATGTATAATGCTGCTTCTAGATATATAACCATGCTGTTAAGTTAAGGCTTGTTCGCACCTTTCATTAAGAATTTGATAATGTTTATGTTAATGCATACTAAAACACTATTAGAGGATTCTGTTAATCTAATAGCAATTCATTCCCATTAATGATAATTGAAATGTAGCTATATCGCTGGCGTTAGTGATTGTGTAAAGGTTCATGTTCACTAAAATACTGTAGTTATTTTTGTTCCGTTTCATCCTCTTGGTCGGTTCCCTCCTTTCAGCGGTCTTTTTTCACCTGCCATTCTTCTATTATCGAACAGTCACATTTTTCTATCTCTTGGATATGTCGGAGAAGACCCGCAAATTCGTGTTTCGACATTAAAAAAAGAAAAGATAAGATTTCGCAGGATTCGAAATCTAATTGTTTTTATTGTTATTGTTATTGTTCTTATCGTTGCCAGTTGACTTTTCTAACATGGGAGGTGGGTTGTTACTCATTGAAACAAGCAATTTGTTATCCATGTCGTTTATAGCTTTAAGTGCCTCCGTTGCCTTTCCGTCAGCTATGTCTTTCTTTATTTCTTCCAAACTTTTTCTTATATCCTGAACATCAGACGTCTTAAGTTTCGGGTTGCTTGATGAGGTCTGGTTTGTGGATGTTTTGTTAGCTGATTCGGCAGCTGTTTGATTCATTTGTGAGGCTGTTTGATTCATTTGTGAGGCTGTTTGATTCGACATATTCTGGCCAGCTGTTTGGTTCATTTGTGAGGCTGTTTGGTTCATTGCTGTTGACATATTCTGAGCAAATGCAGTGCCGGTTCTACTAGCGGTTGATGTTGCTAGTGCTGCTATGAGGAACATTCCAGCGACAAAGCTGAAGCTTGTGATTTTTTTGATGTTGTTCATCTAAATTAATAATGCATTATAGACCATATAATCTTATATAATAGATTATCTGATATAATCTAATATGGTATTGTATTGCCTTCTTGTTAATAATTTCAGCGATGTAATGAATGGAGACAAGTTATACGGAGCCCTTAAGAACGGTAAGATTACAATACTAGAATACTGTTCGCATAAAATATCTGATGAGCAACAAAAATTATGCATCGAATATAAAAACCGATTTGGGATAAAGTGAGGGTACAGTTAAGTCCAAACGTGTATCATTTTTCCAATTTTCCTATATATGACTCGGTTAGAAATAATCTTGTGTGTTTGTTCTCTGAGGATATGTTGAAATGATAACAACAGGTCTGATTAATAATCCACTCAGACCTTTCCAGTTTCTCCTAAAGGATTGGCGAACAACCATGCTCTCAGTGGTCATTTTAAGCCTAAACTGATATTACGCTTCACGTATCATTGTAATTGAGGAATTTGAAAAAAAAACGATACATGGTGTACTATCTCGATTAATGACGTTAAAACAAAAGTACTGGTGCGACACGTTGGCAGAGGAAAATTCAAGGTCGTTGAAGCTCAATCGAATGGAACCCTAGTCGGAAAAATAATAGACGCATCAGAGATTTTTCATTGCTAAGCGAATTGTCTACAAACAGTCACGTATGAATGGGAGTAATCCCTTTCATTTCATGAAGTCCTTATATTTTATTAAGTTCTAATAATATTACCTTACGACTGAGAAATCTTCTGGAGGGAGTAAGCCTTTGACAGTTCATTCCCTCCAGTTTTTCCCTATAATCCTTAAATGCATAGCTCTCCTAATTTAGTTACAGTAACCCCAAGTTGGAGGTCTTTCTTCCACGCCGTCCTTCACGATGACCTCCAACTCTAAAATAAGCTTGAAATAGGTCTTTTGACTATATTATATTGCAAGCATAGTTGCAGGTCCTCGTACTCGTTTACCACTGTCTTTCATAGGCTTGCAACTACGCTTGTTGTCCCTCTGTGCTTAACATTATGACTAACGAGGAAACAGCCTTTGACAACGAGGCTTATTAGGTAGAGGCTTTAACTTGTAATGTCTATCGATTGGTAGAAGCCTCAGGTGAAAATCAATTCATAGGTGTTGTAGATGACGAGGCTGATTTGGTTTACTTATTTAAAGAGGCATTAAGCACAATCAAGGGAGTTGATGTTGTTGCGTTTACAGACTCAATTTTAGCCTTGGAACATTTTCAGACTAACTACATGAACTATAGATGCGTAGTGTCTGATTTTAGGATGCCATCTATGGATGGTGCGGAGTTACTAGACAAGATGAAACAAATCAATCCTGATGTTAAGCGAGTGTTGATAAGTGCATTCGAAATTGAAGATGATATATTCAAGAATTATCAATGTATTGACAAATTCTTACAAAAGCCTATCTTGATGACAGAATTGATTAGCGAGATTCAAAATATTGTTAGTAGCTTGAAAATCGAACACCAAAAGTCCTCTTGATTCATCGATATTATATCCATATAAGCAATGTGGCTAATACTTGAAAGGAGGAGTTTTTTTATTAATCCAAATGGTCCAATTGCCAAGTTTATACCATTGGCTGACGACAAGGTCTTAAACACACTTTTAGAAGTTCCGATAGGACACCATTACTTGATACTTTATCAAGAATTAGAAACAATGAGAAAAGTATATTCAAACTACGTCAAAGGACAGATTGAGGCACAACCTGAATCTGTAACCATATTGCTTCTTTACTACGATACTACTGAAAAGGCAAGAGAAATTCTCGAATCAAAGTCTATCCCAGTAAGAGAATTGGAGAGGCAAGGTTCCATTGTTTTGGTTGATATTATGAAAGTTATCCGTAACCAATCTTTTGATGTTCCTCCCATCGAAACTTTAAGGGCTTTAACAAAAAAACTTGAAGAACAGTATCCAGATAAGACTATATTCACTATCGCAGACATGTCGGTATTTCATCATTTAAAAAATTCAACAGAGCTGTTGGACTACGAAAAAACGCTACACCAAGACCTTAAAATCGAAAAATGGAAGGAACTTTGTTTTTATAACGAACGTGACTTTAATCTCATGTTTACCGAAGAGCAAGCAATTGAATTATTGACTTATCATAAAGATAGAGTAATGCGTGTCTAGTTCTATTTTAAATAATTTACTAAGATTCTAGAACCAACAAACTGTTTTCTCCTATTTTCTTTACTTTATCCGGAAAAAACGAACTGTCTAGAAACAACCAAGTAGGGAGCTGAGGTCCCAGACCTCCTCCCTTTAGTTTTTAATATTTAAATAGTAGCAATTAACTTGGAGACTTACTCATTCGCTGGAGTAAGTCCAGAGGTTTTACAAATTTTCCTCTTGGACTCTCCAGCTTCTGAAATATTTTTATCACCTTTCTTCTATTATCCAATATCAAAATCATGTCATAACTATACTGCTACAGCTTAATTTCTCTACATAAACTATACATCTTCTTGTACGACTCCTGAATTTCATTATTATTCATGAAATGAGATTTCAATTCTCGGACTTTCTTTTCAAGTTTATTGTAGTCTTGTGACTTTATCACGTTGAACAGGATATTTGACTCTCTAACGAAACTCTTGAGATAGGACCATAATTCTGTGTTGCTGATCAGGAGAGAAGAAATGAGTACAGGTTCGTCACTCAAGATACCATGAAACAATATAGATTGAAAAGAGAAGGTCGTTCCTGAAAATTTCTTGAGCTCAGGAAAGTTATCCTTCGATATGACCATAGCTAGTATCAAGTTTGCATAATAAACTATGCCAAGAATGAGTGCCATTAACTTGTCATGATGATAGGCGTCATTTATTACCAGGATCTTTGCGCCACCTAGAATAGATCGTAATCTTCTTTTTTCTTTCTTTATGTCTCTCACCGGCACCAACAAGATTTTTGAGTCATTCAATTTCGTTGCACCTGGTCCGAACATTGGATGGATGGATATAGGGACGATAGACCTCCGAATATTTGACAATGATCGGATAGTATCTTTTTTTATTGATGCGATCTCCAATAGTGTTGATCTTGGTTTCATCAAAGAAGCACATTCTCGGATCATAGAGGGCGCTGTAAGAACTGGCACCGATATGATAACATAATCTGCATCATTTAGACAGTCTTTTAGGCTATTACAATAAACGATTTTCGCTGAAGATTTATCGTAACCCTTCTTGGTATCATAAACAAATACAGAGTAGCCGCCCTGTTGTACAAAATAATTTGAAAACCATCGTCCCATTTTTCCCGCTCCCCCAACGATGCAAATTTTTTTTATCATTCGAATTACCTACTCCGAACTACACTTTCAATTATATCTAATCCCCTTTCTAGAATTCCTATTGGTTGACACGCTGAAATCCTCAGGAAATTTCCATAGCACCTTCCGAATCCTATACCTGGAGCCACAGCAACTCCCTTTTGAAGTAAATCCTCAATAATATCCATGGTATTCTGTGTATCTCCATTAAAACGAACAAAAAAGTACATTCCTCCATCTGGGGGACGAAACTCAAGAGGCATTTCTTTTAATCTTTTGTTCATGAACTCCAATCTCTTTCTGATCCGCTGGGCATTATTTGTGGGCATATTTCGTAAGGCCGATAGTGCAGCGTATTGAATCGGTTCGGCTACGCTTGTAATTGCGACAGCTTGGATTTGTGTCATCTTATTTATTATATTCTTACTACCAATTGCGTAGCCTATTCTAAATCCTGTCATTGCATAACTTTTAGAAAACGAAGAGACCATGATGCTCTTGTCGTATGCATAATCCAAAATACTCTTAAATTTCGAATATGCATATCCTGCATATACTTCGTCACTCAACACAAAAATGTCATTCTCTTGAGCAAGACCGAGTATTTTTTGAAGAATGTCTTGTGTAATTATTTTCCCAGTCGGATTATTTGGATAATTTAGAATAAGCATTCTAGTATTTTTAGAAATTAAATTCTTTATTTGTTCAAATTCAGGTTCCCACCCTTTTTCAAGAGATGTATTTACGACTTTAGTCTTTGCACCTATGAACTCTGCACATTCTTTATACGCCGGCCATGCTGGTTCTAAAATAAGAACTTCTTCTCCAATACTTACAGCAGCCACAATTGCACTAAATACAGCGAACCGGGCTCCTGGAGTGACAATGACTTGATCTTTTTCAACGCCGTGAAACTGTTTTGATATTTCCATTCTTAGGCTAGAAATTCCTCGCGGTTCCGTATAGCGCACTTGGCCTCTCTCGTAGGCTTTTACCAACGCGTCTTTAACCGAACGTGGTGGTAAATAATCTGGCTCACCCACTTCTAAATGAATGATTTTTTTGCCCTCAGATTCCAGCTTCTTTGCCCGCATAAACATTGTCATATGATTCAATTGGTCTGGTTGTTTCGAAGTCTGATTCTTTTGGATTCTTACAGACTCTGTAAGTAACAAATTCAACAATCTGCCGATGAAATTCCTATCTAAACCAATCTGTCTGCCCAACTCTTGAGCATGATTTTGTATCTCCTGTTCTACTGCTTCATCTTCTATTTGTATATTGAATCTGTTCTTTATATCGCCAATCTTTTGCGCTATATCCATTCTTTTCTTTACTAGCTGTATTATATCTGCGGTCACTGATCTCACTTGAGTCCTAAGACCATCTAGTCCACCCCCGTCAATCATACTTTTTAGCCTTCAAGATAGATGGGATGAATCCTCCACGTATTGCATGATCTGATATGATTAACGATACTAAAGATTCAACAACTGGCGGCGCTCTTGGTACGACGCATGGATCATGTCTGCCTGGCACGGTAATTTCACACTCTGAGCGTGTCAATAAATCCACAGATCGTTGTTTTTTGGCAATGGACGAAGCTGGTTTAAATCCTATCCGGATTACCAAAGGCATCCCACTAGTCAGTCCTCCGATAATCCCGCCTGAATTATTTGTTGTAGTAACAATTTTTCCGTTGGAGACAATATACTCGTCATTATTTTCTGATCCCTTTAGCCTTGACCCTCCGAACCCTGAACCAAATTCCACCCCTTTAACAGCAGGAATGCTAAAAAGAGCCTTACTTAGATCGGATTCCATCGACGAGAAAATTGGTTCACCTAATCCCACAGGTAGTCCTGTCGCTATGCATTCTATGATACCACCCACTGAATCGCCTTCTTTCCTTGCTTGGAGAATGAGAGACTTCATACGCTCTGCCGAATCTACGTCAGGACATCGTACTTCATTCAAGTATGTGTTAGTCTTAGCCTGTTCGAACGTGACTGGTTTTGATACTATCCCACCAATTTCTGATGTGTATGCTACTACCTCTACTCCTAATGAATAAAATAATAACTTTTGTGCAATTGCTCCTGCCATTACCATAGTAGCAGTCAATCTACCAGAGAATCTACCACTACCGCGATAGTCTTCAAAACCACCATATTTCACTGACGCAGGAAAATCCGCATGTCCAGGTCTTGGTGTATTCTTCATTGCGTCGTAAGGTCTTGAGTCTTGATCTTTATTCCAAATTAGTGCACATATTGGAGCTGAAGTGGTGAAGCCGTTAAATACTCCCGATAAAATTTCAGCTCTGTCTTCTTCTTTCCTTTGAGTAGTAATTATTGATTGTCCGGGCTTCCTCCTATTCAATTGGGTCTGTAAGTCCGATTCGGATAAGGGCAAACCGGCGGGACAACCATCCAATACCATTCCGATACACTTGCCATGGCTTTCTCCAAAACTCATGACAACAAGACGTTCACCAAGAATATTTCCGATCATGCTCCAATTATTGTATGGGTTTCTTGTCACATATATTGGCTTTATGTTTCAAAGTTCCAAGGACTAGATTTCTACTAGGCTAACCCCAGGTTGAAAATACTTCGAGTTAATTTTTTATATATTATTGGAAGTTTATTTGGCCTCCTAATTTTCTCATTTCAGATATAAATTGAGGGTATGATACATCAACTGATCTAGCTCCCTTTACAATTGACTTTTCAGTCATCATGGCTGCGACAACAAAGCACATAAAGAGCCGATGATCATCATGAGCATTTAGATGTGCACTTTTTAATTTTCCTGAATGATGGATTATTAATTCATCATTAGCCATTTTCAGGTTTACCCCTAATTTGCATAATTCTGATGCTACAATAGCCAGCCTATCTGTTTCCTTAAAGCGAGTATGAGAAACACCATAAATTCTCACTGGCGATTTGGCTCTCAATGACAAAATTGCAACTACAGGAAGCAAATCTGGAGTATCTGAGAGGTCAAATTCGCCGCCTTCCAAACGTTCTGACCCGACTACTCGAATTTGACCTTGCTTAACATTAACCGTTACATCAGCTTCCATTTTTTTCAATATATCTAGAATATTAGAATCTCCCTGAGGCAATGAAAAATCTAATCCAGAGAGCATGATCTCACCGCCTAAAAGAATCCCAGCAGACAAAATTACTGCTGCTGTGGAAAAGTCTCCTGGAACAGTAAATGAAGTAGGCGTGTACCTTCCTTTAGTAACGTGTAAGATTTTGTAATCAGTTGATTTTTGGATATTTATTCCAAATTTTTTTATTGTGGCAATTGTTGAGTCTATGTAAGGACGTGACACTTGTTTTCCAGTTACTTTAATTTCTATCTCTGATTGAGCATAGGCTCCCGAAATTAATAGCCCTGACAAGAATTGACTTGAAGTGTTTCCCTCGATTTCGGTTCTTCCACCTGCAATTCCTCCTCCTTGAATTACTATGGGAGCTGAACCATTCATGCGTGTAGAATAACATTGTACTCCAAGATTTCTCAAAGCAAATATCATAGGTTCCATTGGCCTCCGCCGGATGCTTTCATCACCTGTTATGACAGTATACCCATTCTGTACCAAGGTTGACATAGCCGTTAAGAAGCGCATGGTGGTTCCTGAATTTTCAATATTAATCACATCATCCGGTGCGACGAAGGCAGTTCTGCCGCTAACAGTAAGATGGTCAGGCCGATCCACAATATTAACTCCCAAGGCCTTACACCCTCTTATCGTTGCCATAGTATCACGCGATCGTAGTGTGTTAAGGAGTAACGATTCGCCTTCTGCCAGTGAAGATATAGCTATCGCCCTGTGAGTATAGCTTTTACTTGGCGGACAATTGATTATTCCGGTCAAGTCAGATTTCTGAATTAATACGCTATCCAATCTGTTTCACAAGAGTAGCTTTGTTATTGTTTATTGGAGATACGATTACATAACCATTCAGTGCCTCAAAAACAGACCTAATTTTGCTTGAATCTTCCTTACGTGCGATGGCTGCGGTGGACGGTCCATTTCCAGACATACCTGATGCCAATGCACCATTTTCGAGGGCAAGCCTAGACGGAAGGTAATCTCCCAATAGAATAGAGGAATTAAGAATTCCATTAAGAATCATTGCCTTCCAGTACTTCCCACCATAGGCCAGATTAAAGGCATCGTTATAAAGATCTGAGAGCAATTTCAGTTTTGAAGGATCGCCCCTTTGACAATTTTTGGGCACATAAATGATAACCACAATATCATCAGGACAAATATCCTGTCTTAGTATTTTCCTATTGTAATTATCAGTAACAACAAACCCACCATAGTAACACGCTGTAGAGTCATCATATGCACCGGTAATTGTGGTTCTGGCAAAAAGTGATGCATTAACTGCAGAATCAAGAACATGTTGATCCTGTACATTGTCACTTAT
This sequence comes from Nitrososphaera sp., assembly GCA_038201105.1. GTDB lineage: Archaea > Thermoproteota > Nitrososphaeria > Nitrososphaerales > Nitrososphaeraceae > TA-21. Next base: position 8,640 of record JBBRRH010000081.1, on the reverse strand, counting down.
GAGACCGTTGCACGCAAGAGCGACTGCGTTGGAGACTGCGCTAGAACTTTTCAGTCCAACACCCAAGGGTATTTCCGAGTTTATTCTAATTTTCAAGAAATATTCAGTTATAAACTTCGGGGAGAGAACTTCTTCAATTATCCTGTCGATCATCTTATTACTGTTACCAGATTCGAAGATGATGCCCGACCCTTTTTCGGCAACCATTTCGACTTCCACCTTCAAGGAGATCCCTAGGGCAGAACCGAAGCCTGTTGCAACAGCATTTACTATCGATACAGCGCCATGTACAACGGCGACAGATCTTAGTGTCACAGTGGTTCCCCGAATCCACCAAACAATGCTTTTTTCATTGCTTCCATCGGCGGGGTGATGCCAGTCCAGATCTTAAACGCAGCAATCGCTTGTTCTATAAGCATTTCATAACCATAGATAATTTGTGCTCTTGCTTTCTTGGCATTCAAAATCAAGTCGGTGTTTAAGGGTCTGTAGACGATGTCGTAGACAATGGAATCCTTGGATATGTGCTTAGAGCTTACTGGGCTTGCTTCACCGCCCATTCCTACGGGAGTGGCATTGATTATCATATCACTTAACGGAGAGAATTTTTGTATTTCATTTTCTCCTAGAGGAACACATTCCAAACCGGTCTTTGTGGCAACTTCTGCAAGGTTTTCTAGCTTTACTTTGTTCCTACTACTAATATAGATCTTTGATATGCCTGTTTCTTCCGCTAACGCTGCTACAACTGCCTGCGCTGTTCCGCCTGCACCGAGCAATAACACAGTCATCCCGTTAAAGCTTACGTTTCGGTTGTGTAGAGGAGTAACAAATCCGACTATATCAGTATTGAATGCCTCAAATTTGCCATTGTTATTATAAACAGTATTTACGGCTCTCGCTCTCTCAACTGTGGAGTCCAGAGTGTCAAGATATTCTATTATCGCAGTTTTATGCGGCATCGTCACATTAAATCCTGCAATGTTTATAGATTTCAGGGAAATAATTGCGTTGGCAAGCTCATCTTTTGGAACACGGTACGCAATATAAGAATGGTCAAGTCCCAAACTATTGAATGCTGCATTGTGTAATGCCGGGGACAGAGAGTGATTAATCGGGTCCCCAATGATGCAATAGGTGTTATAAGTTTTTTTCACCATTTTTTTACTGTATTCCTGATAAGGCTTTCACATAATTTTTCATTCCCTCGACTTTTATCATGAGGTTACGTTTCGATGGTGTCTTTAAGAGATTGCGCCGGTGTATCCTAAAATGCATTTGATTTTGATCAAGTAATTTTAATAATCCAATATTCTCTTTGACGGTATTGAATTGTACATCAGGTATCGTTTGTCCTCCTAATGCAATTTTTCTAAACAACACTTGTAGTTTAGTTTCGTTGTCTGGGAAACTTCTGCCTTGCCAATGCGGTTTTAAAGTAAATACTGAATTGCAACTAGTTTTATTGTGGAGGAACTTAGTTATTGCTCGTTGTACGTTTAAGAGTTGCAAGTAACCAAACCTTTTTTGTACATTATCATCACCTTCGGGGGTTGCTTTTTGTAAGGGTATCAAGAGAGCAGCTGTAGCTAAAGAGACACAAATTCTATCCAATTTGAATAAGATCCCAATAACTTCTGTAATGGACAGTATTTAATTTGATCTTCAGTTTATAGATGAGAATCTGTCCTGAAATTTAAATTAAAATACCGGCATTTGGTTATATTCAACATCTGATACATGGTCGTATTCATAACCTAACAAAATATTTTGGATATTTTATTGGTAAATGGAGTTGTTTGAAATGGATGCTCAAATTTCAGACGACGTTCCCACATGTACATATAGCTCTGCAAATTGTATCCCGCGGGCAGGATCTACTCTAGCTTGGCAATAACCAAACGCTATTTGAGCCTGCGACTCTTCGGTCACTGCAATTGTTTGCCCGATAGGCTGTTTCTCGTGGTCAGCTTTAGTTAGCCGACTGCTACAGCCGAAAGCTCTACCAGGCTGAGCTACCGCGGGACATTTTTCATGATAATTTATTGCCATATAATTGTGTTGAGGTTATTAATTTAAGATAATTCTGGTGAACAACTTGATAAAAGAAGGAAATTTAGATGAATCCAGACCTATAATGATTGGGGTTATCTAAAGAGATTTGAATGATAGGATACCAACTATAACTTATTGATTTGTATGTTATTGTACTAGCCGGACTAATATCGATCGGAAAAAGTATACAAGACAATTAATCGACAATGGATTAGGGGCTGCTATCTGCTTCAAGTATGTACGCCCCGCCTTGAATCTTTATCTGAGTGACCTTCCAGGCTGAATTAACCTTGGGGTAGTCAAGATACCTATTCAAGATACTTCGAGATCAGTTCTATGTGATACGACATTATCATGTCAGCACCTGCTCGTCGCATTCCTATTAGATATGCGAGGGCCCATTCAACTTCGTTTATCAAGCCTTTTTCCGAAGCCATTTTAATCATAAGATATTCTCCGGAAACATTCTGTACGGCGACGGGACAATTGAATCTGTTTTTGATGGCTACTATCAGATCGGATGACACGATACCTGGTTTGACCATTATTATTTTCGCACCTTCGTTCAAATCTATTTGAATTTCGTGCAGACTCTGTCTGATATTTGAGCATGATAGCTGATACGTCGATTTGTTGATTTTGCTAGTCTGATGATAATTATCGAATGCTGTTGATCTAAAGGGAGAATACAAACATGAATCATACTTTGCAGAAAATGACATAATACTGATATCACGAAATCCATTCTCTTTTAGGCACTGTCGTATGCATGAGACCTGACCATCCATCATCGATGAGGGAGCTAATATGTCGGATCCCGCTTCCGCATGACTTAATGCTATGGTCTTTATACCTATCAGGGAAGTGTCATTGTCTATGTCAGTACCTGAGCTGTTCATCGTGCCACACTGACCAGATAAATTATATTGACATACACATACGTCCGTGGATACTTCGACCTTATGTCCAAAATTCTTTTTAATCCTTGCGACAGCACGTTGGACTACCCCTTTTGGATTCCATGCCTCTGATGCTTTAGGATTACGTGTCTTTGGAATCCCATAAAGCATGATCTTTTTTATTCCTAGATCAAGAACTTTCTGAACCTTATTTTCAAGCGAGTCCATTGAAGTGGTCATCAAATATCTTGAATTCGAGCGAGATTCGTCCACAATTAAAGGCATGATCAAATTGCTTTTTCGGAGTCCAGCTTCCCCGGCCATCCTTTTTAGGAACGAGTATGATGCATCAGTGTCTTTCAACTATATTTTGATCAGCTTATTTCATATGAATACCTTATGTATCACAGGTGAGTCATAGATGTTGAATTTGAACCGAGTGGCTTTTATTATTAACGCCTTATGAGCAATTTGCAAGACTTTTTCTTAGTCTTACTGTTGGTTGAATTAGAATTCAATTCAAAATCGTAAGACCAAAGAGAATGATTAAAAAGTAATTGACATATACTACAAAATCATCCAATGCAAACTGTCACCATAGGAATACCTACTTTCAACGAAATGAATAACATCGAAGCGCTGCTAAACAGCATCACGACAGGTGATAATAGTGGTTTTGAAATTTTAGAAATAATAATTTCTGACGATTCAACTGATGCCACGCCGACGATAGTAGAAAATTTTTCGAAGTTTAATAAGAAATACAAAATACGATTGCTTCACCATGATTCACGAAGAGGAGCCGCCATTGCATGGAACGAAATAATTTCAAACGCTAGTGGTAACGTTATTGTCTTTTACGATGCTGACGTAATTCCTGCAAGCAATTGTACAAAGGAACTTATCTCTCATATAAGTAACAATGTAGGAATCTGCGCATCAAATCCAAAACCAATTCCAGGAAATGGGATGGCCAATAATGGATCTATATTTACGTGCAAATGGCTAGAGTCTGTGAGAGTTAGACAGCTATCTCAATATACTGTAATGGGTAGGGGACTAGCAGTTCAAAGCAACGTGGCAAAGAAGATCAAAATTCCACGAGATATCATTGCAATTGATTTGTATTTGCAAAATGTTGTAATCAATCTAGGTTATGAAGTAGTTTATAATCCAAGTGCAGTTGTCCTCTTTAGGCCGGCCAATACGTTGGAAGACTTTGCTTCTCAAGTCTTAAGAGCGAGTAACGGCCACAAGCAAATAACGTCGATCTATGGGAAAACTGAGCATCATTTGGATTATAAGGTAGCCCTCTCTGAAGGTCTTCGAAATGTGGTAAAGGATCCGATCGGCGCGGCTTCAGTCTTCTTGTGTTGTCTTATGATCCCTTATTACAAGTGGAGGATTAGAGATCTTAATTCTTCTCTCTGGCATACAGCTCTAAGTACGAAGAATACTTGATCTTTAAAAATCGACACCCTTTCGGTGCTCTGTATATTCGAAGACAAGAGCATATTGACCTTGTAAGGCTACTAATAATATAAATAATGCCGTACAAATAGGACTCTGGAGTGGGGCATTTTCATGAATGTTAGCGGCTATGTTTGTGCTCCCCATAATAAGAATAACGAGTCAATCGTAGAAACATGGAAAAAATCTGACAACGTTGAAAGTATGTATTTTGTTACTGCGACATTTCCTTCTGAATCTCTACCCTACTTTCCTAACCACGCAAATCATTATGTGCTTGCGAAGTATATGCAGACATCACCTTTATTGTCAGGCGTTTCAAATTGTCTCCAGGATAAACTATCGTTCTTCTTTAATTTCAAGTCCGGATTGTTCGAGCGATACCATGAAAGGTTGAGTTATGTATCGGTATATTTTACCAAGTATTCTTGTACAGATTCGGAAGTTAGTGAGATTGCCAGCTCACTTGCAAGGAGAGACCGGGTGAAGACGGCACGAGTTGGCGATCTTCAATTTGTGAATGGAGAATATCTACGGTTTACATTTCCCTATTCGAAGAACATCATCGTGTTGGAAGTTGAGGGTGATAAAACACACCAAAGTGATCAGAGGTATTGCGAAAAAACTCGAATGGATGTTGCAAGAAAGGGTATCTCACTTAACAATCTTGTGAGCTTTTCGGTCCTTAACAAGCTAAAATAGCTTGGAATATTAGAAACAGAACCGTTAAATATGAAGCGTAATCCAAGTGATTCGATCTAGATTGAGCAAACCGATGGACTTGGGTAGTTTGAAAGTCGGTTCATATATTATTTTAGACAATGAAGCATGTCGCATAGTTTCGTATGATCATAGCAAGCCGGGGAAACATGGTTCTGCTAAAGCCAGGGTTTCAGCAATATCGGTATTTGATGGCTCAAAGCATAACATGGTCGCACCGGTATCAGCGAATGTGGAAGTTCCCCTTATCAACAAGAGAACTGGTCAGATAATATCTATTTCTGGTAACACCCTTCAGATTATGGATCTTGAAACTTTCGAAATGTTCGAAACATCATCTATGGAGGAAGAGATTAGAGAGAAGATAACACAAGGGACAGAGGTAGAATATTGGAAAGTGCTTGAGCGAGTAAAGATAGTAAGAGTCAAGGGTTAATCGATTCTTGTCAGAAAAGCATATAAAAATGCATTTAGATAAGATAACATGCAAGACTCAATTAGAAGCCTTCACGTTTGCTTTAACCCTGAACAGATTAAATTACTAGAGGAATTCGGGAAATCCAAAGGGATATTGAATTTAAGCCAGACAATAGAATATGTCATTGGGAAGAATAAATGATTTATTGTCTCTAGAATACTGTCCAATCTAAATATTTATTTTATTAATTCATGAATAATTGCGGTGATGACACAATTAATTGCGGTGATGACACAATTATCTGCAATTTAAAAATCGGATATTACACGCAGACTGATTTACCGGGCCTCTTCAAATTGACTTCATAAGATCAGATAGCTGCTTCTCCCCTTTCCCCAGATCCAATATCCACGGCGTCCTCAATTTCAGATATGAAGATCTTTCCTTCCCCAGCAAGACCCGTACTAGTACTTTCCAAAATCTTTTCAACAACATTATCTGCAATTGGATCTCGGACTACTATCGATATTGTGACATTGACGTTGAATTCTGGCCTGTACACTGAAGTTCCTCTTCCACCATGGATTACGGGAGTTGGTATATCGCCTCTTCCTTTTGACTCGTAGTATGTAAGACCCCCAAGATCTAGTTCTCTCAAAGCTGAGAAAGCATTTTGCATTCTAGAATGTGGTATAACAGCTTCCACTTTTTTCATTCTTACGCAATATTATTCTCCCCAAGGTTTTATTAAAATTTTGTGTAAAGAAATGAGCAAATCAATAAGGAATCATGGATCTTTGTCTTCTGATCGTTATTAGCCCTAATGCAATGAATGCACCTCCAATAGCAAGGATCAAAAAATCTGCAGGTATCAGTATAGCCCAAATATCGTTGACGCTGCCTGCGTAAATGAACAATAGAGAAAGGAAAACCAAAGCGATTCCAGTTATTGTTTCGCCGTTAATTCTTTCCAACCCAAAATTTTTCCTTATAACAGTTATAAAAATGATTTCACTGTCGATTCAGTAGAATGAAGATGTACCTTACATTCAGTTTTAATAAGCCCTATCTTGGCGTTTTTTCCATGCAAAAAGCATGAAAATAAATGGAATTGTCATGACTGTAGTGGCGATAAATACTGGTTGAAGTTGGCTCATATCAACAGGAATTCCCGCTGCAACAAAATAAGGAAAAGGATAGAGTCCTGCTACAAAGAACCATAGAGAGATAAAGAGCGCTATAAAGTGAAGGTTTTGTTTTAAGAAACTTTGACGTACTTTCTGTATCGAACTACAACGTACACATCGAATTCCCTCCTTATTCACACAAGATGAACAGACATACCTTGAACACATAGTGCAAGAACGATTACCAAATCTTGAGCCACAAATTTGACAATCTGGCAATTAAGATAAAATGTGACATATTGACAAATAATAATGTTCAAGGAAGAAACCGATAACCTTTATGGAATGTGTGTGTTAGAAGACTCAATAAGTTCTTCAAGATAATTGCTATTCAGAATATGGACCGTTCAGATCGAACTTATCAATGAGTGTGATTGCCTTCTGCGATATTCCTCAGGGACGGAGGAATAAGCAACAACGTGTCATTCGTGATAATAGGTTTTGGAGGTAAATTATACTCCTTTCTTAAAGTAGCTTGTTGGACCTGCATAAGACTTTCTGAAAATTTTGGGCCCAAATGTCCAAATGAAACATAAGCGATGATGATCGCTAGAAGGGATATCCCCATCACTAGAATGCTCAAAGCCGCTCCCGTAATGTGTGGAGTATAGGATGATCCTTTTTCCTGATTTGCACACATTATCCTTAACTCCTATCTCTTATGTTTAAAAGTATTTGCCTTCGACATCAGCTTCAAAAAGACAAGTTCATTTTTACATTGTCATTCTTGTTGCCGAGGTCCTTATGGATATTTTCTATCTCGAATCCGTTTCTTACGTTCACCTTCGTGGTTTGGTCCTTATGATTGTATTTATCATCACCGCCATCTTCGCATGTGGATCCTCTTATCGCTAGTGACATCATCATCGCTATTAGTGTTGTTGACACTAAAACGGTCCACAAATTCATGCTTTGAGCAAGACCTCCATATATTCATGAATCAGTTATTGAACTGCTTAACTCCAATATGAGATGCAAATAGTTAAAAAACCCGTAGAGTTCAATCCAAGCTCATGATAGACGACAAGTTGAAATCTTTTGGCATTTCACTACCAAAGCTACCCACACCCGTGGGCACCTATGTACCTATTCTGAAATCTGGAAATCTAATCTTCATTTCTGGCCAAATACCGTTTGAACTTGGGTCGTCAGATCTACCACTTACATTTCTAGGAAAAGTTCCTGTAGAAGTATCAATTGAAACTGGCCGACAAGCTGCCCGACAATGCACGATTAATGCCTTAGCACAATTGAAATATTTTGTCGGAAATCTAGACCTTATTACGAAATTTATAAAAGTGACAGGGTATGTAAACTGTGAATCAACATTCACGGAGCATTCTAAGGTTATTAATGGTGCATCAAACCTATTGGTGGATTTGTTTGCAGATAAAGGTAATCATACTCGAGTTGCCATCGGAGTGAACAGCTTACCCTTAGGAAGTGTTGTAGAAGTTGATTTCTTATGTGAAGTAGAACAGATGGTTTAACTGTTGCCGATCTGATCAGGTTAAGAAAGTGAGTGTACATTAACATTTTGGCATGTCGTATTACCTATTCACATCGCAGACTTCTTATGCAGTTGTAATTTTTTTCCCAACTCATAATTTCCTATCAGTGACGATTACAAAAACGAGTCCTTTTTTTTAAGACTGCCGTGAGAGAGTTCGGCTATGCTTTAACATTGTCAAGTAGTACCCCTAATTACCTCCTAAATCTGCTGGGCCAAATGTACGTCTGGCAAGGTTTATTGAAGGAAGTTCTTTCATAGATAACTCTAACGCAAATAGTTTTTGTCTACCGAGTCTTCTGATCCTCACTCAGTCATAGACCGAGAACCTAGTTTGAATTTTTGGGGAACTCTGTCCGAGCTTTCACAATCGTCGGCCCA
>JBBRRH010000080.1:0-18089 GCA_038201105.1 Nitrososphaera sp. | reverse complement strand
TAAATGTTATTGCATGTATAATACTTCGCTTTGTAAAATGTGTCGAGAATGTGGATCTGAGTTAGATTGAAGATTGACGCATCTTATCTTTGTATTTCTCTCAATAATTATGTAAATTTATTTCATCTTATACATCTGGGTTTTGGAAGAACATTAATGCAAGAGTACGTATAGGACCACCTCAAGTGCCTAATATCTATACACTTATTGGTTTGATAATGGGTGTAACTTGTTCTTTGTTTCTTGCTCTAAGTTTGGCTTTATATTTCAAGTTACGTGGTCTCGTTCGCAGTCTATAACCACAGCATGGGCACCATAATCCATCCCATTTTATGAATATCTCACATATTTGGCAGCGCTTCTGTCCGCTGACGTAGCGACCAGTTCCTACTGGCTTTTGTGCTTTATGACGCATACATATACCCTTACAAGTCATTGATTACTCAACCTCTACACATTATTATGAAACAGTCTAAAATAAAAGAAACCTGTCCATATATCAAAGATTATTGATAAAAAAATAGTATTAAAATCAGCTTCCTTGAAGTTAAAAAGGTCATACTCGTTAAATATTGGACGTATTCATCATCTGAAACAATCAATAGATCTTGTTATCATGATTTATCGACCTAGCATATAAATTTGAACCACTTTCCAATGTAAGCAAGACGACATCATCAATCATTTAGGAAGAATTCTAGTTCGTTACGCCGTATTAGGTGACCCATTTGGGGATAAATCAAATTAGACTAGTTGCTAGAGTGAAACATGCAGGAAATATTGGTAGGTTATTAATCAATTAGCTTTTGTGTTTGTCTGGTTAAAACTGTTTATATGCTAAGATCAAGCAATGTAATTAGGAGAATAATTCTATGTCCATAGAAGTCAAAAAGCTCAATAAAGACAAGGAGATAAACATACAAGGTGGTGTAGTGTTAGATGGTTTTCCGAGTACTGGGCTAGTTAACGCTATTGCATCTGAATGTTTGATACGCTCAGTAGGAACAGAGCTGGTTGCTGTTCTGGATTCGCCTGATTTTCCGCCTGTATCCTTAATTAATAATCATATTCCACAATTTCCGGCAAGGTTATATGTTAATGAAGGTTTGAAGATTTCTTTTTTCATTTCCGAACTTAATATTCACCCAGCATTGCAAAAGATTGTTGCAAAAACAATTTTAGAATGGACAATAGAGAATAAATGTAGAATGATCATAAGTGCTGCTGGCATCCCTAATATCAGTAATGATAGTAATCAATCTAGTGATGCTACCAACTCTGGTCACGTTACTACCATACCTGATGATGAACATTCTCTTTCCCAAGTTCTTGCAGTCTCAAGCACAGAGTCTGGTTCAAAAATAATCAAAGACCAGGGATTTCAGCAATTAAAAAGTGGTACAGTAGCGGGAATTCCAGGTACTCTGCTTAATGAAGGATCTCTGATAGGATTGGATGTAATAGTCTTTCTAGTTAACACTATAAGAGATGCGCCTGATTTTCGTGCTGCTGCTCTGGTGTCTACAGCAGTGAGTAAACTGATCCCAAGCGTTTATTGTGATATTGGAGCGTTAATGGTAGAAGCCCAAGTAGTTGAAGATAGGATGAGGATGATAAGGGAAAGTCAGAATAAACTATCTTATATCGGTTGAAAGAGACTATTTAATAGTATATTTAATGTGTCATCTTACACCCAGCTTGGAATATGAACTCTTCTTGACAAAACAGACATAATAACAGCTTCCTGTTTATCATAGTCACTTTCAAAGCTATTATCTATTTCGTTTATGATATCAATCTTGGATTCAAAATCATCAGGTAGCCCAGCTATTACATCGTTGCATAAGTCACATGTTTATCTATCTGATTCCTCATTTTAGAAACCGCGTATTAGCAAAGAAATCCATGAATGTTGATATTTCTTGTTTGCTTGGTCTTTCAGCTGCCATGCTTGCAACAGCAACAGCTGCATAATATTTCCCTAAAATGTAGCTTTTGAATACATCACTTAATAATTAAATAAACTTTAATTCACCATAAACGTTACCACCAAAAAGAAATCCAACCTTTATCATCAGACTTATTCTATTCAAATAATGTGTAAAGTAATTCTGTTTGAAATTGTTTAATGCATTCTGGCATATCATGTCTTCTTGTCTCTATTCCTCTTGTGGCCTGATATGAAAAAACATGCTATACATCTAATTAAATTTTGTCTAAAAAGTGGAATAAGGGAGAACAAGAACATAATCCAATTCCTTAAGGAGAACGAAGTGGTTCTTAAGGGAAGGACTTTTGATCGATACAAAAGCATAGCTTGATGCGGATATTTGGTTATTTGAAAAAACTCAGAATGTATCAGTCCATGACTACAAAGACATATCGGATTGATATGACAGACAACTTGTCATTGATGATATGTTAATGCAAAGTTTGATTATGCAAGCGGTAGATAACGCAATTAAGTATGATAATGATCCAAACAAATATTACAGATATCTTGATTTTAGCGAAATGATGAAAATTCAGGTGATAAGCAACTACACAATGAAAAATAAACTTGATCTAATTTCAAAGGGATTTATGGTCTATAAAATAAAGCAGCATATTGAATCACTCAGGGAGCAATTAGATCAAAAGGAGAACAAAATAGAAACCAGAGAAAGAGAAATAGAATTTAGTTCTAAGCTATCATTTTTACCAAAGTCAGATCCGACTCATTCTACTAAAAAGAATTATCAAAATAATAATGCACTAGAAAATGAAGATTATGATCAAGAATATCTATTACAGAGGGTATTACAGAGAGTTACCCATTAGTAACTATGCTACCTAAAAGTAACTTTCTAATTTATTAGTTAAATCGTGTACATATATGATCTATGGAAAGCAAGCATGCAATAGTGGATAAAGCAACATCTATAAACACAGCAGAAGGTTTTTTCGATGCATACAGAAAACGAGATGTTGACAAGATGGTTGCTCACTGTAATCCAGAAGGACAGTTTCGGTACGTCCCGCTTGGAAACCAAGGCGAAGGTAAAATTGGAACAACAGGCAGGACCGTGTGGAGTGGGTTAATAGACGCCGTCCCTGATTTGACAAACCGGGAAGAAACAATCTTTGCTGATACGGAAGGCAATGTATGCGCAGAAGTAGTTCTGTCAGGCACACTGGCTAAGGTATTTGCGTCGATGTTGAGCCCAAACCGTTACTACGTACTTCCTCATGCTTTTATCCTTAAGGTCGGTGGCGAAGAGACTCGTATATAACGAATAGTGGCTTACTGGGATCTTCCAAAAGTCTAGATGTTTAAAGGTCAGTTCTTCTATTTGAGAACGTTGAAGTATCTACAACAACAGATATTCACAAAAAATGCGAATTTACTTCCAACTTTAACACATGAGAATTTGCAATTACGGGCGTAAAACTATTTCCTAGGCTTGGTTGATTGAGACGTCTCTGCCTCAACTCGCCTCGTAAGCTATAGAAATTTAGTCATACTGAAATTTACATCAGTTTAAGTAATACTACATAACCGTTAGTCTGCAGAAACGACCAGGTTTCGGCTCCAGGGGTGGCTGTTTTTACCTTCGTCCCGCTAGGAGTCTAGTATCAAGAATATCACCAGTGACATGATATGAGGTTGGGTGTATATGCGGCAGAAAAACTGGTACGAGCCGGGAAGGGATTAGGACAAGAGCTTGATTCTCATCCGGCTCATTCTATTTTCTCACGGTACATAGATACACTAATGTTCGTTCGATAGTGAATATTGCTAGAAGACTATTGCATTTCGCAGAATGCTAAACACTGTGATTGAATGAAATATGAAAAGTAGCCAGCAAGTGCGTGAGTTTAATCAATTATGATCGGCGACTTTGGACCTACGGATCTCAATTGCCGGTCTCCTCGAATACCCAAGGTTGTCCAGATAGAGCTGAATGTGTGGAGGTACTGCCCACAGGGAAAGATCACCGTAATTGTATCCGTACCTTTGCGAGCTTCCAATCTTTTCTCGACTCACTAGTTCTTTCAAATAATATTCTGGAACCGTTGATGGATCATAACCATTATTTCTAGCAATAATGTCTAAAGCATCGTGAATGCCTGAACCATGCTGTGCAGCTTCCTTCTTTCGATAAGCGATATCTGCAGGTATGCCCAATTTAATGGCAAGGTCCCTATGTACTCGCTTACCATAGGCGTCATTTTTCCCTGTAACGTTAAGTTCAAGGTTTGTACGTAATGCTACTCGTACTACTTCATTGTCAAGATAAGGTTCTCTAATTTCTACGCTGTGATACATTGCAATCTTGTCTTCCCTTTCTAGCGTTTCCTTGTAAAGTAAACTTAGATCATCTGCCATATGTTTACCTAATATACGATATCCTTCACGTTCCACAATCCTAGGGTACCAAGAATATCCACCAAAGAGTTCATCAACACCTTGACCCGTGTACATTACCCTCATTCCGTCTTGATGGGCGGTCTCCACTGCAGCGAAAACCGGGATAGCAACCTCGACCTGACCAACATTATTGTCCTCTATAACGTCTACTATTCGAGGTAGCATCGATTCAACCTCGTCTAAAGTTAGTTCATTAATTCGAAGAGGCAAGTTCAATCTCTTTGCAATATCCTTCGCAAATTGGATATCGGTAGAGCCTTTCAATCCACCACAATAACCTACTACTTTCTTCACCATACTCTTCGCAAGATAAGCTACGAGAACACTATCGATTCCTCCCGAAAAGATTATTCCAATCGTATCGAGATCCATAGTTCGCTTTTTCATGGATCCTAATAGTGCTTTTTGGTAAGCAGATATTGCCTCATCCCTAGTACGATAGGAAATTTTTTTTCTTCTAGAGCCCGTTGACAACGGCTTGATCATCTCGTATTCCTTCAGTTTGAAGTTACCTTCGATCAGAACTAACATGCCGGGCATGACTCGTCTTATATCTCCCTTAGGCACTATTCTGAGCAAGGACTTTCTCTCAGACGCAAAAGCAAAAACATCACCGTTTTCAGTATAATAAAGTTGACGCACCCCAAGTTGGTCTCTTGCTAATCCAATTTGCCCTGTTTCCCGATCCCTGATTGCAAAGGCAAATATCCCGTCCAGCATAGCAACAGTTTTTTTAATAGCATTTACAAAATTGTTACCTGCCTTGATATATTGTTCTATCAAGTGAACTATTACTTCACTGTCACTATCTGTAACAAACTTATGAGTCGCCGATAGTTCATCTCGTATTTCTTTATAATTATAAATCTCTCCGTTATGCACCAAAATGAATCTCCCGTCACAACTTTGTAACGGTTGTCTACCGGAACTACCCCCAACTATCGCCAGTCTACTATGGCCCAATGCAAATTCACCTGAAAAATGATTTTGGGAAAGTTCGCGCAAGCTTTTAAAGAACAAAATATCCTCTCCAAGTAGTATTCCTGAACCATCTGGCCCTCTATTGGGCATACAAGTAAGCATGTCAGTGATACTGTCGGCAACATCGATTCCCCGTTTACTAAGAATTCCCGCTATACTACACATCTCTTCATTCCCACCACTTGTGTATACGCATACATACGTTATTAACACTCGCCTCCATCTTGATCCTAATGTTCAATTTGGACATGAGACAAAATCTAAGATAATGAAGCGGCACGGTCCCTTATGAAAGTTACTTTGTATAAAAAAAATGGCGTAGAATCACAAAAAAATCGAGAAATTCAATCCTTAACTAATTCCCTTGCAAGATTATTACATTGAGTTTCCATCTAGGGGATATTTTTGAACAAAATTGAGCATATATAGTATATTTGCTAAACCTTTGTAGATAAAGAGATTCCACAAAGGTACTTTGTGAGGACCTATTTTTGCAGTTCAAAACTGTATTCCACTATAAAATAGACAATAGATCCGATTAATTTATTAAAAGATCTTATGAATATTTTGAATTAGTGATATTTCGTGAAAATCAACAAACATGATGTTAATCCTGCTCTTTTAGTCATTGACATGCAGAACGGGTTCGTTAGTAAAGGGGGATCTTATGATCTTATGGGTATCGATACATCGGCGTATCTCAAAATCGTTCCCAATATTAAGAGCCTTATTCAGGTTTGTAGAAGTTCTAAAATACCTATTTTTTTTACTCAGGCGGTAAGAGAGGGATCGGGAATAGATCTACTAACAAGAACACATAGAATCCTCCCCAAATCACGAGAGGAGAGAATAAAAATGAGACCAATATGTGTGAGGGGAACATGGGACGCCGACATAGTTGACGAACTATCACCGCTTACCCAGGACCATGTTGTAATCAAAAGGCGAGATTCTGCTTTTCAAGATACCGAAATCGAGGTTTGGTTGAGAAGTTTTGGAATTGATGCTCTTATTTTTGCAGGTATTGACACATCCATTTGTGTGGAAAGTTCACTCCGTGACGCATTCAACCATGGATATGATATAATTTTGATTTCTGATGCAACGGCGTCCAGTGTAGGAAAAAATTACAATTCCACCATGGATAATGTTCGAGATTACTATGGATTGGTCATGAATCTCGAGGAGTTCAAATCTAATTTATCTTATGAAACTCTGCGCATAAAAGATGATATTCGAGTTCCATAGAGATTGAAGGCAACAATATTTTACGTTTTCATCCAAGATCCCGAATAAGAATTTTATTACTTAGCAATCCAGACAGCAGTGACTTTCAGCATTTTTTTTACGACACGACTTTTGTACCAAACGTTACTTGGGATTAAAAACATTAGACATTAAGGACTATCCATTAAACATTTTTTCGTGTTCATATATCCGTTTTATTTCATAATTATCAACGATCATAGCGATTGAAGTGATCTTCCATAGAAGGTCATATATTAGATCGGTGTATGAGATCGGATGTGTGTTGTTTTAAGGTATCGTTATATTTTTATTGCAACCTAATTCATGGAAAATCCGGGAGTATTTTTGCCTTATAGAGCATCTCTGCTAACGAAGGTATTTCAATTTATCAGAGTGAGATCGATTGTTGTAGATGCGATAGCTTAAATAAATAATTTGATAAATGTCTTTATGGCTAAAGTTCAACATTATAGAGGTCTTCATACTGACCTAGACCAACTCTACTAAGCAATAAAAAAGGAGATCGAGTCAGCCGAATCTGCAAATAGTATCGGAGTTCAAAGGAACTATAAACGATTTACCCTCGAGGAGCATCGTCGCTGTTAATAAATCACTTATGGTGATTGCGGGTTCTCTGAGTGAAATACACATCTCTATTACAGGCAATCCTGACGATTTCGCAGTTGAAGTTGGCTCACATGGATGGTTTTCTAGCCTGCTTTTTCCAGGTGCAGTTGGATTAATAGTGGCAGGACCTATCGGTTTAGCTGGTGGTCTTGCTGTGGGTGGAAGTATGGCCTACGAATTTGAAAAGCACATTTGGAAAAAGATAATAGATGTCGTAAAAAGAGAAAGCAAGGTTCAACCAACATTGGATTCTATTGAGCAATATCATTCACATTCATAATTAATGGCAAATACTCCCTATAGTATTTTTTATGTTGAAAGGATATTTGAAATCCTTCACACCGCAATCCTTCGCAAACTCAAATGAATACATCTGCTTGATCCTATGGATGATTTCAGAACAATTCTGTTACATACGCAGCCTCCTGTGTGTTTATAATCTAAAAAAAGTGATTTATTTTGAAGATGCTACTAACAATTTCCCTGTCATGGTCGGTTCGTGATACGCGCAATAGAATTGGTAGATGCCAGGGTGGTTTGCTAGGAACGACAGTGTTCCATTCTGTCCAGGTGCTAAATCCAAGTTAATTTTGTAGGGAGCATTAATAGTAAATGAGTGTCTGTCACCATAAGGTGCTTCCATATTGAAAAAGTTGACAGTTACGTTATCGTTTTGGTTCACTTCCAAAGTAGTCTGACTGAATTGGTCTGGAGGAAATAGAGTGACATTAAATGCCGGAATTCCTGTGTTAAACTCAAAAAAGGTCCTGTTTGTAGCTTGGCTTTCTCCAGAAGATTCTTCTTGTCCTTGACTTCCCGTGCCAGTTTGAGAGAATGTGGGCAAGACTACTGAGCTGAATGTGCATGCTACTGTTACGACAATAAGAGTTGCTGTAAATGTTGTCATCCAGATTCCTACCATTGAATCAATGTTCTAGTCTATTCATATACTAGTTTCTTTGATTCTTATTCGACAAGTTAAGGTTGTCCACTGATCAAGTAATTTGTCTCAGCGTATTTGCTAGCATACAAATTATACCTATAAGTCGAATTCAATCTTAGTTAATATTGTCGCCCAATCGATTCAACATCTAGTTGAAATCATAAAAGGAATCGAGCATTTAATTTCTGAAAAAGCCTGCAAAGATTGGTCTTCGCTCAGAAATTTCGATTTACAAGGATGGGACTGGAACAGAAAAAATTAACTCGCATGCTGCTCTATAATCTGCCAGAACTGTAGCACAGATAACTTTAATACTTTAGTAATTTTGAATAAATTTAATGGGACTACTGCATCATAATAAATTCGTCTGTGAATATGATAATGAAAAATTTAAGACCTACGATGACCTTATAGCGCACACAAGGCACGTTCACCATCACCCCATAGTAAAGTGTCGCGAATGTGGCAAGGAGTTTATCCACGAAAAAGACAGGTTACATCATGTAAGGGAGGAACACGCAAAGGAAGTAGATTATCGGACTCATAAGGATTCTTATAAGACTAAGAAGAAAGGTAGTTCACCTCAGGAAGGAGTGGACGAAGGCACACGTTCATTTAGTGACAATTTTTGATTCCCATCTACAGTTGAGACGTGTATTAGATTTTATAACCGGTATATGTGAGGATGAGTACACAGAACTGCTAGTTGATAGATAAAATATTTACATTTTACCTTAATTACCAATTAATTTAAAACATGCTTGATTATAAATACTGGGTAAGCTTAGAATCTGAGTCTTTATCATGTTATTAATTCAATCAGTTTACAAATCAAATTTATTGGATTATTCGAATGGGTATAAAAACTCATGCTGCTCCTCTGTTTGGTAATAAATGTTGATTGGGATTCAATTATCTGAAATGCAACTGAGCAAATTACAATTTTCGGAGAGCCCTATTTTTGTTTATACTGGTTCTGCTGCTTTACAAAAAAAATATAGTCCTTAATTGCACCTGCCGTCGTTTAAAGGGATTTTAATCGACAAGGTTGGATATTTAGTCGATAAATGAATCAGATCGTCAATCCTTAATTTCGTGAACCAATCTTTGAAACTAGCTTCAGGTCAGGCCATTAATAATTACTTATCATATAATTTCCAATCCTTGTTATGTGCATGATCTAATATACAAACATTACAAAGATGTGTGCCACAAACACAAGTCTGGCTTGCTATGTTGGAGCATCGATCGCATTTCATACTATTTCATTATACCACATTACATTACATTAATTATTTACTCTACTGCCAAATCGAGATAAGGTTGCATTAGGTCTGAAACATTATACATGACTATCCCAATTAACCTTAGTCAACGTATATTATATTCACACCTTGAACATTTATCAGAACATGTTTGTCATCTTCTGAGGTTACTATAAGTTGTTGTATCATCCGTACGGCTTTATTCCTGTCCGGGCTATAGTTCAATACCATTAATTCAGGTCACAACGATACCATAATTCCCTCCTAACTGAAAACCTTAACTAGGATTACACTCTATTAAGAATGGAGAAAATGTCTGCCGCCACTGAATCTACGGTTGATAGACGTGAGAAATTGAGATGTGATATGTGCGGTAGGGTATTTGATAATTTAGACATACTTAATTTCCATAAACAATTGGAACATGGCGAATCGGCTCGGCCACCTTCTGGGGTTGGTTAGCTAGTTGGTCAGCGTTCAGTATATTTGCCTCATTTCCAGAGAAGGAGGTTGGGAGCTAGTTTGATTGTAAAACTGCTATTTGGCCCATTTTTAGTAAAATCATGGTGTTGAATATTCCGCACCGAAAACCTCTTGAATTCAAAATAATTCCGATAAATTTAACGATTATTTGAGAAATTGGTCATGAAAATGTATTGAACCATTTATATTCATTGGTTAATTACATTATATTTGTTAATGCAGTATAGTGAAAAATTAGAATTATTACGCGATAAAGCTCTTTTTTCGATTGAAATAGAGAAATGTGTCTTGGCAGTAAACGATATCGCCAAATATGGCGATAAAGCTCTTCCTACATTAACTGAGATACTGACATCGTCAACAGACTCTGAGGTGATTAGAGCAGCGAGGTCAGCAATAGATAGGATTAAGGAAAGGAAAAAAATCTGACAGTATGATCTAATAATTTGTTTTTGACTAATTTATTGAATCCCAAAAACTTCGGGTTCAGTGGTAGACTAGTATGCTAAACTGGTATCAAGGAGCTTCCTATTATTTCCGTTTTTTGTCTTTGTTGGATTCATACTGACAATAGTGATTTCCTATCGCTTTAGACATGCACGGTGTTCAATGAATTTGATTCACATTTCTCCATCCTGAGGCTTTGTATCCCTGAAATTAAAATAGAGAGATACATCATAGATAATCTTTAGTAACCCTCCTAAAACAAATGGAGCTGCCAAGTATGAAAAAGATTGCAAAATATATCCAGTCACCGTGGGCGATATAGATTGTGCGATATTTCTTGAAATGTTAGTTATTCCAGCAGCTGCGGTTCTCTCATCTTCATTTACTACTGCAACAATGTATGACTGTCTTGTAGGAACATCCATTTGAGATAATGCTATTCTGGCAAGGTAGAATCCAATTGCTAAAGGAAGTGTAGGCGCAAGTCCAACAAGAATTAGAAGCACGTTAGAGGGTACGTGAGTAAATACCATAGTATTAACCAAGCCAATTCTGTCTGCGATCTTTGCCGCCACGATGAAAGAGAAGGCGGTAAGTACTCCTGCAATTGAAAAAACACAAGATAGAGTTATCAGATCAGCACCAAACTTCGTGAAAAACCATAAAGACACAATACTTTGGAGTACGAAACCTCCCGCAAATCAATGGGGAATAGACCAGATAGTTTTGTAATAATATTCCTCGATTTTGGTTTAGGCTCATTGTTAGTGGTTTTAGTCCATTTCTTTTCGCTTCTATTTCCTTCGTAAGCATAAGGTAAGTGAGCATAACACCAATTCCAAGAATACTGTAAAAAACAAAAAGAGATTTAATAGATTCAACTTGATTCAGTCCATATTCTTCCAGATAGCTTGCAAGACTGGAGACTAAATCCCCGCAGACATTGCTAACATTCCCACCATGTTATACAAAGCAAAAAATGTATTTCTTTTTTTAGAATCTCACAGTTTGTGGCAACATTGCTTGCTCTATAGAAAGGAAGGCTCCCGTCTCCGAACCTGTCACATTAATTGTTCCTATCAAGGCAGCCAAAAACAATGCAAAATAATTTTCTGTTAGAACGAATACAGTGCCTGAAGCGGACATTAATATCGCATAGACTATCAGGGTTTTCCTTCTGCCTATCTTGTCAGCAAAGATGCTCGCTATCAAGGTGAAGACAACACTATTTACGAGGGTGGCTCTAATAGCAGCCCGATAAGTATGTCATTGAATCCTAGTAGTTTAAGGTAAATTGCAAGAACGACACTTAAAATGCCGTACCCAAACGTTCTTAGAATTCTAGCAGTTAGTAACAGCTTCCCATCTTTTGAAAGCCACGGGATGGAGAAATCCATTTTGTTATGATCTAGGTGCTACGAATGTTTCCCAAATCGTTTTCGTAAAAATGTACAAGATGCATGATTTGTCATTTGCTAATAGCGAACCCCCCTTGGCGAGATGGATATTCGGTCAGAGTATAAATTTTCTGCGGTTGACAATGATACCGTAATGGTTATGAAATTGAGAATGAAGTTATGAGCGTAGCGCATATATGATAATAATTGTTTGAACTGTCATTCAACTCTGACATTATTATCATAATTTTATGAAACTTGATTTATCCTCATTTAATTATGAGATGACTTGTCCAACAGCACCCAATTTTACGTTGCCTTCCGTCCATCTGCCAAATTAAACTTCAGAGAATATGTTGAAAAACACCAGAGTTGAGCAGTTTATCTAATCAAGAAACATATTATCAAGTATCCTAAATGTGGAATCGCTAATTGTCTCTTCTTTAGTAACTATATAATATCATAGATCATCTTCTCTGGTTGGGTAATTTCTTATATTTCACATAAATGAAACATTAAATGAATAGGCCAATGTCTGGTTCTTATCACCTATTCGTAGATACCACCATTTCTTGATTTCTTGATTGTATCAAGGTAAACCTATGTTAATGATGTTACTACACTTCGCTCGGAGTAAGCAACCAAACTACGAATAATCTTTGCTAGCGACTGCTTAACAAAAATCCTTACTGTCACATTCGATACCCTTCTTACCCATGTGAATATTGTCACAAAGATTTTCCCTGTTTCATAGGGGCTTCTAGCGTAGTTTCATAATCGTATAACAAATCCATATTATGAAGGGACAGGCATAGTGAATAAAATTCCGAATAGAAAGTAATAATGAGTCAGAATATGGTCAGGCACTTCACTTTTTAACTACAATTTATTGAATTTCAATGCTTTTAGTATGTAATTTTGATAATAATTTGACATTTAGTGATCCTTGAATACTTTAATGTGAATAATGTTAATATAATTATACCTATATTATATAGATATGTCAGAACTGATTTCTAACAGAAAAAAAGGAAACATAGACTTCAACAGGAAAGTAATAGAATATGCTTGTGGCTGCAGATATTCGTTTAATCATTATACGGTGCTGGAGCGAGTGTGCCCGGATCATGAAAACCAACTGATTGCTCAATGCTGATCTCCAGCGAGCAATAATTTCATTCAATTATGCTTTCAAAATATCGTGGCCTTGTCAAGCATCTGAGTGTGGGGAATATTTGTATAGGGCTGTATTGACATTGGACATTTTGCACGAAGGATTTGCGAAGCAATAATAATTTAAGAATGGTGTTACGTAGGCATGGATCGGGAAAAAACATTCGTAAGAATTGATTGCATTACTATACAAACTAGTCATCTGTGACGCTAAAAAAAACACAACACCTATAATACAAAGATCGTATCGCAAATGTGTCCTTAAAGAATGCCAATGCTTATGTTAAAATGTAAAACATGTGGCGAGGTTTTTCCCGGTATTTACTTGGCTGAAGAGAACAAAGAAGATTTGGTGTCAAAATTGACGAAATCGGACATCCCACATTTATGTTCGAGGGGGCACGAAAATAAATATGCGCCAGAAGACTATATGGATTGGTCTTCGCCCGAATAAAATTGTAAAGTTAAACGGCTTATGCTTCTTAAACCATCCTAACCTATGGCAACACCGGTAATGTGCCGATCTAATTTTACATTTTAAAAATAACCGTTTCTAATACGCCCATTAGAAGTAAAGGAGAATTTAACGACGTCATTTAACTTCATGACTATAGACTCGTAAATGATGGTGTGATTCTGAAATCAAAACTGATCTATCTAATGCTGCTATTTCTTGTCATCTTTAGTTAGATGTACGTCAGTCAAATGCCCACGGATGTCTGCACGGAATGTTTTTAGTCCCCAAGAATGTGCCATTTCTACTGCACAGTTTAAGCATTAGAGGTGTTTTTCAGAAAAGTGGACACTAACTTTGAGAACTGCACTTTTTCGCTCAAAATCTGGCATTATGTGAATTAGTATTTTGCTATTTTGGTCTTCCACATCGGTGAATTCCATATTGTAAAATTCATCAGGTTTGATCAATCGTTGCTCTTGGAGTTTTCTTCCCTGTTCCTTCATCGCTCCAAAGGTTGAATTGGCTCTATCGATCTTTGTCCAGTCGTCTAGAAAAAAATTGTATACACTCAAACATGACTACGATAACTTAAGCAGATCCTTTAGATAAACAAGTATCTAGTTGCACTTTGGCCGGGGAACAATCACGAATATTCCTTGCATAGACAAGTTAATCATGGTAGCCATAAAAAGAAAAGTAAAAGAAAATTACCATATCAACATGGTTTCAGTTCGCCTAGTTCCTATCAGAGGCTCTAGATCAGCATTCCTTTGGTTGACGCTGAATAGATATGCTCTATGGCAGTACCACTAATTGTCCTGTCATAACGGGCAGATGATATTTGCAGTAATAGGTGAACACACCTGTTTGGTCAGCAGTGAATGTTGCAGTTCCATTTTCAGCGAACCCTACATCGATATCAACTTTGTATGGATCACCTATAGTAAACGAATGTCTTTCTGTTTGCACTTTGTCAACATTATAGAATTTGACGGTAACTTTGTCGCCTTTGTTGGCAACAAGCGTATTGACATTAAATGAGTCCCCTGCGATTTTTAGTTTATCCTCGTTAACGTTTGCAACTTCTGCTGTGAACACGTAAAAAGTTTTCTCTCCCGGTGTTGACATTGACGGAAGTCCTCCTCCAGGTCCTGTTGCAGAGGTCATATTACTCATTTCCATTTTTTCGGCGGATTGGCTTTCTGTAGTATTTTGCTGGGCAAAACTTGCCTGTTGACCAAATAGCGTCAATAGCATTGCTGCTACCGTCGTCATTGAAATTAACAACATCATCTCTGATCCAGTTCTTTGTTTCATTATTTTCTGTAAGAGAAAAGAGAATATAGCTAGTTAAACTTTATGGCAATTTTCTTTCCACAGAAGAACTTGCACGGGATAAATGAAAATAAAAACCTAGGGGGCTAGAGTTTAATTCTTGCTCCTGCTTCTCTCATCTTTTACTTTCAGAGTTTTAATGCCTTCTCCCAACGCACTTTGGAACAACCGAAAAAGTATAGCATTCCTAAGTGTAGACTAATCAAATATTGCTTGCTTACCGATACACCCTATTCTTGACTATTTAAATAGTCAATACAAAATCAAGCACGCCCCCGTTACGAGAACTTATCGGTATTTCAAGGTGAAAATAAAAAGGGAATTTCTAGCAAAGTATTGAAAGCCAGTTATTCTACACCCACCTGCCAGTGATAGTAAATGGAATTCCACTTAACCTAACCTTTCATACTCAAGTCAAAGAAATTAAGTTTTGACATAATTAAAAATGAGCTGCTGCAGGTATTATTTCTTTAATTATATTTTAATACTAATCAATAGTTTGATCTATACCGTGATTTCAATAGGCCGTAAATTATTTGAAGAGATTGATAGACCAACAGAAAGTAAAATCATTTCTGAAGATGCAATCACCAAGACAGTAGAAAGAGAAAGTAGCTGGACAGCTGAAATCAAGGGTATGAATCCATTTCCAAATGGAAAAGCATCAGGTAGCGGCATCTCCCTAATACATAGTAACGGCATCTCAATTTCAAACTGGCAAGGTCTGTTTACTACCCATAATGGAGAACAAATTACATTTAAGGGAAGGGATATGAGCAAGAATGGTAAATTCGTAGTATTAAGAACATATTTTACTGACACTCCGGACTTGTCCTGGATGAATGGCTTAGTCTGTCTAGTGGATGGACATTTCGATTCGAAAGATAAATCATTTAGATGCGAGGGGTATGAATTGATGTAACTACTAATTCAACTTAAGAACACTGGAAGTCGATACATGACGAACTTTCACATTGATATCCCGAAAAATGTTTCTTTGTCGTATATGTCTGTCATTCCCTATACTGTTTATAAGGTAAATGCAACCGCTTACTAATTTGAGAGTGATTAATGACATAACTTGAGAACAGCAGCGCATATGTTGGATTGGCGTAGGAATAAGGTCTTGGAGCTATCTTCCGAAGGATTGAACCAGACTGAAATATCTGACAAGTTAAAGGTCAGCCAATCTGTGATATCCCGTGATTTCAAATTTCTTAGACAATATGCACGCGAGAATGTAGAAACTCATTTACAAGAAAAACTCCCTGAAGAATATCAATTATGTATGACGGGTCTTAACCAGGTGTTAAAGAAGTCGTGGGAGATTGCCAACTCATCAGCACTAGATGAGAAGACTAGACTACAGGCACTTCAATTGGCCAATGAATGTTATAAGTATAGAATGGACTTGGTTACTAACGGGGTTGTCATAACAGATGCAATCAAATTTGTGAACCATCACAAGGAAGTAATTGGTAATGCTAAGTTAATTGAAAATAATAAAAGTCAAGGATTCGGATCGTAGATTTCTTCTATTGCCTTTTTTACATGAGTTTGAACTACTATACTATCATTTTCAAGCTTATCCAGTAGTCCACCATGGTTCTCTACGGAATTTACAATATCCTGGACAAGTTGGGAAATACTAATATTGAAACATTGATTTACTGTAATTTTCCAATCTGATTTTACTATAAATGCGGTGCCTGGTGGAAAGTCTTCGAGCAAGAGATGCTTCTCTGGATTAGCGTGATAGTATACCCAACTAATTGTTCTTCCATTGTAAGAAAACACTGGATTCGGCTGAGCTAAATGAACCAACTTGTGTCTAAATATTTCAATGATTAAAGTGGCCTGTTCCTCTGTATAGTTCATTAATTCAATCATATACTTTTTCGAATTGGTTTTCGTATCTACACTCTTATGTGTAACTGGATCTCTCTTCTTAGCTTGTCCTGAATATAGGGCTCCTAAAAGGTCTAATGTACTTAGACAATAAAGGACGGCTGGAAATGGAGCTAACTTTCCTGACAGACAATGATCTACATCTTTCTTCATCGATTCCAGTCTAGTCCTAATGAAATTTATCGCAAATCGCTTAAGCTCATGTGGATCTGGAAAATGATCCACAAGGGGACTAGATCCGCTCATGGTATGATTTTCATTAAACTTGTAGATGTATCTTTTGGATAAAACGATGAATAAGGTCGAGAAAGAAATACCTAAGAATTATGATGTTATATCATAGTTCGACATTCCCTGACGTTCAAAGACCTTCGACAGATATTGGACAGAGTTCAACAGAAAGGGAATGGATACAAAACCAATGACGATTATGATTCCCTTCTGAATGATTCAAGGGGCATTCCTTTTTGGATTCCATTACTAAGTGAAGAAGAACATTCCAAACTAAGGAAAGATTGTCAAACAGATAGGGGTAATTCAATCTGTTGCTTCTGGGATTTAATAGGTAGACCCATCAAGCACAATGAAGAAAAACCAGTTTTTGATTACCAGCAAATTATCATAAACGTATTAGAATATTTTCAAAAAATAAGAATAAAGAAATTTCGTGGAGCAGGAATTACTCAGCTATTCCTGGAATATCCTACCTGGTTATCTCTTTCGAGTAATAGTTACAGAAACAAGAAAGCCTTCATTATTACTGGAATCACCCAAGAGCTAGCTAATGATCACATTCTACGATTAAGGAATCTATTCTTGCAGTTTTATCCAGGCGCGATTGACAATATGGATTATACGCAAAAAACTATTACCATAAACGAGTCTCTGTTCAGGGCCTACCCGGCAGCAAACCCGGAAGCACCGAGAGGGAAGACGGATGTCTTTTTCATACTGGCAGATGAATTCGATCACCATACAAAAAGGCAGCAAGAAGACATTATGTCTGTCATTACTCCATACAGACCAAAGTCGGATACCGTGATTGTGCTCAATTCGACAACAAAGAATCCTCAGGGACTATACGCAGAGATGGACAAGCAATGGACAGAATTCCTGAAATCATTAGGGATGAATAAGGGGAATATTGATTACAAGAAAGATTTACTTCAGCTCAATCCCGACAATACACAAAGGTATATTCAGAAAATAAGAGAGAAAATAAAGCATCACTACTTTTTACTTGAGTTTGATTATTTCTGGGGATTAGGGAAAATCTATACCCCAAACGAGATTGTCCGTTCGTTTGAATTGAAATTGCCATTTGTTTTTCACGTCCTGTCGCCGATAAACCCGGCTTCGTGCCGGTCGCGGGTTGGCCCGCGATATCGGGTTCGAAATACTCATCGGCGGAATG
>JBBRRH010000079.1:0-18695 GCA_038201105.1 Nitrososphaera sp. | reverse complement strand
CTGTGTATTGCCTGCAGTACTAACGGCTAGACCAGCTACCTGAGCTGGTGGTGTAGTATCTGATTGAACTACAGTTACAGGAGTATAAAACCAATTCATGTTGCCAGCCCCATCAGTAGATCTAGCTATAAAAGTGTGACTACCTAAAGGTACATTCGTAAGAGTAACATTCCATGAGGCATAATCTCCCGGAGCTACAGGTGTTGCAGGAGTATATGCGCCCGACTCATCAATTTTTACCCCCACAACTGATACGCTGACATTATCAGATGCTGTACCTGAAACAGTTACTGTACGAGTAACAGTAGCTCCGCTTACAGGCGAGGTAATACTCAGTGTTGGTGGAGTGGTATCAGCCGTAGCACTGGTTGTTCCAGATCTTTCAGAAGAAAGAGGACCGATATTTCCTGATGCGTCTACTGCTGACACCTTGTAATAATATGTGGTAGATACAGCTAAACCAGTGTTGGAGAAAGAATTCGTCGTTGGCTGTGCTACAGGTGTGGTAGTCCCAAGTGTTACTGTAAATCCAGCTGTGGTACCTCTATATACATTATAGTGATGAAGATCGGACTCTGTATTTGCGGTCCAGGTTAAATTCAGCTGTGTATTGCCTGCAGTACTAACGGCTAGACCAGCTACCTGAGCTGGTGGTGTAGTATCTGCAGGTACGGAGCCTGGAATTTGGATAATCTTTGCAACAGATGGAACTCCAGAGTTTAGAACATGAATCATGTAATATCCAGGAGGAGCTAGCCGGGAATTAAGTGGAGCAGATACTGTAACACTGTTCGAAGTGGTGCTTACAATTTGTAGCCAAACCAACCTTGCATTTGGATCATAATGATGAGTTGCAGCTCCAAGCCTTACTAACGAAACAGAATTAATATTAGCGGCGTTAGGCGTTGGAATGACAATAGTACCGCCATAAGTTCCCACAATAGGTGGACCAGAAATTGTCGGTCTTGTCTGAAAATAATAATCTGGGCTGAACACTTCAGTTCGAAGTTCCTGAACTGAGGGAAACTGCACTTCTTGATTGCCAGCTGTCCATACTCTTCCATCCGGCAATAACAAGGCTACTGCATGATATCCCCTTCCTACGCTGGCAGTAGGAAGATTGGTCCACGTCTCAGCAACGGGATCGAACATTTCTGGCGTATTTGTAACGGTACCAGTAGTATTATCAAAACCTCCAAAAATAACACACTTGCCATTTGGAAGAATTATAGGCAGTACGAACTTTCTAGCTTTCTTCATTGAAGGAACACTCCTCAAAACAGGATTAGTTGAAGTGCCCGCATTAAAATCTAAAATTTCAGCAGTCTTAAGCGAAGAAGGAGTACTTGGTGTTGGATCTCCCGCGGCAATTAAGATCTTTCCCCTTTCCGCAACATTATTGTTTAGTGGAAGCAAAAATGATGTACCGTAGTCTCTGTACGATGAAGTCTGGGTGAGAATACTCCAAATGCCAGTTACAGGATCCCAAGATCTCACGGTTACAGTAGGGCCACATGTTATCACCAGTCCACTAGGCATGAGATGCATCCGTGGATACAGATCTACATTTGGCGCTACCCCGTTGTTAGGACCACCGTAGCATGGCGACCCAGCACCAGGACATGCAACCTGCTGACCTGCGCCAACACAGTAAGTACTACTTGAGCTTGGATCAAATTTCTTGGTCCAAGAATTGGCAGTCGAGTCATAAACTTCAACCAAATTGTTATTCACACCGTACTCATCAAATCCATTTACTACGAAAACCTTACCGTCTGGTAACGTAATGCAACTAGGATACCATCTACCGTGAGCCATGGAAGATACTTTAGCTAGCGATTCTGTACTCGCATTTACTTCATAAGCGGCATTTAATCCGTGCCACAAGCCGTTGCAGTTATTGACATTTGTATCGTACAAAAGGGTTCCGCCTGCCAATAAGACATTGCCGTTCGGTAGCCCGGCCAGACCGGCACAAAATAGATCTTCAGACTGCAGCAAGCTCGTTTCAGACCCGTTAGTGATATCAAGTATTCGAACCTCATAAGGTCCATTTTGAGTTTCTATGTGATAACCGGAACCTGCCAGGTAAAAGATCTTGCCACTAGGAAGCAATGCAGCATGTATGGCAACAACCGTAGTATGTGGTCCTTCTACCCAAGTACCTCCAGTTTGAGCAGAAGCTTGGTGAGATACCAGTTCACTTAACCTTCTAAGAGATCCAAAATTTAGAAGAGGGCTTAAGCTTAAAGCTAGCGCTCCATATCCCACGAGCTTCAAGAAATCTAGTCGTGAAATAGTACTACCACTCAAGAATACCTATACAATATATTTTGACTATAAAAACAAAATAAGGCACAGGTGTCGTAATTTTCCTTCATTTGGATACTTTAGCTTGTAGAAGATCTCCTCATCGTGTTGGATATACCACACCGCATCTCTACTACTACATAAGCCAAATTGAAACAGTGATATATGATCCCGATCTTATAAAACTCTTAAAATGCATTACCTACATCAACATGGTAGGGAGACCAGTAAAGGGGCTGCTAATTTTTATTCCAGTATAATTAGGAGAGAGAGTAATGTCACTTAGTTTGGTTCGTGAACGGATCATCTTTTTACCGTTATTTTTTTGGCTTGGTATGATTCTAGTAATAGGTTTGCATAATCATACACTTGCCGAGTCCAAAGTAACACTCGGCAACGACATTCCACAAATAAGCTCAGTTAGCACTTCAATAAATAATACTTCCGTCGATAAATTAGCCAATACAAATTCTTCAGGACTTAGAACGAATACAGAATTTTCAGCCGGTTTTTCTAGCGAGGGATCAGCGAATCAGCCATTCAACCCTAACATTCCAATTACAATACCGCTATTAGAAGGCTATCATAATGGCACAAAAATATATTTCATTCATCCTGAAGCGTCGGACAGCAAAGTGGCAGAGGCCATGACGCGTTTAACTAATTTTCCCACATCATTTATGCCAAATCTTGAGTCTCGTTCTGAAGCCAATATGTCAAAAATGTATGTATTTACAAACGGCCTGCCAGCTTTAGAAGATTTTGGTGGTGGCCCCTTTGAATATCAGATAAGCGTGTTTGATTCGATTCCACCTGAGAAAGGATACAGCAATTTGAGAACAGTATATACCGTAGAATGGAAGGATCCTACTACAGCTCGAATACTAGATTCGGTTCCTCGCATCATAGAAGCACAATCAAACGGCGAATTGATAATAAATAAGACAGGCGTTGTCGTAAATTCGCCGATAATATCTTGGATTGATAGAGGGGAGGATATGCACAGGGTATACTCAATTGAGAAAGTGGTTCAATCTATGCCAAGTTACAACGGCAAAGTTATTTATGCAGATATTTATAATTTCGTTGCGAGATTGAAATTAGTTCCTTGAACAAGTCAGTCAGTGCATGAGAACTGCTCTCAGGGTTCATTTGGTCAGTGCATGAGAACTGCTCTCAGGGTTCATGGTAGTATGCATAGCCGACCTATTGCTTTTGCAGCCAGTGGAAACTCGATCACTAAAACTATTAAGACTGAAGCTCGGGACCATCGTTGGATTGCTGCTGTCTCTGGACACGGAATTATTTTTATATCAAACGGTTTAATTTTTGCCTAAATATTCAATGTCGTAAAACTTTTCTAAAGGTTTAAAGCTACCATCTTTTATCTATAAACTAAGCTAGTGCCGGCTTTATCACCCAGTGCCTAATAATCGTCTTATGGTTTTATTACAAATTTAAGTATTACTTGAAAAGCAGTCGAAAAACGTTATATAGTCATATCAGCATGCGTAGCACCACTAGTACCATTTCCAAAAATATGCTTGGCCCCTAAGGAAGATTCTAAAGAGATGCATGTTTTCGCCAAACCCTCTCACGTATAGAAGGCAAAGGCATATTCCGTTAATCCCAATCTAACGGGTGTCATAATGTAATATATTGTCGCCACGACCTTGGAGAAAATTGATCCAAGGTAACTGCTATATTGACCGTTAATGACTGATGTAGATAATTCCTTAAGGGAGGAAAGAATGACATGGGATATACAGCTGAGATATCTACTGAATTCATTGTGATTGGGCAGTTAAATGGTGACAATAGGTAATCTCGATACCAGCACCTGACATCCAAATACAAATTTTACTACGGAGCAGAGCTTTGTATATTTGTAGGATTGGGTATTTTCAGTGTCTTTATAGAGTTTTCAAATTGTGGCAGATATTTATCATATCCCGGTAGAATTTCCAAAAAATCACATTTGAATGAGGGAATCAGCGTTGGTTGCAAAAGCATATGCCGTTAAGTTCCCCGCAAATAGGGGTAGTAAAGGTACAATAGTAGGTCATGCGATTAAAAATGTCGTTATAAAATTCCATAACCTTTACGATCCAAGAAAAAAAACTCTTTCTCGACTATATCACCTTAAAACACTGTCAAGTCAAAGCATCGCGATTTTAGTCGAGTCATCGAAGTATTAGACTCGACTCGATCATTATTAATATTAGAAGTAGTCGTGCGGTATTATCGGGGCGCACTCAGCAGAAGCGATCAAAGTATTATTCCTAATAACGTTACGCCGATAATCACTTACCTGGACTCCACAAAGGAAGGAATTGGATATGACATTCGACTCTACAATATTCTTTGTCGCTCCGGTAATCACACATATGCCATAGTTCTTTGATCCATTAATCAGGTTTGATTTTACTTCATTTAGGGTAGAATTTTCCATGATACATAATCCGTAATCTGAAGAATTGGCTATCCTATTAGCAAAAACCCTATTATCCGTAGAATTTAATGACATCTTAATGCCATATAGATTGTCACGCAAAGTGTTATTGTAAGCATTGTTCCTAGCTGACTTGTCGTGAATGGATAGGCCTGCGCCCACACTTTCGTATTCCACATTATTCCTGACAGTAGAATTGGTCGTACCAAGATCCAACATTATTCCAGGTCCATTGGTATTGTAAACGAGGTTATCCTCGATGAGAATTTGACTACATTGGTCGGAGCAAATAATTCCTATTCCATTTCTAATATCGTGGACAGTATTATTTCGAATAGTCATGTGATTTGTGAAAGTGTGTGGGTCAATTCCGTATATCTCATTGTCATGGACATGATTACCTACGAGTGTCATATTTGCTCGCTCCGAACTGTAAAACCCGTACCACATATGGTGGATATTGTTATTTGAAACGATGCTACCATCCCCACCGAGATAGGCAATTCCTTGCCTATCGGAGTGATTATATCCAAGGTATGCTATTTCGGAATTGCTAATGTTCATCTGACCTATAGCTTCGTTATCCTCTGTAAGGTAGGGCCTTGGAGTATTCCCGTTAGCGAATATATAATTTCCAGTTTTATCATCCCATGATGTAATCTTAACTGATTTAATTATCAGGTTTCCCAAAGATTTTATGCCGAACGGGGCGGTTATTTTCAACCACTGAGTGTCGTTAGGAGATATGACGAAGGTGGAGTCTTTATCTATAAAGAGATTAGCCTTCAGAAGCCATGTTCCATTAGATTCTTCCGTCAAGACACTGTTATCCGAGAGCAAAGTCCGGGCCTGCGGAAGCGAAGCATTCTCACACGAAATGATAATGGTTTCTGTTGCGGAATCAAATGTCACGCACTCCGAACTCCTTATGCTCTGCGCGAAGGCAGAATTAGTCAACATGGATATCAACAGAAGAATACAAAAAGAAAGATATAATGACTTCATGTATAGCAGGAAGTATCAGCTATTAGAGATTACTATACTTTACTGTGGTTCGGTTACTCTTTTCAATATTTAGCTTATCAGAAGTGGCAATTTGTTAAGAAAAAAATTCAGCGTATGATGACCATTGGACAGTCCTAAAAAGTTCTGTATTGTAATAAGAAGATCAATAGCCTCCTTGAATAAACTGGCCGAAAGCATAATATCATTGATTAATGATGCTAAATTCTCATCTAATGATCCAAATACTATGCGCTCGCCCAGCAATAGTTCTTACATGCGTTTTAACAATATTCATTTGGATAATTACAGTATCATCTTCATTTGCAAATGCCGAGAATTTTACTCAATTCTTTGGTTGCAAGAAATCGCTCAACTATGAGTGTGAAATTATATCTAACGATTTCAAAGGATATTCCCAACCTGGAAATGCCACCGAAAAGATTCCAATTCTAAGAACGCCCGATTATGTTCCTGGAATTGACGATATGGCAGTAAAGTTTCAAGCGAAGAATTTTGAAGCCATAACAGTTGGGGATATTCCGAGTATCAATTCGTTTAATTTTTCAGTTTCATTTTGGATCAAGACATATGGTGTCGTACAACCTTATTCGCATGTCATATCGCATGTAGATCGAGCGCGAACTGCCGGCTGGTATGTTGATATGTTTTCCAATCGTACTGGTGATTTCGTCAGGCTAAGCTTGACAGATACAGATGGAAAGATATCCTCTTCGGTGGACGTTCCAATAGAGAAAGGTATTTTTGTCAATGTTATTGGTACTTTTGATGGTTCTACAATCAAGATATACAAAAATGGAAAACTCTTGGGATCCACACGATACGAAGGGACGTACTGGCCTTACCCTCTCACACCATTAACTTTCGGATCTGCCTCCTACGGATATGCGCAATTAGGTTGGAGCGGAATTATTGATGATGTTTCCTTGTACAACACAACACTGGGATCGATTGCCATAAACAGAACTTATTCTCGACAGGGATATGATAACGACCTTGTCGGAAGATGGCAATTCGATAGCAATCTATCTGACTCATCAAAATATCAAAGCAATGGAGAAATGCATACTCTCATTACCAGCTTGTCTTTTTCGCCTGACGGGAAATTATTCTACGTTGAAAAAAATACTGGAAATATAGAAGTCATCCCAAAAAAGAAAGCGGATCCCATTTTGTTTGCTCACATTCCAGACTCATATGTAAGCTGGGAACAGGGTTTATTAGGATTTACAATTGATCCACTTTATGAAACGAATCATTTTGTATACTTGTATTACGCAGTGAATGATTCGAATTCTGGTAATGCATATAATCGACTAGTCAGGTTCACCGACATCAATAATAAAGCTACTGATGAAAAAATCCTACTAGATCGAATTCCTGCGAGTAATGGGTACCATTCAGGAGGAGCTTTGGCATTTGGCCCTGATGACAAATTATACATAGTAGTAGGGGATGCGACAGAGCACATATTTGCCCAAGATCCGTCCATTATCGTGGGCAAGGTACTTAGGATTAATAGAGACGGATCCATTCCATCTGACAACCCGTATCCTAATTCCCCCGTGTATACTATTGGTCATAGAAACATGTTTGGGATTGCCTTTGATGATGACAGTGGGATCGGCATTGTTACTGAAAATGGAGATTATCATTACGACGAAATAAATCTCATAAAAAAGGGCGGAAACTATGGCTTTCCCACTCTGCAAGTTCCAAATATTGCACCGGAGCTAGCAAATAATTCCTCTATCAAGCCGATCAGAAGTTATAAAATAACTATAGGACCTACCCAAGCTATTTTTTATGACATGAAAGGAATACCCGAGCTTACTGGCAAGTTTTTATTCGGAACATATACTGGTTCGATTTACGCATTGTCTCTGAACAACACGGATAGCAAAGTTTTGGAAGAGGACGTGACTAATTTTCGGTTCTATCCTTTTGAACCTGTCATAGCCATCTCCAAATCTCCGGAAGGCGCAATATACTTTGGCGGATATAACATTTACAAATTGCAGATACCAGAAGGATTAAAAAAATTCCAGATTCTATATCCTTTGAAGATCACCGTATCAAGTCAAGATCTCGTTCATGACGTTTTTTTTGACGAAGGATCCCACCATATGAGGCTCAATCTCACTAAAGCAAATTCTGACCATACCAATTTTATGAAAATAGAGATACCCAAGAACCTGATTAATATAACAAATATACAGTTCGGTAGCGATCATGACTCTGGTAAGAACCTTATACTTGATGTCAAGAATTCCAGCCTAGTCCAATATAATGAGAGTCAAAATTTCAATGTTCTTGATATAACTGTTTTACCAAAAATTTCGTGGATTGCGCTTTCTGGAGAATAAGATCCCCCTAATCATAATCTTAATCCCACCTGGGGTTATCTGCCAATAACAACAGACTCCCACCACTGTGTCAGAATCTGTCTAATTCTTGAGAATAGGTCATTTGGAGATAGAACGTCAAATGTTGCATAGGTGTTTAATGTATTTCCAGCCGCATCAACGGCTTGAAGTTCTACTATTCGCGAAGGAGGATGTATGTCTATTAGTGCTTCATACAAATCCCCCCCGCGGGGTAACAGTGCCTCAGTTTTTATTTTCCCATCATTCACATATTTGATGAATGCGGATGCAATTCCTGACTCGTCCTTAATACTTACTTTAAAGACGCTCTTCCCCTCGCTCAAAAGCTTTGTTAAGATTTCTATTTTTGGAGGACTCTTGTCATTTGCAACTGCATGCAAATCCTTCGATTGCTGCCCTATGACAGATGATGGTGGAGGCACAGGAACAAACTGTGCCAATGCAATCCCGCCAGTCCCCCATCTTAGGATGGAAAGAATGAATAAGGCCGCTAAAAGTAGTGCAAGCCTGCGGGAATTCATTAGTACTGTTCTTTTTAAAATGTACTATAATTAAATTTAATCAAAGTGTTCGTGACTAAAATTGGTTAAATCGCTAGTAATTCAGACGGAATAACTTTCTTTACGTTTGTGGAATTTGACTTAATCCCCAATACCAATGAATAAATGTAATATCCGCAGCACGGAATAACATGTTTAGCTGGCTTCGA
Source organism: Nitrososphaera sp. (assembly GCA_038201105.1). GTDB lineage: Archaea > Thermoproteota > Nitrososphaeria > Nitrososphaerales > Nitrososphaeraceae > TA-21. Next base: position 9,814 of record JBBRRH010000079.1, on the reverse strand, counting down.
ATAACAGTTATACTTGTGGGTTTTTGTATTGCATTTATCTCATGTATTATCACAATTAATAATCTCTCAATATTTGGTCTCGACAAGGGATTCACTCTGAAAGATCCCCCTCAAATGAAGATGGCCTTCCTAAATCCTACATTTACCTACGCCGCTTACCAAAATAATTCTTTCTACACTTTTTATACCAAGTATTATTCGTTAGCTGGACCGCGAACTAATATAACTACGGATCTTAACTTGATAAAGGACAAAAAAATTCCTCATGCTCCTTTCTATCTTTATGACCAGTTGCCGGGTCGCCCGCCAGGTATTCCTCACAAGTATTTGATTGACAGGGTCGTGGATACGATCAGTCTCCTGGCTCCCACTCCCAATTTAACCTTCATAAATGACCAATACGTAGATGCCGGCAAAATATTCGATACTAACGGAAGGAATAATTTAGATGTCATTTTCTTGGTTCACGAAGAATACGTAACACAAAAGGAATACAATAATTTGAAAAAGTTCGTCGCTCAAGGTGGGACGCTAGTTTTTGCAGAATCTAACGTGCTGACCGTAGAAGTAAGCTATGATCGTCAGAACGATACTATAAGTTTGGTCAAAGGTCATGAATTTGAATTTGATCGGAAAATAGCAAGACGGAGTGTAGAGGAGAGATGGGTGAATGAAACTTCCGAATGGTTGGGAAGCAACTTCCTTCCAAAATTTGATGAGGCATATTTCAAAGACATGCCATTTAATTATACTCACACGGAAGAACAATATATTACTAATCCAAATGCAACTGTTCTCTATGACTATAAGATATTTGATCCCCTGAGTCCGACATTGAATGATACTGTTGCCTCATACGAGATGAAATACGGCAAAGGGAAAGTCATAATGACTAGCCTTTTTGCAGACAAGATGGATAAAGACAGAGAATTCTTCAAATTTTTTAAGACTATACTCCTGCCCCGCGCCATAGGTTCAACTTACAAGGTAAGTCTTAACGGTAGCACATATGATATCTTTGGTATATCTTATAATAGCTCAGGTTCGACTGCTAGTTTAGAACCTCCGCGCGACATCGTGATTCACAGAAATCAAACTAAGGATGCATCTAATATGATCCTAAATATCCCAAGGCAGATCCTTTCAGTACCAGAACATGTCAAGCCCTCAGATCTACATTACTCTGTTACCATAGACGGAGATAATAATACTAACTATGATGTCATGCCAATTCAAAACGAAGTTGGATTCGAATTGCCAATGCATAACGATACAAGATTGATAAAGATTTCCGCAACTATTGATCCTAGTCTATTTAATTTAACTGCTCCTGCCTCCCTATCAGTGGAGGCACAAGGACCTCTTACAATAATATCAGATTTGGGCAAACCGACTATCGGGGGAAAAGGGGATCCGACAATAATTAAAATTAGTAACGATGCCCCCGCGAAATTCCCCTTAGGGATAACAGTAGTGAAATGGAGAGCAGAGGACATGTACGGTCATTCCGCAAGCGACCTTCAGGTAGTCCACGTGATTGACAATAATTTTCCCATCGTAAACATAACATTTCCCAAAGATCGGACGCTAGTCACGCCAACCGACGGCAAAGTCGTTGTAAGAGGTACATCTTACGACAACGAAGGTCTAAAAAAAGTAGAACTACAGGTTCGGAGTGAACTTACCAAAAAAACGATCCCATATAGAGATACTATTCCAGGAGGCAACTGGACTTCACGGAACCCATATAAAGCTATTCCGGGAGCCAATTGGACTTCATGGAACATACCTCTGGATATCCAAGATCTCGTCAACCCAATACTGATAACTGCTAGAGTAACAGATGTTTCAGGCCACCAAAGTTGGGATCGGATCGCGTTTGCAACAAGGGCCACAAAGTAAATTCCCTCGAATAGTATCAGGATTCCGCAGTGTTACCACAAATTAAGCGTCTAATTATGGCATATATGGTGTGTTGTACCATAGTGAAAAGAAGGTGATTGATTTCACGTGTATGAAGTATCTGGTCTGTAGATCACAGATATTAGAGAAACTTTATTTATTCGGCATCTCTGCAATGAATTCTTTAATAGCATTAGTCGTTTTGTAAGCCACGTTTTCACCATATGGATTAACAGTTATCCGTGCCCTGGACATTGTTTCAATTACTTCATTCATAGAGTCATCTCTGTCTAGAGGAAATAGTCTGTTTGCCCCTAACAGTATAGTTTCCCACCTTGCACTTGTGTGTCTCAATGTTATACAAGGTTTTTTGAGGACTATCGATTCTTCCTGTACCCCACCTGAATCAGTTAGAGCCACGACGCAAGTTTTTAGCAAGTAGAGAAATTGAAGATATCCGAGTGGTTCTATGGGCATGACGTTTGGTGGTAATTCCATTTTGTATTTAGCCAAATTAGCCCGTGTCCTTGGATGAATAGGAAACACCACTGTATCTTTTACTCCAGCAAGATGTTTCACCAGTAGTCCCAGGCTAATTTGGTTGTCAACATTTTCCGGCCTGTGCATAGTCAGTAAGATAAACCTCTTTGGTAATTCTAGTCCTGGTATGGGCACTGCTTGTTCTGATAGCTTTCTGCACACATCGACTATCAAATTTCCTGGAGCTAGTACTCTGCCCCCAACGTTTTCATATCTTAAACACATCTGACAGAAATCTGATGGCGATAGTAAAAGATCTGCCATTGCGTCGATCTTGATTCTAGTCGATTCTTCTGGTACTGCTAGGTCAAAATCACGAACGCCAGCCTCCAAGTGTATTAATCGGGAGCCAAGGTCCTTTGCTGCTAAAGCAGCTGCCATACTAGAATTTGTATCACCGTACACAATAATATATTTGGGTCGTAACGGCTCCAATTTAGCTATCAGGAGTTTTTTAAGCATTTCTACAGACGAGGTACCTGCATTCAAGTCCAGATCGGGCTTTATTCCCAGTTGGTCCAAAAAAACATCTCGCATATTGGATGAAAAATGTTGTCCTGTATACAGGAGCGCATTATCAGAGTCATTAAAAATACGTATGAACTCAGCCAGCTTGACAAGTTCAGGTCTTGTCCCCGCCACAGTAACAGTGTTCAATCTAGTGTGAGTAATTTCCAAATTCGGTGTGGATTCAGATCGGTTAACTTGTGCTGTCTTTGACGATATGCTATAAGCCATTAATACTTGGTTATGGATGCAGGTAGAAAAGTGAGTCTGGTAAGATAAAATTTTTTTACCCAAATAAGGGATATTCTGATTAATATTGGTCTTAATTTGGGAGTATGAAACTTTTGAAGGCGTTGTTAATTTAAGACATATACTAGGAACTATAAGATACTGCAAGTGCATGATACACAGTATACAATTGTTCCTCCTCACCAACTGTTATTATTGCTGAACGCTCCAGCCAAATGATGTGTTGAAGTAAGGTTAAATTCCCATTTTATGGGACTTTAGAGACTTTTACTCCAAATTAAACAATAGATGGATCTGTTACCGCCAATAATTAAATAATGTAAAGGGTAATTTAATTTTGAATTGCAAAAATTAGCAGGACCCCGTAAGAGTAGGAATCAAGGTGAAACGAAGTGGAAAATTTTATTTTTTGTACTTATAGGATTTTGGGCTTTTGTATTATTTTCAACAATCTTTGGGAGATTAAGCGGCGTTTATGGAATAGTTGACACTTCAGTAGACTTGTCATATATCACGATACCCCTGCTAGCAATAGTATTACTTTACACAGCTGTCACCTTTTTCGTTTTCATTACCCACCTCCTATCAATAAATAGGACAAAAAGACAACAATTGAAACTTTGTTCTCTTGCGACTAATACAAGTCTGCCGGACGAAATGAAAAGGAAGGATCTTAAAAACACTCTGTGTAGCATAATAATACCGTCAAGGAATGAGGAGAGTGTCATTAAGCGCTCGGTTATTGAATGCCTTAAACAAACTCATAAGGAAATGGAGGTCATAGTTGTCTGCCATAACTGTACCGATAAAACGTTCGAGGAGGCAAATATTGGTGACAGGAGAGTAAGGGTGTTTGACCTCCAAACTAAGGAAGTAGGCAAAGGGGTAGCATTGAACTACGGCGTAGACAAGGCAAGAGGACAGTACTTGCTCATACTCGACGGGGATGGGTCTTTGTCTCCAGATTTCATCGAAAAGGCGTTACCGATGTTCAAAGAAAACTACGCCGCAGTACAGGGAAGATATTTCCCAAGCAACAGGAATTATAACTTCCTCACTAAGCTGCTTTCGATAGAGGGAGATCTTTGGTCCACCCCGTTTATGACAACAAGGAGTTTGCTTGGCAAAAAATGCCCACTTGGTGGCACGGGATATATAGTAAAGAAAGATATCTTGCAAAAGGTAGGACTATTTAGTAACCACCTCGTGGATGATTTTGAGCTAACGTTCAGACTACTGAGAAATAATTACAAAATTGCGTTTGCCCCGCTTTGTATAGATTATGATGAAAAGCCGCCTACCCTAGATATAATGCTCAGGCAAAGGTCCAGGTGGGCAAAAGGATTTCTAAACTTGCTAAAGAGCAGAATAACTGAACCAAGTGATTTGCTTGGACACATAAGCTGGCTATGGCCCATTGCTACAATAGCCAGTCTTATCATGCTAATGATACCAGCCTATGCCTCACTTCATTTCCTGCTCTATGATTTTTACCCCTATTCCTACTCCTACCTTCCACTTGATCTTTGGACAGTCTTGACCATTTCGATTTTTGCACTTCAGAGTACTGTACTAATAAGCGAACATGGGATTAGAGGAATGAAATACATACCATATCTGCCGATATACAATGTTTTTTCCCAGTATTCGTTTGTAACGTACGTCAAGGCTTTCTTTGTTCGTTCATGGGGAAATACAAAAACCGAGCATGGATTTACAACAGATTCGAAAAAGCTAATCGCAGCTGAAATGGGCTTCGACGATCGATCAACTGTTAAGATAGACCGAGCAATTGGGCCAAACAAGACAAGGTAAGGATTTCCCCATTTGATGTTACCAAATCGAAAGATTGAACAGTCAACTTCGATTTCTAATTTTGAGGACGGACAATTAATTATATTTCTCTCGTGACATATTACCCATCGATTTACCCACTATTCGTCATGTATCATATGAGGTAAGACCTTAATTCCGTGAATTATTATTTTCATTTGTTTGTTTGGCTCTTGTAGTATAACGGATACATCAGTAAATTGAGGATGGGTTTTTGTATCAATCTTAAAAACAAGCTTCGATTCTTTGATACTTGTTTGCGCTTCGGCATCATCTTTTGAAGTATTAGTGGAGACGGAATAAATTCCACCTAATAAGTTCTTTGGAATCTGGAGATGTATGGAAGGAGACGTGTTTGTGGGAACTGTGGCACCAGTATAGTCAATAGATATAGAGGAGTTCGCTAGCGAAACTTTAACTTCTCCAATTTCAATGCCTGGCGAAGCTGTTAATTTGATAGGAAAAAGTGTCTGCATTCGTCCAAGCGCAATGGATTTCAGTTTATAGATGTCATATCCCGCAAAGTAGAGATCTCCTTCAGGTGACTGGGCTAACGCAATAATATTGTCTTTTGGATTGTCTGGTAGGTCAATGGTCATCTCGTCCAGGGTGTTGTTTTTGCCGATATGAATCGCGCGAAGGGGATCATTATCTCGGCTGTCATAGGAAGCAATAACAAATTTGTCATGTAATTCAGGATATTTGCTGCCGCTATAAAAAATCGCTTGGGTTGGCGCTATAACCTCATAGTAAGTCCGAATTGGAGAAATGAACGACGATTCTGTATAAAGGGAGGATACATTTGGGAATTGAGTTATCGGAAAACCATAGTTTCCTCCCTTGCGTATCACATTGATTTCATCAAAATGGGTATATCCATTATCTGTCAGAATCCCGTTGCCGTTCGGATCGAATGCAATACCGTAAGGATTTCTGTTACCCAAGGTAAATACTGGAGAACCTGGAAATGGATTGTCCGATGGTACAGTACCGTCTCTATTTAAACGCAGAACTTTTCCCAACACCGAGGAAACATTCTGTGCACTTTGGGGATATGTGCTAATTCCAATTGTAACATAAAGTTTGCTATCGGGGCCGAATGCCAAGGCTCCTCCTGAATAGTCTCCTCCAGGATCTGCAGGTATTCGATTCATGATACCTGTCATATTGATGCCTGTGTCGTTTGCATCAGTGAACCTTAAGACAGAATTAAATACACCTCCAGTTTTGTTATCTACTTGCGTACAATAAACGTAAACAAAGTGATTGGTTTCAAATTTCGGGTCTAGAGTTATGCCCAAAAGTCCTTCGTGATCACCAACGTGAAGATCAGGCAATTTGACGAAAGCTTTGTCTAGGACTATATCATTTTTCATAATTTTTACCTCACCAGTCCTTTTTTCCGAAAAAAACAGTCTGCCATCAGGCGAGAAAATCATACTAGAGGTTTGAAAGAATAGCGCCGCATGATTATTTCCTGACGTGTCATTTAAATTCCCATTAAATGTCCAATGGCCTACCAGACCGTCAGAGATATTTTCCGCATTGTTATAAATCTTACGTACTTCAATGTCACTAAGGGGCCTGTCATAGATGCGTAAGTCTGATATGCTACCTGCCCATGAATTCTGTGTGTCAAAGGCGTTCAATCCTATTCTTAAATTTACTCCTGGATCAGGGTTGTAAGGACCATGAATTTTTGTCACATTATAGATATTGCCATCCCTGTACATCTTGGCGTTTGATCCATCAAAGGTCCCAACTATATGAACGAATTTCGTCGCTCCGACAGGAACTACGCCCGCAGAAACCAAACCGTCATTCATAGTGCCCAGACCAAATCTCACATTTTTCCCATCGTCTTGCATATCAAATACCCACCCGGCGTCGGATTGTGAATTGACGAAAGAGATAATTGGTGCATCGTTATGAAACCATGGTACATCCTTTACCCAGAAAGATATAGAAAACAGTCGCAAACTAGGAATTTTCTGCATGCCAACGTATTCCCCAAGATAAGATGTGAAATGTAGTGCATCTCCGTAAGGTCCCTTCACATAGTTTGCATTATCGGTTTGAGAAGAATAAATTGACTCAGCAGTGGCTGACGTACTATAAGCATTGATCTCGTTTATGGAAGGAGTGCACTGGAATTCCGAATCTCCCGACTTTTCACAGCCAAAATAGGCGATGTTTGACTGGTTATTCTTAAGATCATCAGGCAAAAAATTTGCTTTTGCTAAAGTAGAGAACGACGTTGAGAGCGCAGAGATAGCAGTCATCAACAACATCAAGACGATGAATATAGAACATACTGTAAGATTATTAGAAAGTGAATTAGTTAGACGAAAAGGTAATGAGACTGCATCAAACATATGGTTGAAAGTATGTAAAATATCTTCCTTATTATATTCTTCCCGGAGTCTGAAAATAAATCAACTCCTCACTTTTATCGGTAAAAATATTGGTAGTTATCTGCCCTTAATCATAAATTGGTATTTTACTCTAGGCTCCTTTATTTGCCTCATTTACAACATAAATTGAATAACAAAATGAAGAAGTTGAAATCCGTTTTCATTATATTCCTAGCTACCAGCTTGTCTGTGTTATGGGGGTTACAAATCCCAGAGGATGTACTAGCAGCCAACACTGGGACCCGATTCTATGCGAAGTTAGATGGCGATAGCGAATTACCTCCCGTAAACTCGACCGCATCCGGTACAGTATCATTTTATGTTAATGGTGACGTAATTTTTTACAAAATAAGGGCCTCAGGAATAAATAGTGCGGGGGCTGCACTTTTGCACGATGCAGAAGCTGGTTCAAAGGGAGATGCGGTGGCTACACTAGTTACTTCCAATAATTCCAATACGGATAGGCAAGAAATATTGAAGGAAGGGATTATTTCATCTGCGATTACTTCTACAGACTTGACTGGGCCGCTCGAAGGAAAATCTATTGATGATTTAGTGAGTCTGATGCAGAATGGACGAATTTATGTAAATGTAAATAGCAGTGACTATCCAGATGGAGAAATTAGAGGCCAAGTCAGTCAATGATTTTCCTGTTCCTCATATTTTGACAAGTCAAACTCGGCATATATCAGGACCTCAGAAAGATATATATATTTTTATTCCAAATTAAGGAAGATTTTGAAACTATAACCAACGTGCAAACTAATTGAGTCTACCGAATCGGTAACATCACGGACTGAATGGCAAGGCACTGTTTTACGACAGAAAGAGAAACTGATAATCACATCGTTACTATTATCGTTAGTATTATCGAAGATCCTTTTTTAGAGATTGAAAGTAAAGTATAATTTCCAGTAATCCAAATATCCACCTTTTGTAACCTAAATGTACTCCGTAATGTAATATATGATCTAAATCAAAATACTGAAACAATAATCATCGCAAAAAGGATGTTTCTTTCCCCATTCACAAAACTTGATTAAGTCTGCAAGTTTATTGTTTTGAAATCATACATCTTGTCATTTGAGTTGAAGTTTGCATCTAGCAAGTACACTATAGATAGATGATTATGAGATCAGTCATTCATAAAAACTATGTGGCAGAATGCAGTTGGCTTGCGCCCAGTTAGATCTAGATTAAAACCAAACTAAAATAAATATTATTTTATGACCTTCAATACTTGTTTTGCTCGCTTGGTACTCGAATACTAATCATACTGCGCCAATGTAATTGTTTTATCTCTTGCTGTGTATCTTCATGATTTGCCACGTAATTTTTTGATGGTCTGGATGCCGTGAGGATGTCTATAGTCTTAGAAAAATCTTCATAACGAAAATCAATTTCAGTCTCTAAATATCTTTAGTTTTAATAATATTTCATAGTTCGAGTTCAGTTTGAGTAAACTATAATACTTTCACAAAATAAAAAGAACGATGACATTGTTAAAAAGGGTCCTATTTGTCAATAGCCTATTTGCTTTGTTAATATGCACAAGTCTGATTGCAGCGACTATAGTTAGCCACCTCACACAAGTTACTATGCATGCGTGGGCCCAGGCCAGCAAGCACCTGAAAGTTGCTTTGTTAACCAATACTCGTTTCACCGATGGCGCATGGGGTACATCTGCTTATAACGCATCCCAAATCTTGAAAAATAAATATGGCTTTGACTTGATAACAAAAGAAAATGTTTCGATTTCCGACATAGAACCAGCATTAAGGCGTGCGGCGGAGACTGGAAACGACATTATTATTGCTCAAGGCATTGAATGGGGTGATCCGGTTTCCAAGATATCTAATGACTATCCTAATACTACCTTTATCGTATTTAATGGACTTACAAACTCGACGAACGTGTCGTCTATTTTTCCTATGCAGCAGGAAGGCTCATTCTTGTTAGGTGCCGTTGCAGGACTTATGACAGAAACCAATTCTCTTGGATGTGTAGGCGGGAAGGCGTATCCTAATATTATTAATTTATTTGAGGGATTTAAACAAGGCGCTAAACTGACCAATCCCAATGTGAAAATAACCTGTATATATATTGGCGATTTTCAAAGTCCTTTCAAAGGTAAAGAGGCTGCATTGTCTTTGATAGATAAGGGTGCTGATTTTTTGTTCCAAGCGGCAGATCTTTCTGGCAAGGGAGTGATCGAGGCGGCTAAAGATAAAGGCAAATTCGCATTTGGATATATAGTCGATCAAAACAAATTGGCACCAAATACAGTCCTGAGTTCCATCGTACTTGATACAGAAAAAGCAATTGAATTAGTTGTCAAGATGGTTCAGAATGGCTTAAGTGGACAGCTT
>JBBRRH010000078.1:0-18779 GCA_038201105.1 Nitrososphaera sp. | reverse complement strand
TACACTGACATTCCGGACACTCTTGACAAAGCAGATGTTGCACAAATATTTGATTTTGGAAGTGGCATATTTGCGGCAATACTTTTTGTTTTGTCATTAATCGCCTATAATGCTGTAAGGTTAAAAAGGATCTTGTTTGTATCTATTGCATTCGGCCTATTTGCACTACATGTTATATTTACCCAACTAGATCTCTTTTTTTTCGAGTTAGAATCATCCTTTTTGGAAATGATATTAGCTCTCATGAGTTTTGTAGCTCTGTCACTGTTCTTTGTTGCAATTGTTAGAAAAGAGAAGGTAACTCCCAAAACCTTCAGCACCTGAAACATGATGGTAAAAAAGCAACAGCATACTTCTGTGAATAAATTAAATTTTATATCTTGAGATGTGCAACTAGGTTGACAGGTGTCTATATCATCCTCGCCTTAAGTCTAGTTTCTACATTTTGTTTATTTTCAGATTGCTACCCCAAATAGATTAGAATCACGTCACCTAGCAATGGCTGCCGAAACAGGAACACAAACTGCACAAGAACGGTCCCATGAAGAAAATACCAGCGTCCAGAATGGCTTTTCACCCGCAGGTGAACATCCTAACGTAACCCAAGCAGTCGATATTTCCAGCAAAACCAATAATGTTTCTTTATCCAGTATAATGACAAAGGGATCTCCAGTATTTGGAAATAGGTCTGCTCCCATTACAGTAGTCGAATTTGGTGACTTTCAATGTCATTTCTGCGGTAGGTTTGCAAAACAAACTGAACCACTACTCAACATGACATATTTTCAAACAGGCAAAGTAAATTTGATTTTCAAGCATTTTGTTACCCATGGTACTGATTCATTCAGTGCAGCATTTGCTTCCCAGTGTGCCAATGACCAAGGAAAGTTCTGGAACTTCTATGAAATATTATATAATAATCAAGGCGAAGGGAATTCTGGCTGGGCAGGTGTCGAAAATTTAAAGAAATTTGCGGCAGGTATTCCTGGAATGAATGCACATGAATTTAATTCGTGTCTTGACAGCCAAAAATACAAGTTTTTTGTTGAAAATGATACTAACTTTGCGATTGCATCAGGCTTTCAGGGAACTCCTACCTTCATAATACAAAGGGGTGACGGTTCTGACCGAGAAATGTTACCAGGAGCATATCCATTTCGTTCATTTCAAGCCATAATTGAAAAGAAACTATCTGGAGGTTAGTTTGCTAATGACAGGCAAAAAAACAATCTCTGCTGTACTCGAGCGCCTCAATATGCCCTTCAAGATGGTATTTTCAAACTGGATGTATGTGGTAATCGCTGGCGGAATAGCATCAATATTTTGGATTATCTTCAATGTATTTGATCAATTGCTGTTCTTTTCACCGATAGTAATATTCTATTTACCAGATGACGCAGTCGTAGGTTTTATACTTTCAAATATAACTTCGATACTTTTAGGGGTTGTTGTAAGCATGAACGTGTATGTGTTAAGGCACTCCAAGTTGAAGATAAGCATGATGTCATTTTTCTCGGGGTCAACTGTGAGCGTGCTTTCAAGCACATGTGCCAGTTGTTCTTCGTTAGGATTTGTTTTAGTTTCCACATTTGGCGGAGCAGGAATATTTGCATCTACTTTTTTGTCCAACTATCAAACACCCTTGCGGTTTCTGTCCCTAGCGCTTCTGATATGGGCACTATACTCTATTAGTAACAGGTTAACTAAGAGTTGTATAATAAATCGTCGCAACGCTCTAAAATAGCCTCTCTCTATTCCATCCTCTTTACGGTTGATTCCTAAATGTTCTGGTATGCACAGATGTTGCAAATCAATTTGAACTCTTTAGTAACAGAAATCTTGCCTTTTTAGCGACAATGTCAAACGATGGTTTTCCTCAAGTAACTCCAGTTTGGCCAGATATGTAAGGTGAGTTGAATTTAATCAATAGCTCTGAAACTGCTGCAAAGACTAGGCATGGGTCAAAAGACCTTAGAGTTGGACTGCATGAAAGCAGACAGACTTAATTTATTCCATTAATCGTTTCGCGACTACTATACTATAAGGACAAGATATACTGACTTTCATAACAAAGGATATTAATATTTAGATAACTGTACCACAAACAAGAAAATAGTCTCAGTGCATTAAGAGTAAAGTTAACATGCGGGACAAAAGGAGAAAAAGTGGGTAATAAATGATTGTACAATGGTGATACAGACGGGCAGGCTATTACGAATAATAGAGAACTCGTTTACCATTACATCGAGACCTACCCCGGCTCACACCTTAGAAAAATTAGTAAGGAGCTCTCATTAGGCGTGGGCGATATCCAACATCATCTCACTTTCTTAGAAAAGTCGGGTTCTATAAGATCCCGGAGGATGAACATATACAAAGTTTACTATATAGCATCGATTCTTGAAGAAAGGCAGGAATCTATTCTTGCTATTCTTAGACAGGAGACCCCCCGATCCATATTGCTTTATCTTATAGAAAATCCGGGCGCTTCGCAAGGCGAAATAGCCAAGCACCTGGGATTTGCCCCTCCAACTATTAACTGGCATATGGCACGCCTCATAGAAATAGGACTTGTGTATAATCGTAAAGATGGCAGATTTGTAAAGTATAAAATTAAAGGAGATCTGAAGGAAATTACTGCACTCTTAAGGTCATTTTATCCAACAATATGGGATAAACTTTCTATCCGGCTTGTTGATTTGTTCTTGGATATATCGTCCTCAACGTTACCCGATAACAAGGGGAATGATTATGTTTTGTAGGCCTGATAGCAACATGAATCTAATGGATGTGATCGCCTTGTTTTCGGTCATTTTTGCTATTTTCATCAATACAAATTTGCCATGTGCGTATGCCTTCGGTGACAATCCTGATACTCTCGACAAAGGAGATGTTGCAGAAATATTCGATTTTGGAAGCGGAATTTTTGCAGCCATTCTCTTTGTTTTGTCATTAATCGCATATCGGAGAGTAAAACTTAAGAAAATCTTATTTGTGGCGATTGCATTTGGATTATTTGCAGTCCGCATTATACTTTCACGACTTGATCTCTTTATGCCCGACATAGAATCTTCACTTTTGGAAATGATGTTAGCAATTACGAGTTTCATTGCTTTGTCCCTGTTCTTCTTAGCGATAGTTAGAAAAGACAAAGTAGTCAGGAAATCGGCACCCGTGTAGAATTATCCCAAGGGATGCTTCATGTCCTTTGTTTCTGTTGTTGCACATATATCTCTTAATGAGGATCTATCGATACATAAAAAGAATAAAAAAAGATATTTGGCCTACGAGTAAATCCCAAGTTTAGTTACTGTGCAGAGATAATTATTAAATGTTCATACATCGCTTATTTGTGTTAGATATGCGGGTTTGCTACCTGCGATTAACGACTTGAAATACAAAAATGATCGTCCTTATTTAGCTAAGTGTACCTCAACTTTAATATAAAATCGGGTGGTATCCCAGTGATATCATGATGCTAATTCGAGATGTAGAAAGTACGGGAGAACGATCTGTGCATCCTTTGCGTGAATATTTGAAATCTATGGGGTTATTTACAATTGGATAAATCGCGTCTATTTATCCTGGCAATAGGCATTGTTATGATCGTGGGATTCTCCCTCTATTCATTTATGGGATCTAATCCATCATCACCAAAAGCAGGAACAAAGATTCAGCCAGTGAAAAAAATAATATTGCCTTCGACCATATCTAACAATAGTTCACCTTCAGAAAGTACAAAGTTACCTATATCCAACAGTTCAACCAATCACAATATCCATCTGATCAGAGTAAAAGCTTCATTCGTTAATGTCGTTTCCATTGTCCCGATATCTAATAATAGTTCAACTGCTCGCAATACTACATCACAGATTTCACAAGATTCTGTAAAGTCTCAGACGACAATGTCTGCGTTAGATGTCTATGAAAATAGGGACACCCCTGAGAATTATTACTCAATTGGGTTCCCAGGAGGTGCGGACGTAATTCATGGTGACAAACCAGGTAGTTATAGTGCCACTAAATCACCATTGACGTTTCTGGTAGACCTCCAGGACATTCCGGATGATACCAATGTCCAATTATACACTCTAACCCATGCTGAACCAGCTCTGAAATCTTCCTTAGCTGGCTATAAATTGGTTGGCTCCGGACATCTTCAATTAGGGAAGAACAGAGCTTGGGACCTTGTGTATACGTGGAAGAACTCTACCCAGGATTTAAAAACAATGAAAGTCTTTATTGAAGGACAGGATCAAGCAGGCGTTATAACAATTTCGAGTCCCATTCCAGGGTATGAACAAAATAATTCAACGAGAGGGTCCGTATTGCAGAGCTTTAAGTGGCTGGGACAATAGGAAAAAGTAGTGATAAAACAAGTTGGAAATGAAATATCTTGTAACAGTTTTTTCCGCCATATTGATATTTGGAGGATTGTATTTCAAATTTTTGTATGACGTTCCGGATGGTGAAGAGACCACTAACACATGGGTTAGCTGGATGCTTGTAATTTTTGGTGTAATTGGGATCATGGTTAGCTTAATGTGGAAAACGAGGAATCCGCTGGAACTTTATGCCAACGGTGACCGAAATCGTGGAAGAACAAAGAAGAATCCATCCGACAAATTGGATATTTCAGGTACGCGATTTAAGGATGACCTTTCTAAATCAGACAGGGAACCAAAAAGATGAACAATAATAATAACAGCATTTCTTGTATAGGCCTAACTAAGACATACAGAAATTTTCGGGCAGTGGACTCTTTGACGATGGATGTCAATCAGGGCGACATTTTCGGATTCCTTGGACCGAACGGAGCAGGTAAGACTACAACAATTAGAATGTTGTGTGGCCTTCTATCTCCCAGTGCTGGACACGCAAAGGTCGCTGGTTTAGATATTGTTAAAGATAGTACAACAATAAGAAAGATTATAGGGCTGCTCCCTGAAAGCTCTGGATTTTACAACTGGATGAATGCTGAAGAATATTTACTCCACTTTGCAGCTTTATATAAAATTGAACGATCGGTAGCTATGAGAAGAACAAGAGATCTCTTGGAGAGTGTCGGACTAGCAGATAGGTCTTCTGCCCCGATTGGTTACTACTCTAGAGGAATGAAACAGAGACTTGGTCTTGCAAGATCTCTGATAAACGAACCCCAAATCATTTTCCTAGATGAACCAACCCTAGGTCTGGATCCGAAGGGTCAACAAGATATACAAAAAATACTGTTGGAACTTAATCATGAAAAAGGAGTTACGATATTCCTATCGTCACACGCATTAGGCGATGTTTATTCATTATGTAATAGGATGGCAATTGTAGATCATGGAGAGTTGGTAGCTCAAGGAAGTATCGAGGAGCTCAGAAAACTAGCTGGCGGTTCAAATGGAATAGTGGTTAGCATCTTGAATTCTGAAGAATTAGAGAAGAAACTATCGAATCTTCACTATAGGTTTGAGATTAATGCTGGGAAAAATAATAACATCCTAGACGTATTTATTTTTGAAGGAATTTCTGAATCAATAAATGAAATTCTTGATGCAATCAAGAATATTGGTTTACAAATATACGAAGTCCGCAGATCCGAAATGAGTCTAGAAGATGTGTTTTTCAAGCTCACAGGGACCAAAGAATATTCACAAAAGAACACTTCTGGCAATAAAAACAAGTTGAAAATAGAACAGTCTTCGGAGTATAACTGAAAACAAATGATGCTCTATCATCACGAAATTTCTGGCAGCTTTTATTCATGGCGTGGTAGCGCTTGGATAGTTGCTGCTTCCCTCATCTTTAGTCTGGTCGCATATCTACTGTTGACAGACAAAGAGCTTAGTTTGTTAGACCAGGGCGAAATGCTATTTACATTGGGTGAAGTTATTATTGCGCTAGGAATAGCAATGTCTGCTGTCAGTGCATCCTCTGCTATATCCTCAGAAATAGAGTCTGGCACTTTGGAGAGCTTGCTCCTAACTCCTATTACTCACAGGCAGATAGCAATACAGAAAATGTTATCGATCGTTACCATCTGGGCTATATTGTATTTGGTATCAATCCCTTACCTGATTGTTGTTGCCAGCGGGACAAATTTAGCGTTATCAGCTGTGCTTTATGTGGGTCTATACGGAACCCTGCTGGTAACCGCAATTTCAATGATTTCAATAGTAATTTCCTGGAGACTGAAATCTTCAAAAAATAGCATAATGACAACGCTTATGATCGTCCTAATTCTGTTAGCTCCATCCTTGTTCTTTGGAACTTCTCTTAAGAAGACTGATTTCGGTTTAGCTCTAGAAAATATTAATCCTGTTTCCCATGCAATGAATTCTTTAGACAGCGTACTTGTTGACAATGAACAAACATTCCTTCAACAGATATCGCATATATGGCCTGTCATCGCTTTTACTTTTATTTGCACTTTCATATTTATTGTGTTTACTAAAAAATTTGAGGTAAAGAGCGCAGAATGAAAGCAGATCCCTCCACATGGAACGAAAGTTCTGTCTATCGGAACTGCACGAAAGTTGGCATTGTCTGTATATGTTCGTTGGTCTTCCTGTTTGCTTGCGTTACTACCTCGCTTTTGGTTTCTGCTGCATTTGGAGTACAGATGCTGTCTTCAGGATCAGAATCAATGCCTCCGACACAAAATGATATGAAGATCGATGTGTTATCTTCGCATACTGTTCATGGAATTGCTGGACAATTTATAAAGATTGAGGGGATTATAACTAAGCTAAACCATTCAAATAGTTCTAACGAAACTAACAGAGGGGGAATTGCTTACATATCAATAGTTGACGTCAAAGATAGAGTTCCAGTAGATTTAGAGGACTGGAGTGCCGAAAAAGGACTTTACATACCCTCAATCGAATCGGGTCAATCCCTTCCCTTGGAATGGAATGTAAGGTTAGTTAAGGCTGGTTCATATACAATTTCAATCCTGTTCAATAAAGATAGCGATCCTTACTCGCCTCCTGTCACTAGTACAAAGATTTCTCTGAGTGTAGCCCCAAAATTAAATCTAAATCCCGGTAACATTTTGCCAGTTGCATTTGGAGTTCCTGCAGCTTTGATGGGAATTTTTGGAACTATGAATTACATGCGGGGAAGAAAGGTTGGGATCTATAAATGACATGAAGCACTGAAACAGCTTTCAATTCATTCACTTGCATTGTAGGTAAATGCAATTGTTGCTGATGAGCTTAATATTTCGGCGGAGCGAATCAGATTAATGATAAATTACTGTGTGGTTAAATAGTAATTAGGTGCCATTTAAGTGATACAAAAAAATAGCATGGACTATGGCTAAACTGTTATTTTACAGGGTTTACACACTATGGGAGGTTGATTCGATGACAATCAATCTATTTCTTAACTTTATTAGGTTAGAGACCCTGGTGGACCTTGTCCTGTGAGAGGCAATGGCCCACCAGAGGGTACAACTTTATGGCAAAAGATAGTACCAAATTATGATAGCACTTCATATTATTTTATCGTATCAATTCTATTTCTGTATATCATGCAGAATATCAATCGTGTTTAGCCGGCGATGACAATCAGTCTACCTCTTAAATTAAAAGAAAGGAATTAGAAAGTTTCACAATCATTCGCCTTGAAATCACCTTGTGATTGACAATAGTCCATTATATATCCACAACATAATATATTGAGGTATGCCAAAGGCTACTTTAGAAATGGGCAAGTAGATGACGTTTGTCGCTAAATACAGCCCTCAAGGGAATATAGTCATAATCATAGTACCAAAAGAAGACCATGACGCAATTTCAAAAATTGAAGAATCCGCTAAAGGTGCTAGTTGAAGAGATAATCGATTAAGCCGGTATCAGAGGATCAATACTTAAATCTATTATCACAATGAAAAACAATATCGAGTAAAATCGGTAAGATAGCAAGATGTAGTATCTGCCGAGAAGAAAAACCTGTCCATGAACAAATGGATTCTACCGGTAATACCGTCAGATTAATTTGTGAAGAATGCTTCATGAAGAAGGGGTTTTGTGAATGCCCTATATGTAAGGAAACTAAGTTTCTATTTTCCTACTATGACCATTTAATCTATAAACACACCGTGCAGGACCTGGCGAAGCATAAGTATGAAACGGAAAAAAATTCAAGACATGAATCTTGGTAGTTTGAGTTTGAGTATGGTGAAATAACTGCTAACAATTGCTACCTGGGTAAATAATTCAGGAATAATCATGGAGATAGCCGGTGTTATAATCGTCTTATTTGCAATTAAGATGGTGAAACCAAGTGGAAGTAGTTTTTAATCCAAGTGGGATAAATTAGGAAATGTGATGAGTACGCTTCATCCCAAGAGTAATTTCGTTGGTATAGTCTTGGTAAAAAATGGGTTGGGATTACAACTAGTCAGTTCTTTAATCTATTGGTAATTCATTGAAGTCAATTTATGTGAGGAAGTTCTCTTTTAGGTAATTAATATATCGAATCACTAGTTTCTAAGTTGCTACGTTTGAGACTCACCTGTAAACCTCTGTCTAAGTTCGTTCAACTCCCTTTTTAGCTCAATATTTGTTGTGATCATTTGTTGAAGCTCCTGTAGCATTTTTATAATAAGATTAGCGATTGCTGGTTGCGCATTATGATCGGCTTCTAGATGTTTCTTAATTTCGTCATTAGAGGAACGAGTTTCATCACAGACAGGGCATCGTACTATTATAATTTTTGTTAACCTCCAACACGCTTACACATTTTCAATATTTAAGGTATTTCCAGTAAACTGTGTTACAAAAAAACAATCCCAGCTCAGTTCTTGCTTATTCTGTCTCATATCTATTTCCTAAATGTCTAAAAACGTACCGTAAACTTCATCTTATACCAAAAATAAAACATAAAAAAGAGAGTTGAACTTCGGCACGCTTCTATTTGCTCATTTTTGGAAGATAAATTTTGCTCGTGTCAGGGCCTGCAGTTACTTCTATCACATAATAATGCACCTTAGCAGCAGAAGAGGTAGACACAGGGATTTTAAATGGTGCAATTCCCTAGGGGTGTAAGCATCAATCGTTGATGGAAAGATACGATACTTGGTCGTTGTCATATAGCTTCTTCAGCTTCAGCTCCGGTAGCAAGATCAACAGCACGTATTACAGGAGTAACAAACACCTTGCCAATTTTACAATTCGTTTTTATTATGTTGATAGCTTCGTCCATTTTCGTATCTGGCAAAACGAGTAAAACTATGTATTTATCACTGAATTCAGGTGTATAGATCTCAGTTCCCAATGAAGCGTGAATGCTTTCAGGGGGTGGTTTTTCCGCGCCCTTTTACCTTGAAGGCTGGTATACCCCCTATGCCTATCTTCTTCAATCCTTCACTGATCTTACTTATCTCATTCTCACCCATGATGGCTTCTATCAATCGCTCATTTCATTGAGTAACTGCTTAAAATAATTAACTACGTCTTTCAAATAGTTTCGGAGAACCAACTATAGTATCTATAGACGGACTGCCTGCTAACATTTTGAGTTTCCATTCATTGTACGAATATGTGTCTGTTCATCATACGTTATGTTACCTACTTTACACACACAACGTGCAACCACTAATGTGTCTCAAGTGCATTTCTACATTTTTGAAGCCAATTGTGATTTATATCAGTTAAAAGTTCTCTCAGGGATTTTTATTCTAGCTACCACTTCCTCATCAGTGTAAAAAGGATCTTCGCTGTAGATAAGAGCTCTAATTTTCTCCTTAATCTTATTTGTTTCTGACCTTGATCTCTTATTTCCTCATACTCCTTTTGGTATCATCCCTATAAATCACCCGTGTCTTGTACTTTGAAATTACAAAAAACTGCCATATACTGCAATATATTGTCACAAAACTGAGCGTGTGAGTTTTCATTGTTGTTAGTTTGATATTTATGGTAGAGATTCGAAAATACTCCGATAAACTCCAGTATAGTGTCACAAATTAATATTCGCAGGCAATCCCAAGCAGTTACAATGTATTTTGCCATGTAATTAAGGGAAAAGGCCACTTCGGTAAAGATCGAATAGAAGCAGAAATGGGTATGGCTGTCATATTCAAAAAAGATGGGAAATAACTGTCTATGAGGTAAACACCCAATTCAAAATCTCCTTTAGAAATTCTCTTTATTGCTGGAATACCTTTGAATGAACCGGTAGCCCGATATGGGCCATTCGTAATGAATAGTAACGAGGAGATTAATCAGGCCGTTAAAGATTATCAAAATGGTAGACTTGGAACTATAGACTTCTGAGATTCTGTAGAGACTTCTTTTCCACCTTATTATGGTCTAGAAAAAATAAATAAATTATGTGCGAATAGCAGGACGGCCATTTAACACAGTGATTTGATTATTCCCATGAGTTACAAGCAGAGTCTAAAACACCATCCCTTAAATTATTAGGTAAAGCTACAAGAAGTGATGTCAATTATTAAGACGTTCATACGAGCTGCCAAAATTATATTTTCGAAAAATAAATGTCCGTCCAAGATCACATAATGTGTTTAAGATAAAAGTTAAAGGCGCTAATTACTATTATTTGTATGAGTTGTTTCAATCCATTTGCCTGTCGCCTCATTAAATGTCAGAGTTAATGAATCATCTTGTCCTAGGGTTATTTCTTGTTGCGAAAGCGTAACGTTTGAATCACTTTTGATCTGCACATAATTTTTATTACTAGTTCCTATAAGATCTAATGTCTGACCTGATTTTCCATCTACTATCCCAGAGATAGTATTAGCTCCAGCATCGGCACCTACCAAATTCATTACTGGCATAATTGGATTTATTATTGAGTTATTGTAGATTACCTGTGGATTTTCATTGCCAGTGTTAGATGTACTATCCTGGCCATTGGCATTATTAGTTTCCTGTTGATAGTAATAATTAGTTGTCTGTTCTGCGGTCGGTTGACTGGTATAATAGTAATTATTAGTTTCGTCATTCCCATCACTGTTGCTATCAGCTTCACTGTTTCCGTCTACATTTACGTCTACATTATTTTGTTTGACTGCAACATCTGGATTGGTGATGATTGCAGTGTTTGGATTGGTTACAACTTTTGAATTAGTATTAATATTTGCAGACCCGCCCTGATTGGGTTTACCAGTCACAGACCCCCCTTGAACTGAATTCTTTGATTCTGCGTTTGTGGTTGGTTTCAGGTTCGTAGCATCATTTGTACCTGTACAAGAACCTTGTGATACGCAATTAGGTTGTTTGATTGTGGATGTCTTTCCAGATGATATTTGAGGACTGCCTCCAGAACTAGGTTGAGGTGGCAATGTCTTTCCAGATGATATTTGAGGACTGCCTCCAGAACTAGGTTGAGGTGGCGATGTCTTTCCAGATGATATTTGAGGACTGCCTCCAGAACTAGGTTGAGGTGTGGAGGCACCTCCGCCCCCGCCTATCGGAAATGCATGTGCCTTTTGAAATTCTGATAGATAAGAGAACATAAGTCCTGTAACTAAAAATATTCCAGTTACCAGAAAAAAGTAATATTTCAGCATTACAACAAAACTACTCATAATGAAGATTATAATCTTTTCTGGCAAATGGTTATATAATACGCAATATTTTTGAAGCTGGTGAGCACTGGGATTAGCAAGTACTTCAGCTCTTTAATTGATTTGTATGCTGGCACAATTGTTTTTACCTCGTTGATAATATTGGGTTTGGGTTATTTCCAGTTATCCTATCCGTTAGATCATAGTAATGGCATTAACAAGTCTTTAGAAAATAATAATCATACATCATTTTCAATATTATCTAATAATACTAACCAAAATAATGAGGCACTTCCTTACCCGAACATTAGTTGGGAAAATCCTTCTGCCGTCGAACAAGCCAAGATATTTTCATCTCCAAGAGTAGAGAAAGTCACTGATGGTATCTATTCTGCGATTGGTTACGGAGTTGCCAATGTGATGATGATAGAAGGCAGTGACGGTATAATAATCGTAGATACAGGGAATAATGTTGACCAGGCCCAAAAGATTCTTCAGGCATTTCGAAATATAACTAGCAAACCGATAGGTGCAGTCATTTATACGAACTCTCACCCCGATCACACAGGTGGAGCTGGCATATTTGTTGAAGATGGTTTGAAAACAGGGGCTAAGGTAGATGTTATTGCACAAGAATCAATCCTGGGTAGTTACTATGCATCCTATGGAATGCTCGCCCAACAGCGAAGTATTGCGAATATTTTTTGGGGAGGGCTATTGCTTCCTAAGAATGATACTGACAGTGTAATTAGCTATGGGATCGGACCTTCCTGGATGAGTGGAAATAGATCTTTTATTAAACCCACTATCTTTTTTAACGAAACTCTTGTCATGGATATTTCTGGTGTAAACATTAAACTGGTGCACGCTCCAGGGGAAACTCCTGATAACATAATTGTCTGGTTACCTAAAACAAGAGTACTGTTTGCGGGCGATAACATTTACCGAGCATTTCCAGAATTGAGTTCCATGACAGGTGCAAAATATAAAGATGTTCCACAATGGATAGGTTCTCTGGATAAAATGCGTTCTCTAAATGCTTCATATCTTATTCCAAGTCATACCGTGCCGGTTCTAGGGTATGAGAACGTTACGGATGTCTTAACTTCCTACAGGGATGGAATAGCTTATGTATATGATCAAACTGTTCGTTTTATTAATAAGGGTTTAACGCCAGACGAGCTGGTTCAGGCTGTCATGCTTCCACAATATCTAAGAGATCACCCTTGGTTGCAGGAAAGATACGGTCAGCTTTCGTGGTCTGTTAAGGGGATTTATTCCGGGCTTGTTGGTTGGAATACAGGCGACGCTACTTGGTTTAACCCTGTTACACCCAAAGAGAGAGGAAATAAAATTGTTCAGTCGGTAGGGGGATCGGATAGGGCTATTTCTCTAATACGTGCATCGATAAAGGATGGAGACTACAACTGGGCAGCTGAACTAGCGACATATGTATTATATGCATATCCTGACAATGTGGAAGCAAAATTATTAAAAGCCGGGGCGTTGAGGATAATGGGTTGGGAAAGTCCGACTTCTGGCGCTAGAAACTGGTATCTCATTCAGGCCAACATTCTTGAAGGAAATATAAATGCAACAACAATCATGAATCAACCGAAATACAACACAATTGACGAGGTAATAGCAACAGTTCCTATCAAGGATATTCTATCTCTCCTACAATATAGATTAGATCCATTAAAAAGTCAAAATACAACGGCAACTCTTGGGATCTATTTAAATGATACTAAAGAAGGATATACACTAGAAATACGGCGTGCCGTCTTAGAATACAAAGATTCATTTCCAACTAAATATGATATCGCACTCTACACAAATTCAGATACGCTAAAGGAGATCCTGCTAGGACAATCAAACTTACAAAAAGCAGTAGATTTAGGAATAGCTAGAATTGTTGGCGGAAACGTGACGGACCTAAATAATATTGCAAATCTTTTTGAATACAAGCTCAAAGCACCGATTCATAGAATTCAGGGCGTCAATTAGACTGGAGTGTATTGTTTTTTGGTCTTACCATATGGTAATTCAAGTGATTTGAGGCAGAAGGAGAAAACGATCCGGGTAATTCCACTAACAGCGAATAAGGTCATGGCAAAATTAAACATGGGATCGAAATCAAGATAATAATTAAATATTATGTCAGCTTACTGTTGTTATTCAAGGCTCACATGTCAGCTAATTGGTTTTCCTTAATGACATGGACAAGTGTTACTAATAGTGTCTCATAATCCCAGGAATTATCGTAACGTATACCATTTAAGAAAAAAGTAGGGGTATCATTTACGCCGCTACGCACCCCCCTGAGGAAATCCTCACGAAAACTGGTGATCCGAGGAATGTGTTAGGATAGTTGACCCACCAGCGATGGTTTGAATTGGCATACTCCCTTGTCTTGAAAAATATTAAACTTTGCTGCAATGGAAGCTAGTAGACTAGTGGGAAGTATATAGTTATTTATGGAGTATAAGATCAATTTCTTCAATAATCTAACATTGATATTGATGAGTTTGAGAATATGATATTGCAAATAGTAACAGCATTGTGCAAGCTTTCGATGTGTGCAAGTTCAAGATGCATTGTCAATCTAAATCGAAAGTATCAAGCTTATTTCCTATGAATATCGCTTTTATCTTCAATATTCTACTGTAAAGTCAGCTCACTTCTTGTGGGTCCGCAAAAATCACAATATAACATTGTAAGAAGAGGGAGATTCTTTACAGACTCAGGCAATAGTCGAGAAGAGCAAGCGATTTAGACCGCAAACCAGTCCCATTGTCTGCCCGAGCGTCCCTTAAAACGTGTTACACGCTGGAACTATTTGTGAAAATTGTTAATGAATAATGGAGATCAAAATGAATCATATAGACTCCGGTCATTCAATTTATCAATTCCATACAATCGAAGACAAAAGCCTGAATTATACCTAAATCATATTTTTAGTTATTCTCTGCTATTTTTTCAGACGCAATGCGTCTGTAATTCAATAGCTTTGCATTGTTTGGCTCCATTTTTAACGACTTATCAAAAAGTAGTAAGGCTTCTATGTAATTTCCCCTTGCAAATTGTACGGTACCTTTGTCTCCTAAGGCTTCTGCATGCTTTGGCTCTATTTTCAAGACTTCGTCATAGCATCTATCGGCCTCATCCGCTTCTGAAATACTCATATGAGCAAAGGCCTTGTCCAATAGAGTACTGATATGAAGCGGACGAAGTCTTAGAGATGTGTCATAATCTGCTATCGCCTCTCTAAACTTGTTTTGTCGTCTGAGTGCATATCCTCTATTGTGCCATAAGGCAGCACTACCCGGATCTAGATCCTTCGCCCTATCATAACATTTCATGGCTTCGTCTACCTTGTTTGCTTCCTCGTTTATTAGACCAAGGTTGATCCATGCTTCCGCATAGTCAGGATGCATCTGTGTAGTATATTTCAGATATTTCAAAGCCTCGTCTTCCTTCCCTTGATCTAATAAAATGTTCGCAAGGTTGTTAAGTGCGGCCACATTGTCTGGATCGATCTCGAGAGTTTTTTCATAATATTTCTGTGCCTTATCTCTCTTTCCGTTCAGCGCAAGTGAATAACCCATACTATTCCAGTATTCGGGGTCATCCTCAGGATTCAATACTTTACCTTTCGTCTAAACTAGTTTCATTTAAGTATAGCCCCTCTAAAATAATGGCTAAACTTAAACTATATTTTTTAACTTTTAAATATTCACTAATTATCCTAATTTGGTAATATCTTCTGCCAAGAAGGTGCCGGTTTGGCGTGCAATTTGCCTTTCGCAAACAAAGGTCCATCATAGTGCAGAGCATAGACTAAATGTTCAGGGCCAAAAGTCATCATTAATAACTAGCGCCAAATAATGATGCGCTTGACGTTAAAGACAATATTCCATTATTGTCTAATGGACTTACAGAAATTAATTGAGGAAAAAAACCCGATGATGGAACGAATCAAGTCTGCGTGTTGCTTAAGATGGCTCCCTCACTAATAGGACCAAGATTTAATAATTAACAAATACACAGACTCAATGCAAATGATGCAAGGGCATAAGTTTTCGAGACTCCCATATCATTTAAAATATATCAGTCTGCTTCTCATTTTGATGGTCATTGTCATAACTGGCGGGAGTATGGTCAAACCAGTTAAAGTAAACGGTCAGGCTTTAGGTTCATCTTCTACACCTTATCCAGAACTCACCAATAATGGGATAGAATGCGATATAGTTGAACATCTCACATTTCATACTCATACTAACCTTACGATGATCGTTGATGAGAAGCAACGAAAGATTCCGGCTGGCATAGGTATCATTCCAACAAAATGTATTTACTGGCTACATACACATGATGACAGTGGCCTGATACACATAGAATCCCCCCTAAATCAAAGTTTTACGTTAGGGCAATTCTTTAAGATATGGAATAGATTTGACAATACTAATTCCACCGCATTTGATGGCATTTTAGCCGGGAATTACACTGGCCATGTTGATATATTTGTCAACGGCAAGAATCAAAGTGATCTGGATTACGCAGATATTCAGTTGAAAGATAAAGATCAGATTACCTTGCATTTTGATAATTAATTCTAATTTGAATTAATTTACCATAGCAAGGCACAAGGTTTAACCACAATCAAGGAATAACTATTGGTTAAGAAGTTAAACTGGGACAAGATTTCTAATTCTAATTCTTATTCTTCTGGGATTTCTGATAGTTAGTAGTATAGCGATTATTCAATCAGTGGTTATATTTGTAGCTCATTTCAAGTTAAAAGTTGAATATGTCTTTAACGTTCTTGGCATAGATATCTACGAGCTGTCCAATGATGGGTGCAGGATTGGACGGACCAGTCGCAAGAGTTACGTCTTTCCGAAATTGCAAAGTAAGCAGCCTGAATTCCTGAAATTTGGTTTTGGCATCTTGCAAGAGATTACCAGAAGTCCCCAATTGATTCGTAGATTGAGGTGAATTGATACAATCGCTTGCCTTACAACCGAAGGTTAAAGATGGTGATCGGTCAAATATTGACTTTATTTTTGCAGCGTAAGAATCAGTTAGCTGTGCGATGCCATGTGGATTATTACCCGTTAATTTTTTTACGTACTTTACATATCCAGTTGTTGTTGACTGGAATTCTCTTAGTTTCTCAGAATTGTTCAAGATCGTAGAGGACTGTCCGAAAACAAGACTAGTAAATAAAATTGAAACCATTGCCGACATCATAATAATTGTCAATAACGCCATACTAAAGAAATATTTTTTCCTAGTGTTTTGCAAACCAATGACCAATAATATCCTTCAATGAACTGAAGGAATAAATTTTCATATAAGTATTGTGGGACAGTTATAAGGATATGAAATCAGCGTCATCACGACTTGCTTCTAGTTTAAGGTGGACATTTAGAAGATCGTACCAATAAACTTTATACCTATAAAGCAAATTTGTTAAGAATGAGACAAAAAATAACATTTTCAGTGGTCTCGGTTTTTGCAGCTGTACTTTTAGTAGCGACTACGGCGACGGTTCTAAATCTGGCGAAGGTCCAAGGACAGCAAGGAGTACAATCTTTTTCTGCCACACTTTCAGGAAGTGCGAATAAATCCAATTCAACGGGAACTGCAAAGTTTCTAGTAAACGAGAATAATTCACAGATATCTTATTGGATTAATGTTATCGGAATAAAGAAAATAAACCAGGCTCATATACACAACGGAACCACTGGACAAAAACGGCGATATAGAAGTTTCCTTATTGTCCAATTCAAAGTCAGCTAAAGGAAATGCGACTCCTCCTAAGATAGGATTTAACGGAAATATTACAAAAGGTGACTTGCGAGGTCCTCTGCAAGGTAAGGAAATTTCTGATTTGATCACTCTCATGGGCAATGGAAGTGCTTACGTAAATATTCATACTGACAAATATCCAAAGGGAGCGATACGAGGTCAGATAAGTTCAAGCGAATCAGAAATGCAATCGATGACAACAGAAGCAGGAAATATGTCAAGTATAAATGGAAACATGAGTTCTGCTATGGCACAACAAAGCAATAATGTGTCTGAAGTAAATACAACACAATCTAGTAACACAACTTCCTGAAGACAATGTTTTCTGAACTTTTTCCCTTCTTTTTTAGCTCCGGACAAAGAGAGATGGTTATTTTTATGAGCCTGCATCTGATGTTATTGTTGGGAACCTGTTAGACACATACTTTAAGTATGCAAAAAGGCATTGAAATGATTTGTCAAAGCAAAGGCAACACCTGATAAAAATGGCATATTATAATGCAAATATGATACTTGTATTTTCAGTTTTTGGCAGATCGATAATATTCTTCAACTCCTTTTCTACACTTCAAACCGAAGACCATTTTGCATTTGGTATTACTATACCAAATTTTAGTATCGATACGGTAGGAGACTGGGGCAGATACCTTAAACACGGTTAAGAAGATAGAACATCTTAATCCAAATCTTGTTCTCGCTTTAGGGGATTTGAGCTATGCGACAGCTGGAGATTGCTGGTTTAACGATACAAAATCCATTGAGAGCAAACTGAAGATTCTTTTTGGAAATCATGAACAGGATGAAGGAAATCCTTCCTCATTGTTGTCTCAATATTTAACTCATTTCCACCTCACACAAACATATTATTCGTTTGAGTACGAAAACGTTCACTTTACAATCATGAATTCTGAAATTGATTATACGTACGGATCTCCTCAGTATTTATTTGTTAGAGATGATCTCTTGAACGCTTCGAATAATCCACACATAAAATGGACTATCATAGCGTTTCATACACCAATGTACACTTCACTAAGTAGACATCCGCCTGCTATTTTGTTCAGAATAATTTATCATCCACTTTTTGATAAATATGGTGTAGATTTAGTATTGCAAGCTCATAATCATAATTATCAACGGTCTTACCCACTCATTTACAATTATTCTAATCCTGGAAATCCTGCTATCGGAATTTCCTCTAATAATACATACTTTGATCCACCAGGGCAGGTATATCTTGTTGTAGGAACGGGAGGACATCCACTTTATGACTTGTTGGGGAGGTTTCCTTATATGGCCGCTCAATACAGGGGATTTGGTTGCTAAGTATCGATCTTCTAAACAACGGTACTAAACTGGATGGAAAATTCTATGATAAACAAGGAGTAGTAATAGATAAATTTACTCTAAGGAAAAGGTAACTAGCCAAACACCCAAG